>JBFYZU010000344.1:0-2855 GCA_041309365.1 Myxococcota bacterium
GCCAGTAGCGCGTGGGGTACTCGCCCTGGAGCACGTCGTGATCGCCGTTGAGACGCAGGCCGAAGCCATCCACGTGGATGAAGAACTGGTAGCTGCCGTTGACCCTGTCCGTGCAGTGCCAGTACGTGGTCAGCGTGACCTTCTCCATGGCCCCGGCCCAGATGTCGCGGCTGCCGTCAGCGGTGGGCTTCATGTGCCTGGTCTCGAGGTCGTAGCCCAGATACTCCACCTTGTTGTCCAGGTTGGCGAACACGCTGAACCCGGGCCTGGGAGGCGCCAGCCGCACGAGATCGCTGATTGGGTTCTGGCTCTTCATGCCCGGCAGAGGCTTGTTGGTGGCCAGGAGGAAGCGCCAGGTCCTGGCATCCACCACGGGGATGTGGTCGTGGTTGGTCTCCTTGTAGGCGAGATCCAGGCTCGGAGCCTCCTCGCGCTTGAAGAAGAACCAGACGCGCTCATCTCCCGACATGCGCTTGAACAGCTCGGCCTGGTTGGAGATCTCCTCGAAGCTCTCGTTATGGCCGTAGAAGCGGCCCACGGCTCCGGACGTACGGAACGCTACCAGGCTCTCCCCGGGACCGGCGTTCGCGATGAAAGTCTCGATGGCCGATCGCGGCGAGAGGTTCTGGTTCACCCCGCTCATGTAGCTCATCACGTAGTAGAAGGCCACGAAGATGGTGGCGCCCATGACCATGTCCAGCCTGTAGGCCCGGGCCCGGGCCACGGCGTTGTAGGCGACGCGGACGCCGATGTCCGCCACGAGGACGAGTAGGGGCAGAAAGCCGAGGCCCAGGCTCATCTTCTTGATGAGGCTCCAGTACAGGCTGAACGGGATGAGCAGCTTGCCCGAGGTCTGGGTCATGTGGGTGCCCACGATCACGAGCACGGCGTTGACGAACAAAAGCGCCCAGATCGCGGCGATGGCGATGGCGCCTCTTTTCCACTTGCGCCCGTACCATCCCTCGAACGCCCGTCTCACGTGCCCGACGAGGGCCGTGTAGCGCAAAGGCTCGAGCTCGCGCGAGCCCTGCAGGAACACGAAGAAGGTCACCATCATGAACTGACCCGTCACGGCGGCCTGCGCCAGCCTCGCGATGGACTCCTTGGGAAACGCATCGGTGAAACCCGTGATGGCCCAGGCCTCGGCCATGGACTCCGGGTACACGTGTAGATCCCGGAAAAACAGCATGACGAAGCCGCACCCGATGAATCCCACGACCCGCCAGCCCGCGTCCGCCCTCTCGAGGTCCCACAGGAGGGCGCCCACGGCCACGGCGGCCGGGACCAGCGCCGCATAGGGCTCCTTGCCGTAGCGGAAGGCGAAGAAGCTGTAGGCGGCGAAGGCCAGGAAGTTGGCCATGAGGAAGAACTGCCGGACGGGGCTGCCAGGGATCCTGGGGCCGCTGGTGGGGAAGACCTGCGGCACCAGCAGGGCGGCGAGAGCCATGGGCAGATATCCGCTCCACGGGTACAGGCCATAGGCGACGTGGGCCAGGTAGTAATCGAACGTGGGCACGAGGCCCACCCGGGGGGTCCCGCCTGCCACGAGGTCGAACTCGGGCTCCTTGCTCAGGAGCACCGGGACGACCACGGCACAGGTGGCGATGCAGGCCAGGCTCAGGGAGCCGGCCACGATCGCGTCGACCTTGCCCCGCTCTGCCAGCCGCTCTCTCGCCCTAGCTGGCAGCACGTACTGCCAGTCCCCGTCCATGATCCCCGCGAGCACGGCCGACAGGAGGGGCAAGAGCACCCCCACAAGGCCTCCCACGGCGTAGTAGCCCGCCACCATCCCGAAGACGCCGAGCCCCAGGGCCACCCATCTGAGCGGTCCGGTGGCCAGTGCCCCATCGTGCTCCCCCGTGGCCGGGTCGTACGTCCACCACCTGCCGAGGGCCAGGCCGCAGAGGCTGAACGCCAGGATGGAGATCACGATGCCCTCGCCGCCGATGAACATGTTCGTCATTCCCGTGAGCGGGAAGGAGAGCAGCACCACCGCGGTGAACAGGGCGGCCCTCTCGTGGACGAGACGGCGTATGGTGAACACCAGGAACACCAGGGCGCAGCCGAGAAGCAAGATGGCCGGGATCCGGCCCGAAGACTCGTGAGGCCCCAGCAGGGAAAAGCCCACGGCTGCGAGCCACAGAGGCAGCGGCGCCACGTCCCCCTCCCCCTCGATCGTCTGGATGTCGAACCAGCTCTGGCCCGGGCTGGTGGCGAGATCCAGTGCGCGGGTCGCCCGGCTCAGCTCCCATGGTGCGCTGATCCCGTACCTCCCCGCCATGGGGAGAAACAGCATGACGAACAGCAGTGCCACGAGGCCTGCCACGAGCAAGGTCCGCGTCTGGGGGCGGGACTCCATGGATCAAGCTCTTTAGCCCGTGATCGTACCAATTTCAAGTGAAGATGAGCGCGAGGGCCGGCCTGGGATCAATCCAGGACGATGGATTTCATCCACAGCACCAGACCGGCTGTCAAAAAGGCCGCCTGCGGTGCGGTCAGGGGGGTGAAGGTGCCCATGTAGACGAGTGCGAGCCCCATTCCCGCCCGCCTCCTCGAGATGAGAAAAGAGTGGCTGGCCACGGGCGTGCCCACGAGGGTGGAGAAGATGAAAAGCAACGGGAGCATGGCCAGCGGGTAGAGCACCCAGGGAGCAGGCAGCACGAGAGGCATTCCTATCATGGCGCCGAACAGATCCCTGATGGTGCTGCTCGGCATGTTGGCGAGCCAGAGCAAGGGGAAAAAACCCAGGATGGCCAGAAGTACGTGAACGAACACGGGAAGGCCGTTCTTCATGTGCTGGTAGGCCAGATAGAAGGCCACGACGAACGGGAGGATGAGGCCCAGCCAGTGGGCGG
>JBFYZU010000345.1:0-17123 GCA_041309365.1 Myxococcota bacterium
GGGCACTCCCATGTTCAGGGTGTTTCTGGGCCTGATGTGGGTGCCGCAGAAGATGGAGAAGGAGGAGAAGGCCAAGAGCGTCGATCGCGATCTCGACGGAATCCTCAACGAGGACGACTCCTGCCCGGACGAGGCAGAGGACTACGACAGCTTCGAGGACAAGGACGGCTGCCCGGAGGACGACAACGACAAGGACGGCGTGAAGGACGGCTACGACTCCTGCCCGCTCGAGCCCGAGGACATGGACGGGTACGAGGACGAGGACGGCTGCCCTGACCTGGACCACGACAAGGACGGGGTGCCCGAGCCCGACGACAAGTGCCCGCTCGAGCCCGAGGACACGGACGGGTACGAGGACGAGGACGGCTGCCCGGAGGCCGACAACGACAAGGACGGCCTGCTCGATGCAGACGACCTGTGCCCGGACGAGGCCGAGGACGTCGACGAGACCGACGACGACGACGGTTGCCCGGATCTCGACGACGACCAGGATGGCATTCCGGACGTGGACGACAAGTGCCCGAAGAAAAAGGAGGTCTTCAACGGCCTCGAGGACGAGGACGGCTGCCCGGACAAGGGCAAGACCCTGGTGGTCATCACCAAGGAAAGGATCGAGATCAAGCAGCAGGTCAACTTCGCCACGGACTCCGACGAGATCGTGGGCGACTCCTCGTTCCAGATCCTCGACGTGGTGGCGGCCATCCTCAAGGCCAACCCCCAGTTCAAGGTGGAGGTACAGGGGCACACGGACAACGCGGGCGGTTACGACCACAACGTCGACCTGAGCCAGCGTCGCGCAGAGGCCGTGGTCAAGTATCTGGTCGAAAAGGGGGTGGATCCCGCGAACCTCACGGCCAAGGGCTACGGCCCGGATGTGCCCATCGCCTCCAACAAGAACAAGAAGGGCAAGGCCAAGAACCGCCGCGTGGAGTTCCACCTCGTGAGCGCCGAGGGAGAGGACATGGGCGAGAGCATGCCCGCTTCCGACGAGGGCGGCGAGGACATGAGCTTCTCCACCGAGGAGACCGGCGGCGGCGACGATGCCGACATGACCTTCGACCTGCCAGAGGAATGATCCCGACCCCCGGCCTCCCGGCGGGAAAACAAAACGGGTCCGGCGCTGTCTCAGTGACAGGAGGACGAAGACATGATCTTCTTGGACGAGACAGTGGCAAACCCGTTCAGCTACATGGGCAACCTCTGGTACGTGATGATGGTCGTGCTGGGCGTGTGCATCGTTCTTCTCGTGGTGCTCAGGCCTCTTCATAAGCTCTGGACCGATCGCAAGACGCGAGCGATCATCGAGATGTCCGGTGGGCCGGCGCCAGAGCCTCCCGCACGCAAGGAGGCCCAGGCAGAGCCCGAGCCCGGCGGGGACGACGACTGAGCACGGGGAACGCGGGGGGGAATTCGAAGGGACAAGGCAAGTGCCGAGCGGAATCTTTGCATTGCTCGCGGACGACCCCGAGTGGCTCAGCTGCATCCTCACCCACAGACCCGAGGTCTTCTCCGACGCGGCCCGCGAGAGCGGCAGCTGGCACATCGTGCTGCACCAGGACGGCGACGTGCTGCTCAGGACCCACCCCGGCGGCCGGACGGACCTGGAACGCTTCCTGGCCTTCATGCGCAAGACTCGCACCCGGGTCATGATCGGGGACTTCGATCCGCCTCCCGGAGAGCCAAGGGCCGCCGAGCCCGCTACCTGCCGTGCCATGGGATGGGCCTGCACCCAGCTGGGAGAGACGGCCGGCTTCGCGAAGGTGCGCAGCCTCATCCGCGATGCCATGCCTCCTTTCATTTCGCGCACGATGACCGGTTCCGGCGAGTCGGAGCACCTGTTCCACCTCGTCCTGAGCTTCCTCAACGACGCGGGCAAGCTCACTGTCGCGGATCTGCCTCCCGTGGAGATTGCCCGTGGCCTGCGCCACATGATGTTGATGCTCGAGCAGATCTACCCGACGGTGGGGCTCGAGCCTCCCAGCGTCCCCCTCATCGTGTCCAACGGCACGTGTCTGGCCGGCTGGTCAGGCCCCCTTGGCCTTCCCAGCACCGTCTTCTTCAGACCCCCCGAGGTGGAGGATGCGCTGCACCGCGGCGTGGGCCGCAGCCGCCAGAGCGGCGAGATCCCCCTCTTTCCGCGCAACGGACGTCGCGCGGTGCTCGTCTCGAGCTTCGTGGACAGCCCCTTTACCGACTCCATCACTGGCCGCGTGCCTGCCGGCAGCCTCTTCGGCGTGACGCGCGCCTGCGAGATCGAGACCTACGACCTCTGACCTGTGCCTGCTGAGCATCGCATCCGCCCTCGACGACCGGACGGATGGTGCGCAGGCGGCGATACAGGAGCATGACCGCTTCCTTTCGCGACATCGCAGACGGCATCCTCGACGTCCTCGTGCCGGCCCGCTGCCCCGAGTGCGGGGAGCCCGTCAAGACCGGCCGCGAAGTCTTCTGCCGGCGCTGCAGCGAGTTCATCGAGCGGGCGCCCGATCCCATCGGTGCGTCGGTGAAAGACGCCTGGGAGGTCAGTGCGTCGGCCTTCGCCTATGGCGGTCCGCTCGCCGCTGCGGTGATCCGGTTCAAGCACGGCGAGGTGCCGGCCCTGGGCTCCAGGCTCGCGAGGCTCGCCATGGGCACGGTGACGCCGCCGGCCGCGGATCTCGTCGTGCCCGTGCCTCTTCACCCGGCGCGGCAGAGAGCCAGGGGCTTCAACCAGTCGGCCGTCGTCGCCCGCGCGCTGGCCAGAGGCCTCGGCGTGCCGCTCGTCGCCGATGCGCTGGTGCGCACCCGCGACACGCCGACCCAGGGAGGGCTGAGCGCGTCCGGCCGACGAGTCAACGTCCGTGGGGCCTTCTCACCGGGCAAAGGCGCCATTCGCCTGCCCGGTCGCTCCATCCTCCTCGTGGACGACGTGTGGACCACGGGCGCCACGTGCGGCGCCTGCGCCCGGGCACTGCGGCGCGCCGGTGCGGACCACGTGCGGGTATACACCCTGGCCCGCGTTGTGTAGTAGATTGGATCGACGCAAGGGAGACGCGGTGGCCGAGAAGGATCAGCCGGGCGTGAAGGTGGCCTGCCGCAACAGGCGCGCCACCCACACCTACCACGTGGAGAAGCGGCAGGAGGCCGGCATCGTGCTCATGGGCACCGAGGTCAAGAGCCTGCGCGATGGCCAGGCCGACCTGTCCGACGCCTACGCCTCGTTCAAGGGCACCGAGCTCTTCCTCTTGAACCTCCACATCTCCGAGTACGTGAACGCGGGGTACATGAAGCACGAGCCCAAGCGCCCCCGCAAGCTCCTCATGCACCGGCACGAGCTCGTGCGGCTGCGCGTCAAGCTCAACGAGCGCGGCTACACCCTGGTGCCCCTGTCCATCTACTTCAAGAACGGCCGTGCAAAGGTCGAGCTGGGCCTGGCCAGCGGGAAGCGCAAGGTGGATCGCCGGCAGGACGTGCGCAAGAAGGACGAGGACCGTGACCAGCGCAGGCAGGAGCGCGAGTCCACGAGGCGCTAGCGGATCTGCTCGAAGCTGTGGTGGAGCTCCTGCAGGAAGTACCACTGCTCGGGGTTTCTCGATACGCGCCTGCCCAGCGAGTCGAACATGTCCTGCACGAGGTCGGGGCTCGCCAGGTCGTGCTCGTCCACCTCGATGCGAAAGCGCTCGTCGTCCACGCGCACCGCGAAGGCCGTGACCGCGGTCACCTTGCGCGGGTCCATGCGCGAGAGGATGCGGTCCATCCCGCTGCCGCCCCACAGCCTTCGACCCAGAAGCGACACCTGGCGGCTGTAGGCGTTGTTCTCGTCGTAGACGTTCATGACCGGCTCGCCCGCGAGCAATGACCCGATGATGACCTCGGCCACCGTGGCGCCCTCGTCGGCCACGTTCACGATGGTGGCGCGTCCCGTCTTCCACCTCTCGGAGTACCCGTCGATGTTCGCCTCGAGCATGGCGTGCACAGGTCCGGGGAACAGACCCACGAACGACATGTCGATCCCGCTCGTGATGATGGTGGGCACCAGGAGGTAGGTGCCTCCGAAGTGGGACTGGCCGATGAACACGCCGCGGCCCTCGGCCCTGGCGCGGTGCAGAGGCTCGAGCGCGTCGCCCAGCTCGATGCGGTTCTGCACGATCCAGTGGGCCTCGAAGTTCTTGGTCATGACGAAGAACTTCTCGAAGTAGTGCGCGACGATGCCCTCGGTGGCGCGCGCCAGGGCCGCGTCGTCGTGGGCGAGGCCCATGGCCTCCAGGTTGGCGCGCACGCGCTCCAGGTCTTCCGGGTGGCTCTCGTAGTAGGCCATGCCCCGGCCGACGATCCCCGAACGGCCCAGCTTCCAGGATTGCCTGGCCACCATCTCGAGGTTCTCGCGGGTCTGCAGGTGGTCCTTCAGGCTCATTGGAAATCCGTCCGGGCAGCTACACTACCACAGGGGGCCGTCCCGAGGGGAGCCGTGAAGATCTCGGACGAGGATCCCGAGATCCCGGCCGAAGGACGAGCGAAGCTCGATCATGAGGCGTGCGGCCACCAGGCCCATGTCCGGCGCTTCGGGAAGGACCCGCGCCATGGAGGTCACGCCGAAGCCGGCAAGGCCGCAGGGCACGATGAGGCCGAACTCGGACGGGTCCAGGGTGACGTTGACGGCGACGCCGTGGCCGGTGATCCCGCGCGACACGCTCACCCCAAGAGAGGCGATCTTGCAGGGGGGGCCGTCGGGCGGCCTCACGAACACGCCGATGACGCCGTCCACGAGCACCGCGTCCACGCCCAGGGACAAAAGCGCGCGCTCGACGCAGCCCAGGAGCGCGGCCACGTAGCGTCGAGTGCCCCAGTGACGTCTCCCGAGGTCGATGATGGGGTAGGCCACGAGCTGCCCGGGGCCGTGGAAGGTGACCTCGCCGCCGCGCGTGGTGCGCACCACCTCGATGCCGGCCCGTGCGAGCTGCTCCATGGACGCCTTCACGTTCCCCGGGTCGGCCATGCGTCCCAGCGTGATCACGCGCGGGTGGGTGAGCAGCATCACGCGCTCCGGGCCGCCCCTGGCCACTTCGCGCTGGACGTCTGCCATGATCCCGAGCGCCCTCGAGTAGCCCACCTCGGGCACCGGCAAAGGGACGAGAGGTGCCAGTGCCTCGTGTGCCCGGAACGAGGTGCGCACGAAGGGTCCGGCGGCCACGTGGGCGAATCCCAGGCGGAGGGCATCCGCGCGCAGGGCTTCCCACTCGGAAGGCTCCAGGTATCGGGTCACCCCCACCTGCGCGCTGCTCGGCTGGAGGTACTGGCCCATGGCCACCACGTCCACCCCTTCCCGGCGCATGTCGAAGAGCGCCTCGTGGACCTCTTCGAAAGTCTCACCCATGCCCAGGAGAAGGGAGCTCTTGGTCAAGATGCCCGGGGCGAGCCTCTTCGCCTGCCCGAGGACTCCGAGCGACCTTTCGTAGTCCGCGCGCCGGTCTCGGACAAGAGGGGTGAGCCTCCGGACGACCTCCAGGTTGTGGGCCAGCACGTCGACGCCAGCCGCGAGCACGAGGCGCAGATCGTCGTCGAGAAATGCGGGGATCAGCGCCTCCACCGTGACGTGGGGCAACTTTCCGCGCACGGCGCCCACCACGCGCGCGAAGTGGGAAGCGCCGCCGTCGGTCAGGTCGTCGCGGGTCACCGAGGTGAGCACCACGTGCTTGAGCTCGAGGAGCCGAGCGGCCTCGACGACGGACTCGCCCTCGTGCGGGTCGGGTGGTCGGGGAGGCTTCCCGTGGGTGACCGAGCAGAACCTGCACGCGCGGCTGCACGTATCGCCCAGAAGCAGGAACGTGGCCGTGCCCGCGCCCCAGCACTCGGCCTTGTTGGGGCAGCGGGCCTCGTCGCAGACCGTGTGCAGGCCTCTTGCCCCGAGAAGCTTGCGAACCCTCGCGTAGCTTTCCCCGCCGGGGACACGCGTGCGCAGCCACGAGGGCCTTGGAGCGATCCTTCTGTGCGCCTCGTCGGTCACCACAAGGTGAATGTATGTGGCATGAGAGCCATGGGCAAGCCCGGGGGAAATACAATGCCCCGGTACACAACGAACTCCGATACCGTTGCTCCCTTCCGGGCCTGGCGGGTTTCTCGGGCCGCTGTTACCGGGGCGAGAGCAAGCTAGCATGACTGGCGGACGCGTTCAACCGGCCCGCGCAGGGTGGTAGTGGCCCGATTCCGTGCGCGCCAGGACGCCGGAGCGCTCCATGCCGTCGAGGACCCGCGCGATGTCGTCGGCGTCCATGCCCAGGGCCGTGGCCAGCTCGGCGGCCGTGCAGGGGCGACGGCCCAGCACGGCCAGGATGCGGCCGGGATCCGCTCCCTCTGTGCCACGCGACCAGGACTCGAAGCTCGCGATGATGCGCGCCTTCGGGCCGAAGAGCGGCCCGATGGCCTCGATCTCGTCCGGCCCCAGCGCGAGCCTCGCTCCGCCGGGCACGGGCCTCACTGCCGTGTTGAGCTGTATGGAGTCCGGGTCCATGGACATGGCCAGTCGGGCCAGTTCCTGCAAACCGTCGCGCGAGTCGTTCAACCCCCGGGCCAGGAAGACCTCCAGATCGAACCGTCCCCTGGCTTCGGCGCGCATCTCGCGCAGGCCCCTGACCATCTCGTCGAACCTTATGGACGGGTGCGGGCGGTTGATGCGCAGGAAGGTCTGCTCGTCGCCAGCGTCCAGAGAGGGGCCCAGGATGTCGGCGCGGCCGGCCGCCGCGCGGACCACGGGATCCGAGAGCAGCGAGCCGTTGGTGAGCAGCACCACGGGGATGTCCGTCATGCCGTGGATGCCGTCGATGAGCGCACCAAGGGACAGGTAGAGCGTGGGCTCGCCCGATCCCGCTACGGTGACCACCCTGGGAACGGGCCCGCGCACGAGGGCCGCCCCGATCTGTTCGAGCACCTCGCCCGGTTCGACGCTGTCCGTGCGCATCGTCGTGAGCATCGTGGTCCTGCCTTGCTGGCAGTACGCGCAGTCGTAGGAGCACGTCTTGGGAAGGACCGGATCCACTCCCAGGCTCAGGCCGAAGCGACGGGACGCCACCGGGCCGTAGACGAGTCTGCGTGCCATGGGTCGACGGCTAGAAATCGCGGAACAGGTAGTGCAGCTTGGTGTCCAGGGCCGTGGCGATCTTGTACAGCGACGAGAGGCTGGCGCTGGACTCGGCGCGCTCTATCTGGCTCAGGAGCGACACGCTCAGGCCCGTGCGGTTGGAGATGTGCTTGAGCGTGAGCTTCTTTTTCTTGCGCTGGATCCGGATCTTGATTCCGATGGCGCGATGCAGCTCCTCCTCGGGGTCGGTGAGAAGGCCCTTCTTCTTGACGATCCTGCGGATCACCTCCTTGAAGTCCTTGGGAGAGAAGGGCTTGCGTATGTAGTCGAAGACCTCCATCTTGAGCGACTCCAGCGCCGTCTCCAGGCTGGGGTAGCCCGTGAAGATCACGATGGACGCTTCCGAATCCACCTTGCGGATGTCCTTGAGCAGGTCAAGGCCGTAGACCCCGGGCATCATCAGGTCCAGCACGATCATGTGGAAACCGCCCTTCTTGACGATCTCCACGGCCTGCCGGGGATCCTGCAGGGTCCGGACCTGATAGCCCTCGCCCTTGAGGAAAGTCTCCATGAAGTCGCAGATGTCCTTGTCGTCATCGATGATGAGGATCTTGAAACGGATCTTCGGCTTGATGGCGACCATGAAGAGCCTCCGTCTGTCCACCCTATTGCAACGGTCGGGGCGAGAGGATTTGAACCTCCGACACCATGGTCCCGAACCATGTGCGCTACCAGGCTGCGCTACGCCCCGGAGGTTGTATATATACTGTAATGGTCAATGTCCCGTCAATAGCTCGAGTGCTCTGAGAGCGAAATGCACACATCTTCGACCTCCCCGATGCACGAAAAGTGCGATTCCGCTGCGGTGAAAAAGGCTTTTCCAGACGAAGGGGTGTGGCCCATCAACCGCCCGTGAAGAACCCCACGATGCGGTCCCAGTACCGGCTGATGTCGTTGTAGAAGACGAGAACGACCAGTATCCCCACCATGCCCATGCCCACGTACTGCCACGCTGCCCTGAACCGGTCGGATAGCTTGCGGCGGCGGATGGCCTCGATGAGCATGAGCGCCACGACGCCGCCATCGAGGATCGGTATGGGAAACAGGTTGATGAGGCCGAGGTTGATGCTGATGAGCGCCATGGTGTCCAGAAACGACGTGGCCCCTTCCTTCGCGCTCTTGCCGGCGATGTCGAAGATCATGATGGGCCCGCCCACGGTGCGCACGCTCACCTTTCCCTGGAAGAGCCGCGCCAGAAGCACCCCCATGATCTTCATGTAGTACCAGGTGCCCTCCATGGCGCCAGAGATGGCTCGCGAGAACCGGTTGGGGTTTTTCACCCAGTCGTCCTCGGTGTAGAGGTCGAAGTTGTGCGCGCCGAACGTGTAGGAGGCGCTCTCGTGTCCGTACTCGTCCACCAGGACCTGGCGGGTCTGCCTGAGGCTCGCGAGCACGACGACGCCGTCGGTCCTCCTGTAGGCGACCACGTGCAGGTCGTCGGGAAAGCTCTTGAGCGTGCTCGCCACCTGATCCCAGACCCGGACCTCGCGGTTGTTGATGGACAGGATGCGATCTCCCTCCCTCAGCCCCGCGGCATGCGCGGGAGTGCCCGGACGGACCCGTGACACGTAGCACTCGCTGCTGTCCGCACCGAAGCGCTCGAGCCTCGTGCCCGGCCCCTCGTCGAGCTCGACCGAGGTCACGCCGGGCTCGTAGGTGTAGACCGTGCCGGCCGCGCTCTTCGATGCGACTGGCCTGAGGTACGACACCTCGAACGTTGAAGGGCCGTCGGCTGCCAGCGCCTTCTCGAGCTCGAGCCACTTGGTGATGGGCTTTTTGTCGATGCTGGTGACCATGTCGTGGGTCGCGAGGCCGGCCCGGCCGGCAGCGCTCCCGGGATCCGTGATCTGGAGCACGGGCCTGGGGAACACGGGATAGACCCCGATGCGTCCCACCTGCTCGGTCAGCCCGAGAAGGGGGATCATCGTCTCGGTTGCCCGGGTGGGCACGATGTCCGTCTCGATCCGCTTGCCGTCGCGCACGAAGGCGAGAAGGACCTTGCGCCCTGCCGCCTCACCCACCGCGTCGCGCAGGTCCTCGAACCCGTGGACGGTCTTGCCGTCCACCTCCACGATGCGGTCCCCCGGCTCGAGACCTGCCACGTCGGCCGGGTCGCCCGGCACCACGGTGCCCACCGTCGCCGGTCTGAGCTGGCCCACGGAGCTGAGAACCACGAAGTAGATCAGGATGGGGAAGAGGAGGTTCATCACGGGGCCGGCCACCACGATGATCAGACGCTTCCATATGGGCTGGTTGTGGAACGCCCGCTTCATCTCGTCCTCGGGCACGTCCTCGCCCGCGTCCTCGCCCAGCATCTTGACGTAGCCGCCCATGGGGATGGCCGAGATCACGTACTCGGTCTCGCCCACCTTGCGGCTGATGAGCCGGGGCGGGAACCCGAGGGAGAAGGTGAGCACCTTCACGCCCAGGATCTTCGCCCACATGAAATGCCCCAGCTCGTGCACGAAGATGAGCACGCCGATGAGGAGCAGGAACGGGAGCACTGAACCCATGGAAGTACCTTTTAACGCATCGCGTCTCGGGAGTCGACCCTAAGGGGTGAGACGGTTGATGAGCCTGGGGAACGGGATTGTCTCCCGGACGTGCTTGAGGCCGCAGATCCAGGCCACGGTCCGCTCCAGCCCCAGACCGAAGCCGGCGTGAGGCACGGTGCCGTAGCGCCTCAGGTCCGTGTACCATTCGAAGACGGCAGGTGACAGGCCGTGCTGGGCGATGGCCTTCTCGAGCACTGCCAGATCGTCCTCGCGTTGTCCCCCACCGATGATCTCGCCGTAGCCCTCCGGCGCCAGCACGTCCATGCCCAGGGCCAGTTCCGGCCTGGCAGGATCGTGTTTCATGTAGAACGCCTTGATGGCCGCCGGGAAGCGATGGACGATGATGGGACGGTCGCTCTGGCTGGCCAGCACGGTCTCCTCGTCGCCGCCGAAGTCGTCTCCCCAGCTGGTCAGGTGACCCGCAGCCACGAGCGTGCGGATGGCGTCGTCGTAGCTCATGCGTACGAACGGCCTGGTCACGGACTCGAGCCTGGCCGTGTCTCTCTCCAGGGCCTCGAGCTCGGGCCTCCTCCGGTCCAGCACCCTGTGCACGACGAAGACCACCAGATCCTCCGCGAGCTCCATGTCCTCGTCGATGTCCATGAAGGCCACCTCGGGCTCCACCATCCAGAACTCCGTGAGGTGCCGGCGCGTCTTGGACTTCTCGGCCCGGAACGTGGGCCCGAAGCAGTACACCTTGCCGTGGGCCATGCAGGCGGCCTCCATGTACAGCTGCCCGCTCTGGGTGAGATAGGCGTTCTGGCCGAAGTACTCCGTCTCGAACAGCGTGCTCGTGCCCTCGCATGCCGCAGGCGTGAGGATGGGCGCGTCCACGTTGACGAACCCGCGGCCGTCGAAGAAGTCCCTGATGCCGGCGACGATCTCCGATCGGACCCGCATGATGGCGTGCTGCCGGCGGGACCTGAGCCACAGGTGCCGCTTGTCCATCAAGAACTCCACCCCGTGCTCCTTGGGGCTTATGGGGTAGGGCTCGGCCATGTGCACGAGCGTCAGGTCCGAGACCCCCAGCTCGAACCCGATCTTGGACCTCTTGTCCGCGCGCACGGTCCCCGTGACCACGATGCTGGACTCCTGGGTCAGGCTGCCCGCCAGGGCGAAGGTCTCGTCGGACACCTCTTGCGAGAACATCACGCACTGGATGATCCCCGTGCCGTCTCGAAGCTGCAGAAAGTGCAGCTTGCCCTTGGAGCTCCTGTTGTAGAGCCAGCCACGCAGGGTGACGGTCCTGCCCTCGTGGCCGGCGATGGCCTCGACGGTCGTGATGGTCCCCGCTGGGGCAGTATCTTCGGTCATGCCGGGCTCCCTTCGAGTGGGTTTCAGTCGGGATTGATGTTGAGCAGAGAGCAGATGGTCCGGAAGACCTTCGAGAGGATGAGCGGCTTTGCCAGGAAGATGTCCGCTCCCAGCTCGATGGCCTTGCGTCCGGACTCCTCGTCGCCCGCGCTCACGGCCAGCACCGGAATCGTCCTGGTGTCGTCCATCTCGCGCACCCGACGGATCATCTCGAATCCGTCGAGCACTGGCAGGTAGAGGTCGCAGACGATGAGATCGACCTTGTCCTTCTCGAGGATCCGGAGGCCCTCGTAACCGTTCTTCGCCTGCAGGAAGATGAAGGACACGCTGTCGAGGAGCTTCTTGTTCAGGTAGCCCTCGATGCCGTCCTTGAGCAGTTTCTGGATGAACGGGTTGTCCTCTGCCACGAGGATCTTGAACTTGCGGGCCACCACGTCCCTGTCGCCGCGCGCTATGGCAGTGACCAAGCCGGCCAGGTACTTTTCGCACTCGGGGTCGTCGTCGAACAGGAACTTCACGCCGATGCCGGGGTTCACGTCCCGGCGTACCCACACGACCTCGGCCGAGACCTCCATGGACTTGAGCAGCCCGGGAAAGCTCAGGGCGATGCGGATGCGATCCCCGCTCTTCCACTCCTTCTCCGAGTAGATGAATGTGCCGCCCTTGCTGATGTTCTCGGTGTAGTCGTGGAGGAAGTCCTCCATGTCCGGGTACTCGACCTTGAGCAGCAACTCGTTGCGGGGGAACTGTCTCTGATCTCTTGAACCGCGTGTCATGACAATCCCACCCGGGCCTCCGATGGCAAGGGCCGGCCGAACGCTTCCTCGACCGAGAATTTCGAGATAGTATATCGGGTTATAGAACCCGAATGCAATCTCTAAACAAACCCCCGCAACCCTCGCGCGCTGCATCGCGCTTCACGCTGTCGGCGAAGATATTCCTCGGGCTTCTGGCCGTCATCCTGGTGTTTTGCGGCACCATGCTCTACTCGCTCTACAACCACCACCGGACCGTGGGAGAGCTCGGGCTTCTCAACCGGGGGTATCTGACCCTGTCGTTCTCCATCGTCGAGATGCGAGCAACCCAGAGGGTCTACAACGTGCTCCTCGAGAGGGTGCTGGACGAGCCCGATCCCACGCAGACCCTCTCCGCCCTCGCCACGGCCCGCAAGCTGAGGCCCATGATCCTGGAAAACCTCATCGAAGTGGCCCGGGATCTGCGCGCCCAGACGCGCTCTGCCGACGAGGCCGCCTTTCTCGAGAGGGTTGACTCGGACCTGGACGGCATCGGCGGGCTGTACGATCTGACAGGCGAGGACTACGGGTTGCTCGAGACGTTCGTGCAGCACGGCAACACCGAGGAGGCGGAGCAGCTCTACGTGGGGCTCGCGGATCAGGAGAAGGAGATCGAGGGCACGCTCAGGCACCTCCAGAGCGTGCTGGTCACGCGGATCAACCGCGTGACGGCCCAGGCCGAGCAGCGGGAGCGTCAGGCCCTGTACATGTTCACGGCCCTCATCCTGGCCTCCCTGGGGCTCGCCCTGCTCGTGACCCTGTACATACGCAACCTGCTCATGCCCCTCTCGGACCTCACCAGGGGCGCGGAGGCCATCGGCCGGGGCGATCTCGGCCACCGCATCGAGATAAGGCGCATGGACGAGATCGGCCGCTACGCGTCGGAGTTCAACCAGATGGCTGCGGCGCTCTCCGAGCGCGACCGCCGGCTCAGGAACGCCGAGAGGCTCGCCGCCGTCGGAAAGATGGCCTCGCACATCGCCCACGAGGTTCGAAACCCGCTCAGCTCGGTCGGTCTGAATGCCGAGATGATAGCGGACGAGGCTGCCGGGCTGCCGCCCTCGGGGCAGCGCGACGAGATCCTGGCCCTGTCGCGCCGCGTCGTCGAGGAGGTGGACAGGCTCACGGGCATCACCCGCCAGTACCTCCAGCTCGGACGGCTGCCCAGCCCCGAGCCCGTGCCCGTCCGGATGGGAACGCTCGTTCGATCGGTCGTGGACTTCATCCGGCCGGACATGCAGGGGCGCCTTGTCGATCTCGTGCTCGAGGACGACGGATTCGATCCCGAGCTCGTGCTGGATCCGGACCAGATCCGCCAGGTCCTCATCAACCTCGTACGCAACGCGGCAGAGGCGCTCGAGGAAGGCGGCGAGCGCAGCGTCAAGGTGATGCTCGCCACCACGGACGATGCCGTGCGTCTTGGCGTCGTGGACACGGGCCGCGGCATGCCTCCTGGCGAGACCGAGCGCATCTTCGAGCCCTTCTACTCCACTCGCGAGGGTGGGACGGGCCTCGGCCTATCGCTGGTCCGCCACGTCGTGGACGGCCACCACGGCACCATCGACTGCACGAGCGCTCCGGGCCGAGGCACCACCTTCGTCATCACCCTGCCTCGCTGACCAGTCGTCGCGTGGCGCGGGTCTTGGCCTTTTGCCTCTCGTCACCAGCTGGAGATGGCGGTGAACGTCTCGTCGAACTCCCACAGGTCCAGGCAGAACGACAGGCCTCCCGGGATCTGCTCGCCGCTTCCGAAGTGGACCTGCACCATGTAGAGGTCCGACAGTGTTCCGCTCACGCGGCCTCCCAGCGATGGATCGAGGTCTTGCATGTCCACCACGGCCCGCGTGGCGCTGTAGATGCGCGTGCAGGTCGAGCTGCTCTCGGGATCCGTGCACTCCTCGAAGTAGTACACGCACAGGCCGCACGTCAGGGCGTTGACCCAGCCGTCGATGGTGTAGGTGCCGGGCGTGGTCGGCCCACCGCTCGCATACCAGGACTCGATGTTGAGCTCGAAGAGCGGAGAGCTGGTGAAGTCGCCCTCCACCGTTCCCTCCATCTTCCATGCCTGATTGAAGTCGGTGTCCAGGCCCGCGCGCGTGTGGACCGGTTCCCATGTGCCCAGGGTGTCGTCGCACTCCACAGCGGCCTCGGGCTCGTCCACTTCCACGTCCTCGCCGTCCGTGGCCACGACCGTGTCGAGGACGATCACGTCCGGGTCCGTGGCCAGGTCCCGGTCCGGTGGCGGGATGTCGGGGTTGTCCATCCAGTCGCACCCGAAGAGCAACGCGCCCGCGCACACTATCGAGAATAGACACCCCGCGGCCCTCATGCCCGTCCTCCCGTCGTCTTCGAACCTGGCCGATTATATGCGATGTCTCCTGTGGAGCAAGCGCGTCGAACCATGACGGGCGGGTCATGGCGACCGTGCCCTCGAACGTGCAA
This sequence comes from Myxococcota bacterium, assembly GCA_041309365.1. Lineage (GTDB taxonomy): Bacteria > Myxococcota_A > Polyangia > DRWM01 > DRWM01 > JAFDER01. The sequence continues at coordinate 14,220 of JBFYZU010000345.1, forward strand.
CCCCCTGGAATCGTTCGGTGGTATCATGATTGCATCGACCCGGAGCGAGGCTGGACATGCACGGCCGGCAGGAGGGCACATGCACGCGTCGAGATGCACGATCGTCACGCTATCGCTTTTTGCGGTGTCTTGCGGCTTCGGGCCGCTGGATCTGCTGGGCGTCGAGGCCGCGGTCACCGAGACCAGCGAGAACGAGACGCAGCCAACGGACGACCGGATCGAGGACAAGGATCCCCTCTTCGACCCGGATCGGGTCGTGGTGGAGACCTTCTCGGGCTGTGAGGTGACGCTCAACAAGAGCGCCACGGTCACGAAGCTCGACATCGTACCGCTGTCGGGCGACCAGATGGACCTCGTCGAGAGGGTTTTCGGCAGCAGGGCCGATGCCATCGCGCACCTGGGCGGCGATGCCTACCTGGATGCCTCGCTGGTCCCCTCGATGGAGGTGGTCAACGGCACGCTCAAGCCCGTCAACGACGGCCTGTACGCTGCCGTGGAGTACGGCGTCGAGGAGGGGGTGAGCGTGGACAGCGTGCCCGTGTACCCGTCCAAGCGACAGTTCCTCGAGGACCTGCTCGCCGTCCTCGTGGCGTCCGCTGCGGCCGCGCCACCGGCGCGAGCCGGCCACTACTCGTCTGCGGCCGTGGACGTGGGCGCGGCCCTGCTCCTGGCAGGCGAGGATCCCGTCATGCCCGGCGATCTGCGCCTCGAGGCCGAGAGCCTGGTCGCGGCCTTCGAGGCCGAGCCGCTCTACTCCAGGCCCATCGGGTTCTACGGGTGGGACCCGGTGCTGGGCGACGTGTTCAGGCAGGATCGATACCTGCAGAACTACCAGGTCGAGTACCCCGAGCCCCGGGATCCCTACTCGACGACCGAGGCGGGCAAGGCCGCTGCCATGTCCCTGGCCATCCAGTCCGATCCGGAACTGCTCGATCGCTACGAGGGGTACCTGGCCCTGTACGCCGTGCTCACCAACCCCTACGCGAACCATCCCGTGACCGCGCTCTCGCCATACGTAGCGTCCGAGGCGAGCCTTGACGACCCGGCCGCCGTGGTGGATGCGTTCCTGGTGGACAACCCTGCGCCCGATCTCTTGCCCGAGTGCCAGCCGCACTTCGCCCTGTTCCCGTCCTCCAGCAGCAAGGAGACCACCTACTTCGAGTCGCAGTACTGCCTGTCCGGGGCTCCGCCGGACCTCGACTACATGGAAGCTCTCATCGCTGCCATCCGAGACGGCTCCGTGGACCTCGCTCCCGACGCTTCCTCTGGCTTCTACGACTACCAGAGCTGGGCCCTCGAGACGCTCCTTCTGCCGGAGCGCGGGTCGGAGTCCGACCACCTGCTTCTCACCGCGGCCTACAAGCAGAAGCTTCTGGACACGTTCCGTTCCATCCTCACGCAGAACCGCGAGACGCACGTCAAGCAGCTGGAGATCGGGGCCTCGGACAGGGGCTCCGTGTCCATCGAGATAGACCTGTACCCCAGGCTGCCTGCCGAGCCGTTTCCCACCTTCTACCTGCGAAGCGCCCGCGCCTACAGGTTCCTCTCCACCTGGCTCGAGACGGTGCTGGGAAGCGGGTTTCTCGACTCCACGCGGCGCATGATCGAGGACGGCACGCGTGGCGACCTGTCCTTGCGCGACGAGATCGCGCGGCTCGCGCGGCTGCTCTACGGGCTTCACTACCTCACGGCCGACGCAGTGGGCCTGGCGCCCGAGCTCATGGCCGAGGAGACGACCGAGTACCCCGAGGCGGACTGCCGCGACGCTGCCACCGCATGGCTGGGAACGTGGCGCACGGACGCGGACGTGCTCAAGGACCCGCGGGTGATGGTGCCCGTGCAGCGCGACATGATCACGCAAGAGACCATCTACTGGGCCGTGCTGGGTATCAGGGTCGTGCGCTCGAGGGCGGAGTTCGTCGAGGGGTTCGAGCCCGAGGTGGTGGGCGCGGATACCTGCACGATCCGAGGGTTCGTGCCCATGGACTACTGGCTCCTCGTGGAGGCGTTCGCCGAGGTCAGGCTGCCCATGGACACGCCGCCGCCCACCCGAGAGGAGCTTCGCGCCGTGTGCGACGCCCACGACAGCGTAAATGACATCGTGGCCGCTCTGCAGGCGCTCTGATGCGACGCTCTCTTTCTGTGTGTCTCGTCGTCGCGTGCGCGGGGTGCGGCTACGGCCAGTTCCAGACCGCGAAGACGACGCCCGTGGGCAAGGTCCGCGTGAGCATGAGCCAGTCGTTCCAGTACAACGAGACGTTCGACGAGCGGCCCGTGCACGTCTACAACTTCCCGCCGCAGATCGACGTGCGCGTGGGCGTGCACGAGCGCGTGGACGTGGGCGCCACCGTGCTCATGCTCGGTGGCCTCATGGCCGACGCCAAGGTGAACGTGATGGCGCCGGATCACGCGTTCGGCCTCGCGTTCAAGATCGGGCTGGGCGCGGCCGCGGACATCGGGCAGCCCGGTGCGTGGCTCCTTCACCTGCCCGTGTCCGTCATCGCCAGCGTGAGGATCGGGGACCGTGTCTCCCCCTACCTGGGTTTCGGCTACGGCTTCTGGTGGATCTTCGGCCGCACGCTCTTGGAGACGGATCCCTCGGCCACGTACGCGAAGCGGGCCGGGTACGGTGACGGCGTGCTCAGGCTCACCGTCGGCCTGGAGATAGCGGCGGTGGGACGCCTCGCGTTCCTGGTCGAGTACAGCTTCCTGCCGGCCGTCGTGGACGACCCCGGAGACAGCTTCGCCTTCGTGGACAACCACCTCGTGGGCATCGGCGTCGCCTTCTAGCAGGACCTCGACGGCCTCTCATGCTCTCGCCGGCGTGGGTTTTATGCTGCGCAAGGATTGCGCACGGGCGTTGTCTGGCACCGGGAACCTGCGCAGGGCTTGCGCAAGCGCCTG
>JBFYZU010000346.1:0-2938 GCA_041309365.1 Myxococcota bacterium
GGGATGGGGGCATAAAATATACATACTTCACACACGGGCCTTCGCCTCCACCCGCCTCCGGGTCGAACGTCATCGTCACCCTTCACGTGACCTGGGCACTTCACCACCCATCCCCTTCACCCCTTCCCTCGAGGGAAGGGGTGGCGAGCACAGCGAGCCGGGGATGGGGGCACAAAATGAACCGGCTTCACACGGCGTTTCGGGTCGTTTCCGGCGTCACTGGGCACGGCCGATGATGTAGCGGCCCGGATCCACCTGATCCCGCAGGATGGCAAGCTCGAGGTCCGTGGGCGGCGGCGTCTCGTCCAGGGCCTGCTTCCTCAAGAGCTCGAAGCCGCAAGCGTCCTGGACCTTCTCGAAGGTGTTTCCAGGGTGCAGCGAGATGACGCGCATGCGCGAGGACGAGGCCTCGAAGTCCATGATGGCCATGTTGGTGATCACCCGGTAGGGGCCTGTCCCGGGCGGGAGGCCGGCGTCCTCGCGGCTCGTGCCCCCGGCGAGAAAGCCCGGCGACGTGACGAAGTCCAGCTTCGGCGTGAAGCGCCGGCGGTCCTGGGGTGTGATGATCATGGTGCGCCAGCAGAAGGAGGCGAAGTCGTTGGCGCCTCCGCTTCCAGGGAACCGGACCGTGGGGCGTTCGTGATCGCCTATGACGGTCGAGTTGAGGTTGCCGTACATGTCGATCTGAGCCCCGCCCAGGAAGGTGTAGTCCACCAGCCCGCGCTGGCACGTCTCCATGATATCGCACATGCCCGAGGCCATCACCCCGTGGTAGAAGGTGCGCGAGTCGCCCACGCTGATGGGCATCTCCGGCAGGATGGGCGCCACTCCTCCCGCCTCGAAGAAGATGGTCAACCCGGGAGCGTGGGTCTTCTGAGCCAGCATGGACGCGGCGCAGGGCGCGCCCGTGCCGACCGCCACCGTGCAGCGGTCCTCCAGCAGCCGCGCGGCCGCGCAGATCATCAGCTCCATGACGTTGTACCGCTCGTCCATCTCAGGCTTCCTCCTCCTGATCGCGGAGCAGGAGCTCCTTGCGCCTCAGGTCCCTCATCCTCTGGGCGCCTCCGCGCAGCGCGAGGTAGTCGCTGAAGAAAGCGAGGTCGTAGATGTGGCGATCGAGAAACCCCTGGAACGTGGCCGCGTCCTTCTCGGCCTCGAGCCACTCGCGCAGGTGCTCCTCGTCGGAGAAGTACTCGCCCGACATGCAGCCGGGGTAGCTGCCATAGGGAACCTCGCACACCGCGTCCACCAGGTAGTACGGGATGTCCGTGGCGGCCGGGTCGCGGCGTATCTCCGAGGTCTGGATGAGCCGCTCCGTGGTGATGATGAGCCGGCGTGTCGCCCTGGCCAGATCCAGGTCCGATATGGTGATGCCGTGGATGCGCGCGTTGCCGTACACGTCCGACTCGTGCACGTGGATGGCGGCCACGTCCGGGTAGATGGCCGGGTGGGCCGCGAGCTTCACGCCCGTGAACGGGCAGCGGACCACTGCCGACGCGCTCTTTCTCATGGTGTCGGTGCCCATGAGGTTGCGCGAGACGGCGAAGGGCACTCCCGTGGCAGCGGCCTTGATGCGCATCGACAGCGTGTAGTTGGAGTTCTCGGTGACCCGCACCTTGCCCGACTCGAGGTAGCGCCTCGCGCTGGGAGACAGGCCCCTCGCCTCCAGGCCCACCACGTAGGCGATGTCGCACCGGTCGAAGGCCTGGCCCGCGGCGAGGATCTGGAAATCGTGGGTGGACGTGTGGCCCAAAAAACCCAGGTTGTGGATGCGCTGGCGCAGGATCTCGTGGCACACGGCAGTGGGGATGCGATTCGTGCCGAAGCCGCCGATGGCGAGGTAGTCGCCGTCGTGGATGAAGCGGCTGACGGCGGTGTGCACCCGCATGACCTTGTTTGTGAGCGACTTGTCCTTGGTGCGGAAGAACTTCCTGGCCTCGTCCGGATCGCAGCTCGCGAAGAGCTCTCCCGTGCCTCGCTCGATCACCTCCAAGAGTCACCTCCCTGCCCTTGGCAGCCCGTGGCCGGACTCTTGTAAACCCTGCGAGCGGCCCGCGCAAGCCACACCCGTGCGGGGATGCCTTTACCTGCGCAGCGCCCTCTAGTAGGTAGCACCCATGAACCGATCCAACCCGACCTGCCCGCGGTGGTGGGCCATGGGCGACCTGAACGCGTTCTTCGGCCTGATGCTGGACAACGTGACCAACCTGGTCCTCTTCTCGGGGATCCTGGTGGGCGTGTTCGGGATGCCTGCGGACATCATCCACGGCCGCATGATCCCGGGCACGGCGCTTGGCGTGCTCGCGGGCGATCTGGCGTACACGTGGCTCGCCGTGAGGCTCGGCCGGCTGACCGGCCGGGACGACGTGACCGCCATGCCCCTGGGCCTGGACACGCCGTCCACCGTCGGCATGGCCGCAGCCGTCATCGGGCCCACGTACCTGTCCAGCGGCAGCGCCGTGATCGCCTGGCAGGTGGGAGCGGCCACGATGGTGTGCATGGGCGTGGTCAAGGTGATCGCGAGCTTCTTCGGGGATGCGATCCGCAGGCTCGTGCCGGACGCGGCCCTTCTGGGCAGCCTGGCAGGAGTGGGGCTGGCGCTCCTCGCCTTCATGCCCATGGTGGAGATCTATCGCATGCCGCCCGTGGGCATGCTGAGCCTGGCCATCATCCTGTTCACCCTGGTGGCACGTTTCCGGCTGCCGGGCCGCATGCCCGGGGCCTTCGCGGCCATCGCGGCGGCGACGGCCCTGCACTACGCCATGGGAGCCGCGGGGCTGAGCCAGGGCGAATTCCACTGGCCCGTGCTGCACGCTGGCCTCTCGCCCGCCCTTCCCACCCTCGCATGGCTCCACGGCATGCCCAGGGCCGTGGCGTTCCTGCCCATCGCGATCCCGTTCGGCCTCCTCACAATCGTGGGCGGCATCAACGTGACGCA
>JBFYZU010000347.1:0-4997 GCA_041309365.1 Myxococcota bacterium
CCGCAGGCCGGACACACGTTCGCGTCGTCGGGAAGGTCGGCCTTGCAGTGCTGGCATGGAGTCGTCAAGACGGGGTTATTCTACAGCCTGAAAAGCCATATGGCAACGTCTTCAAGGGCCGCCAGTTTCCATGATCGGATGATCCTCATCCATGTTGCGAGGATGCGCCCTTGCCGGTATGATGACACCTCCCGTGGGGCTTCTCACCGGCCGGTGAGAGCGGATCCTGAGGCGCGAGCGGGGAACCCCCGGGGGAAACGGGATCGCGGATGCGTGAATCGTCCATAACGAACCTCAAGGACGACCCGTTCATCGGCAGGACGCTCGATGGCCGCTACACCATCACCGAGGCGGTGGGCCGCGGCGGCATGGCCACGGTCTACAAGGCCCACCACGCGGTCATCGAGAGGCAGGTGGCCATCAAGATCCTCTCGCCCAAGGCCTCCGGCATCACGAACATCAACAAGCGCTTCTACCGCGAGGCCCGCGTGGTCAACCGCATCCAGCACCCCAACGTGCTGGACGTCATCGACCTGGGGCAGACCGAGGAGGGCCTGCTGTACCTGGTCATGGACTACCTGAGCGGGGAGAGCGTGTTCGACAGGCTCTGCAAGGGCAAGCTCGGGGCGCGAGAGACCGTCCACGTGCTCGAGCAGGTTTGCCGGGGCCTGGGCAGGGCCCACGACCTGGGCATCATCCACAGGGACCTGAGCCCCTCGAACATCTACATCTGCAGGGAGAGCGGCCTCGCGAGCACGGTGAAGATCCTCGACTTCGGCATCGCCTTCATCAAGGACGAGACGCGCCTGAGCATGCCGGGGACCGTGCTCGGCACGCCGCACTACATGGCGCCGGAGTACGCCATGGGCCAGGACGTGACGCCCGCCTCGGACCTGTACTCGCTGGGGGCCCTGGCGTACGAGATGCTCTGCGGGGATCCGCCCTTCGACTCCGAGGACTACTCGAGCGTCATCGTCATGCACGTCAAGGACGCGCCCAGGCCGCTCATCGAGCGAGAGCCCGGGGTGTTTCCGAGGCTCAACCAGGCCATCATGCGCTGCCTGCTCAAGAAGCCGCAGGAGCGCTTCGGCAACGCCTACGAGCTCCACGACGTGCTCGAGTCCATCGCCCGGGACCTGCCCGCGGAGCGCGGCACGGGCAAGATCGACGAGCTGGCGTCCACGAAGCTGCGCAGCGAGACACCCACGGCGGCCCCCCCGCCCGCGCCGGCGGGCTACGAGGTGGCGCGCAAGTACGTGGACAAGGTCAAGTCGGACAGGCAGGCGGCGCTCGACACCAGGACGGCGGCCAGCGTCAAGGACCTGTTCGACCAGCTCGAGAAGCTCGACGTCTCCATCAGCGAGTCCGAGGGGCTTTCGAGGGACATGGAGATCAAGGTGGCGGCCACCAAGGAGCGCTTCGAGAGGGCCCAGGCGACGCTCACCGACGAGGTGAAGAGGGTCAAGGGCAGCCTCGGCGGGCTGGAGAACGAGATGGCCAAGGTCGCGGGGCGCCGCAAGGGGGTGGAGCACAGGCTCATCGAGGTGCGCACCCGCATCGCCGACATGGAGAGGACCCTGGGAGTCGGGTCGGGCCAGCGGGCCACGATGCCCGACGGGCTCACCGGCTCCTACGAGGAGGTGGCGCGGCTCGTCGTCGGCTGGCGCGAGGCAAAGAGCGCGGAGAAGACCGTCGAGGAGAGCCTGGACGAGCGGAGGGGCGAGATGAAGGACCTCGAGTTCCAGCTCGAGCAGCTCAGGGAGAACCGCGACCAGAACCTGGCTCGCCTGGAGGGCCAGGCCGCCGGCCTGCGCATGGCCCTGAACGAGAAGCAGGCCGAGCGGGCCCGCGTCTACAAGGCGCTCATGGAGCAGGGCGCGGCGAGCAGCTGACCGTCTCTCTCGAGATATCCGACGATCGGGCAATCAGGGAGTGGTCATCACGTAGACGGGGATGTCGATCTGGGGCTGCGAGGCGAGGCTCGTCTTGACCTGGACGCTGACCCCGAAGCGGTCCTGGCCCGCGGCCTTTTGCGCGAGGCCCAGCACGATGGTGTAGTGCTTGCCCGGCGTCACCGTTTCGACCTTCACGTCGATGAGCCCCTCGGCATCGGCGGCGCTCTTTATGGTGAAGCTCTTTTCGCAGGTGAGCTGGACCATGGCGCCTTCGGCCTCGCCGGTCTTGGTCTTGCGGATGACCACCTGCAGAGGCTCGATCGAGATGTCCCCCTTGACCTGGCCGGAGTAGAAGATCTGCAGGCTCTTTTCCTCGGGTGCGACGAGCGCCACCTGGATGGTGCCGGATGCGGGACCGGGCGTTTTGGGAGAGAACACGACCTCGAGGGCCCACGCGGTGGACGGCCCGGTGCCGGTCTTGACGACCTTGGCCTGGATGCCCTCGCCCGCGGCCTTCACCTCGCCGAACTTCACGGCCGCGGGATCGGCGGCCACGAGCTCTATCTTCTGCTTCTTCACGTCGCCCACCTTGACGTCCGTGAACATCACGTGCGACGTGGCGAAGTCCAGGTCCACGACCACGTTGGCCTTTATCTTGAGCGAGACCTGGGCGTTGTCCGGGTGATCCGTCTGCACCAGGGCGGCCTTCTCGACGGGCCCGCTGCGGCCCGTGGTGGCGATGGAGACCTCGACCTGCCTTGTGTCCCCGGGCTTCACGAGCTGCTCCCCGACCAGGGAGGCGCTCATGCCTCAGGACCCTCGCACGTTCTTGATGTCGAGCACCCTGTTGGTCTTGTTGGTGATGGTGAAGCTGTGCTTGGCCTGATCGCCGCGCTTCACGTCACCCAGGTCTATCTCCTTCTCGGAGAAGACCACCTCGCCCTCCCACGGCTCCTCCTGGGCTGCCTGCGCCGGCTCGACCTTCGAAGCCCCGGCCGGCTCGACGCCGTGCACGGAATTCCACAGGGCGGACTCGCCGGGATCGGGAACGGGCGGCGCCTTGCACGCCCAGGGCAGGCCCGCACAGAGCACGGCCGCGACCATGCCCGCACGACGTTGGCATTTCATCACGTTTTCTCCCTCCTCTCGCGCAGTCGACCCGAGAAGCCAGGATAGCCCCCCTCGAGCGGACGGGCAAGCGACAGCGCCCCCTTTTCTCTGCCCGCCGTCCTGGACCTCGAGCCCGAAGCTCTCCTGCGAGAACGAGCCAAAAGCCTCTCGGCCTGCCCGCACGATCAGAGGCCGCGCACGTCCAGGGTGCGGGCAGGCCCGGAGCCGTCCTGCAGAAACGCGCGCACGGTGATGAGCTTGTTCATGTCCGCCTCGACGGTGAGGCCGACGGGCTGGCCGCCTGGCAGCTCCTCCTTCGAGCAGAGGGTGAGCGTGGCCAGGATGCGGCGCGGCGCGCCCTCGCCCTCGGCCGAGCCGTAGAGCGGCAGCCTCAGGACCGACGAGCCCGTGTGCGGCGTGAGCAGGCAGCCCGTCACGGTGCGCGTGGCCGGAAGCTCGGTGCCGGCCGCGAGGAGCGTCATGAAGCCGCCTCGAGCGAGCTTCAGGCCCAAAGCCTGGGTGAGGACGGGCCTGAGCGGCTCGACGAGCACGGGCGGGGCCTCGCCGAGGATGGACTGGTGGTGCAGGCAGGCGCCGCGCACGACGGCCGTGACCGGATCGGACAGCACCACGGGCGGCCGGCCGAGCATGGCCGTGACCTGCGCCACGACCGCGTCGCAGCGGGCCATGCCGCCGGCCAGCACGGTCACGTCCACGTCCCCGGCCGCGAGGCCGGAGACGTCCAGGCCCTGGCGCACGGTCTCGCGCACGCGCATGAGGAGCGAGTCCACGACGGCAAGGTGCGTGCCGTGCTCCAGCGTGACGTCGAGCCGCGGCGTGGCAGGCAGCCCGTCGACGGCCACGCGCACGGACCGGGAGGAGCCGCACAGCTCGATCTTGGCCTCCTCCGCGGCGACGAGCAGCTTGCCGCCCGCGAACCTGCGCTCGCTGTCGGTGAGGAGCCCCGAGTCGATGGCCGTGCCGTCCATCCACATGGAGGCCAGGTGGCCGGCCAGGGCGCGATCGAAGTCGTCCCCGCCCAGCCGGGTGTCAGAGCTCACGCCGAGCACGCGAGCGGAGAACGAGCGCCGGCCGTCGCCGAGCACCTCGAGCACCGAGATGTCGGTGGTCCCGCCGCCCATGTCGAAGACCATCACACGGGCACTGGGCGGCGGCGGCGCGCACCGGCCGTCTCGCGCCTCGTGCAGGTAGGCGAGAAACGCGGCCAGCGGCTCGTCGAGCAGCGTCACCTCGTCGATCCAGCGGTCGGCCTGCCGGGCCGCATCGATGAGGGTACGGCGCTGGGACTGGCCGAAGGTGGAGGGCACGGTGAGCACCATGGAGCGAAGCGGCCCTTCGGCCAGCTCCCGCGCGGCAAAAGCCAGCTCGCGCAAAGTGAAGCGCACGAGGTCCGCGGCCCCGTAGGTGGACTGGCCGACGGTCCAGGACCCCTGCATGTCGCGCTTGACGCTGCGCACGACCTTGTGCGGCTTGAGCGGGTACTGCCGGCGCGCCATCTCGCCCACGATCACCCGGCCGCGTGTGGGGAAATACAGGTAGCCCGGCAGCCGGTCCATCACGGGGCCGTCCGGGCGCTGCAAGACGGGCACGACCGACGGCGGCGCGCCGGCCACGGCCACGGCCGCCAGCGAGGTGGTGGTGCCGTAGTCCATGCCCAGCGCGGTCACTTGCCTGGCCGGTCCCATGGAGGACATCGTACCCGTGGGGCGCACCGGGCGGCAAGTTCGGGCAGGTTCCCAAGAGGTTTCACCCCTGATAACCTCTGGCTCCATCATGACCGGCAGGACGCAGGACCAGGATCACGGCTCGGCAATGCACCGTGCCCTGGGCGCGGTGACCCTGGCCGCGTTCATGCTCGTGCACCTGCAGGACTGGTTCGCCGGCCTGACAACCGCCTTCACCGCGGGGTTTCTCGTGCTCGTGACAGCGGCCGTCGCCCTCGCGGGCCTGTCGCGCCGCCACGCGGCCGCG
>JBFYZU010000348.1:0-8869 GCA_041309365.1 Myxococcota bacterium
TGGATCCCTGGGAGCAGAGGGTCTCGACCACCTGGACCCGGACGGTGTCGCCCTTTTCCAAGTCCAGGGCAACTGCGATGGCCATGGCAGGCTCGACGTCGCCGGCGCGTGCGCGCGCCAGGCCCAGCTCCACGAGGCGATCTTCGTCCAGGGCCTCCTCTTGCACGAGATCCAGGATGGAGACCGCCCGGGACTTCTGGCCGCGATCGACGGCGATCAGTGCCAGATCCACGAGAAGGCTCGCCTCCTGGCCCACCGAAAGCCCCGAATCCAAGACGACAAGAGCCGCCGCTGCAAGCAGATCCGTCGAGGCGTCTTCCCGAAGCCTTGCGATCGCACCAGGGTCCTTCGGGATCGCGGCGGCCTGGGCACCTGCCCCGGCGATCTCGTGCGGTCCGGGCGCAGGCTCGTGACCCGGGCCCGCGGGGGTTGTCACCTCGGGGCCCACGCCCCCGGAGCACCCCAGCATCCCGGCCAGCAGGAGAGATACGGCGCGCATGAGAGTGTCAGGCGACCAGGGTGCAGCCGCAGCCCGAGCCGCTCGCTCCGTGGTCTCCGGGGTCCGTGTCCGCGTCGGGTGTGGGCTCCACCTCCTCGTCGGCGTCCACTTCGGGGATCTCGTCTGGTGCCTCGTCCGCGATCTCGACAGGATCGTCCGTGGGGTAGGGATCGTCCGTGGTCGTGACGCGGATGCCTCCCGCGATGAAGCCCGACTGGCCGGACGTGGCTATCATGAGGTGGTAGTCGTCCTCGGGGATGCCCTCGCCGTCGATCCAGAACGTCGCCGTCCACGTCGAGGAGCCGCCCGCCACGGCGTCCTTCATCTGGTCCCAGTCTCCGGTCACCAGGCCTCCCGAGTACTCGAACGAGATGGGGGCCGCGCCGCGCTTGAAGAGCACGACGGGCTCGGCAGTGCCGCCGAACAGAACGCTCGTGGGGTCCGCGAACGTGGCGAAAAACAGGGTCAGCTGCGAGAACCCACGCCCCGGCCTGTACCGGAACTGGAGCGGGCCGGGGATGAAGGGGCCCACGAGCACCATGGCCTGGGCAGGCAGGTGCACGAGCTTCGGGTGGCTGCCGCCGCTCGAGTCGAGCTCCACCACGCGCTCGCAGCCGCTCAGGCCATGGGCGTCGAGCGCGGCCTGGGCCGTGGTCGCGGCCGTGTCGCCGAGAAGCGTGCGGATCTCCTCGACGAGCGCGATCGAGGCCTCCTCGAAGTCGCTCTGCGGCGTGAGGCTCACCTCGGCGTTGTAGAACGCCTGCTTCACCGCGGCCTCGTCGCCGGGCAAGGCCGCGAGGACGTCCCACTCGGCGCCCGTGTACATGAGCGAGTCCTCGTGGCTCTCGCCCGTGAGATCCGCGGGGCAGGCGTTGTCCACGTCCACGTCGCGGATGCCGGCCCCCGTGAGCCAGGAGCCGGCGTAGTCGCCCACCACGGGGTCGTCCGTGGAGCAGAAGGCCCCCGTATCCGCGAAGGCCTCGTTGAGCGCGCCCGTGGAAGCGTCCAGCCCCTGCTCGTCCAGCGAGTACATGCCGAGCCCGCAGGTGGCCGCCACCACCGCGTGCCCGAACTCGTGCGTGATCACGTCGCCGTCGAACGCGAAGTCGCCCTCGGTGCCCTGGCCGAAGATCATGGAGTCCTCGGGGCGCTCGATGATGTCGAAGAGGTTTCCCGCCTCCATGAACATGGCGTTGTCGAAGGCGTAGAGGGGCCCGTTGGGATCCGTGGCCGCCATGATGGTCGTCAGGTCGACGACACCGTACACGTCGATGGGCATGCGGAAGTTCACCGTGGAGGCGATGGGCACCTGGTCGAGAAGGTCGAACCCCAGCGCCCGGTAGTGCTCGTAGGCGAGCTCCACGCCGTGGTACATCTGGGCCTCGGCGAAGTCGTCCTCGGGCGCCGTGGGGTCGGGATCGAAGAGGAAGTCGCCGCTCGCGTCCGCCTCGGCCTTCTGGACCTCGGAGCAGGTGTGCACGTTCAGGGGGATGCCCATGAAGTTGACGGGGATGGTGGCGTGCAGATCGATGCAGTTTCGCGCCACGGTGCGATCGCCCGAAAGGTGCGTCGAGCCCGCGGGCAGGTTCGAGAGCGTGACCGTAACCAGATCGGGGGTGGCCACCGGGTTCTGCGGGTACACCCTGGCCAGCCGGTCGTACCAGATGGCGTTCCTGATCATCAGCGTCTCGCCCGTGCGCGCGTCGACGTAGACCACGGGGTTGGACAGAAGGGCGGGCACGGCGCCCATGCGCAGCTTCCACGCGAGCCTGGCCTCTCCCCCTGCCATGGGCAGGACCACGAGCGACGCCAGGCCTCGATCCGGGTGCGCCAGGCTGGTGGCCATCAGCGCGTCCGAGGCCATGACGAACGCCTCCTCGCTCCCGAACGCCGGGGTGGTGTCGAGCCCCTGCACGTCGAGCACGTCCACGCTCAGGGCGATGATGCGACCGGCCGCGTCCGTGCGCACGGCCACGCCCGCGTACTCGACGACCACGCCGCCGACGACCTGCAGGTAGCGCACCACGTTGCCCTGGCCCAGGTCCATCACGTGGGCCAGCGCGAGATCGCCCACGTCGCGGATCCCGAGCGCCGCGGCGTGCTCGTTCAAGAACGCCGCCGAGGTGAGCTCGGCAAGCCCCGTGCCGGTGGACATCCTGCCGGCCAGGTAGGTGGGGTGCGCGCCTCCCTTGCGGAACACCGCGTGCAGGGTCCCTTGCGACTCCTCGACGAGATGGGCGAGAGCGGGGTCGAGATCGAGCACCTCCGATCCCTGGGCGAGGACCTCGGCACCGGCGTTTTCCCCCTGCGCCAGCGAGAGAAACGTTACGAGCACGACAAGCCTTGCGATCGACATGTTCGACCTCCCTTCGGCCATCGGGTGACGGCACATACGGATCAAAGCAGCGTATCGGCCCACATGCAAGCCCCGGCCCCGACCGTCCGGCGCCTCGCGCAGCCCCACTGGCCCGGTGGTAGGGGAGCGGCGGCGTGCAGGTGTTCGGCACCTCCCGTGCGAGATCATCAGCCGGCGGGCGAGGCGCAATCCCCGCGTGAGCAGGACGCGCGCCTGCAGGCAGTGACAAACCAGAGGAGATCCGGCTAGTATGACGAGCGTGAGGGCGATTCTCTCCTTCTTCTACTGGATCTTCTGGGGCGTGAGCTCCATCGTCATGTTCTTCGTCGCAGCCGCCATCAGCATACTGACCGCACCGTTCGATCGGAGCCAGAGGGTCCTGCACCAGTTCACCTGCTTCTGGGCGTCCCTGTACTCCTGGATCAACCCCTGCTGGAAGGTCGCGATAGAGGGCAAGGAGCGCATCCGGCGAAACGTCGCCTACGTCATGGTCGCCAACCACGCCTCGCTTCTGGACATCCTCGTGATGTTCCGGCTGTTCGTGCACTTCAAGTGGGTCTCCAAGGTGGAGGCGTTCAAGGTGCCCTTCATCGGCTGGAACATGTGGCTCAACAGGTACGTGGGGCTCAAGCGCGGGGACGCTCCGAGCATCCAGCGCATGCTGGCGGCCTGCGAGAGGTGGATACGAAGGGGCAGCTCCATCATGATGTTCCCGGAGGGAACGCGATCGCGCACGGGCAAGCTGCGCAGGTTCAAGCACGGGGCCTTCACGCTGGCGAAGAAGACGGGCGCCCCCATCCTTCCCATCGTCATCGAGGGCACGTCGCAGGCTCTGCCCGTCAAGGGCTTCGTGCTCAGGGGGCTTCACAGGATACGGATCCGCATCCTGGACGAGATACCTGCGGATGCGTGGCAGGATCTCACGCCCGAGGCCATGGCCGAGAGGCTGCAGGATCTGTACTCGCGGGAGCTCGGCGAGGCCGCTGCCTGAGATCGGTGGTATGCTCGATGCATCTGGAGAGAATGGCATGACGAGAACAGCCTGGATCGCCTGCACGATCGCCTGCGTGGCGCTGGTCGCAACCGCCGGGTGCGGTCGGACCGATCTCGAGGGTGAGCTCGAGCAGGGCGACGCGACCCTGGACACGTCCCTGCCCGACACCTCGACCGACGTGCCCTGGGACGCGCCGCCGGACATCTGGCCGGACGTGCCGCTGGACACGCTGCCCGACGCGCCATGGGACGCGCCGCCGGATATCTGGCCGGACGTGCCATTGGACACGTTGCCCGACCTGCCATGGGACGCGCCGCCGGACATCTGGCCGGACGTGCCCCTGGACACGCTGCCCGACGTGCCGCCGGACATCTGGCCGGACGTGCCCGACGTACCCGTGGACACGCTCCCCGACGCGTGGCCCGATGCTCCACCCGACGTGCCGTTCGACCCGCCATGGGATCTGCCCTCCGACACGCGGCCCGAGTGGGGGCCGGACGCACCCCACGACACGCGGCCCGAGTGGGGGCCGGACGCGCCGCACGACACGCGGCCAGAGTGGTGGCCGGACGTCACCATCGACACCTGGCTCGACACGCTGCCCGACGCCACGTCGGGCGTGGTGGGCGACGCCTGCACGTCCGCTGCCTCCTGCCTGGGCGTGCCAGGCTCCGGGCGCCTCTGTCTGACCAGCGTGTTCGGATACGTGGAGTTCCCGGGCGGCTACTGCTCCGCGACGTGCACGAGCTCTGCCGAGTGCGGGCCCGCAGGAGAGTGCGTGTCGGTGGTCGTCGGCCGCTACTGCCTGGAGACCTGCACGACGTCGTCGACCTGCCGCACCCCCGAGGGCTACACCTGCAGCCAGCTCTTCGGATCCAGCCAGACCTACTGCCTGCCATCCATCGGCGGGCCGGACGGCGGCCCCTCGGACTGAGTCATCCCGACCTGGCGATGCCAGGATGCTCCCTGCTCGCCGGAGGTGCGATCCCGAAACAATCCAGACCGACGCGATCCTGGAGGGTTCTGGATCCAAGGCATCCAACGGTTCGAGGTCGCTCGGCGGTGGCATGGCAGCGATGCGGCGAGAGGCTCTTTCACACCTACAGCGCGCCGACAGGGATCGACACGGCGCCCGGCGCGAGGGGCAGCGAGTCCCGTGCGAGGCAGACGATCCCGCCGGGCCCGACGGGCGTTCCCAGCCTGGAGAGGGTTCGAAAGTGCGCGACGTCCCGCGGGCTGGGGCTCGCGGTCTTCTTGATCTCCAACGGGTGGAGCATTCCGTCCACCTCGATCAGCACGTCGATCTCCTTCTGGTCCTTGTCCCGATAATAGTGAAACGGCGCATCGCGGCCGTTGTGCCAGTACGACCGGAAAAGCTCGCCGACGACCCATGTCTCCAGGATCGCGCCGGACATCGCTCCCGCCTCGAGAGTCTCCGGGGAGCTCCACCCGGTCAGGTAGGAGCAGAGCCCGGTGTCCAGGAAGTAGAGCTTGGGCGCCTTGACCAGGCGGCTGGTGACATTGGTGGAGTACGGCTCGAGCAGGTGCACGACGAAGGACGCCTGCAATACCGACAGCCACTTCTTGGCCGTGTTGGGCGCGACGTCCGCGTCCCGGGCCAGGGCGACGAGGTTCAGCAATTGCCCGCTGCGTGCCGCCGCGGCGCGAATGAACCCGAGCAAGGCCGCCTCGTCCCCGACCCGGGTCAGGTCCCGCACGTCCCGCTGGAGGTAGGTCTGCACGTACGAACCATAGAAGATGTCGCGATCCACCTCGTCCGATCCGGCGATGGCCGGGAACGAACCCCGCCAGATGAGCCGGTAGAGATCCCGCAGCTCGAGCGGTCCCGCCGCCGGCATCCGCGCGCCGATCTCCGCGGGCGTCGGACGGAAAGGCCCAGTGCCCACCGCGCTCTGCTCGATCTCGCGGCGTGAAAGCCCCAGGAGGCGCAGGATGCCCACGCGCCCGGCCAGGGACTCGGAAACGCCCTTCATCAGGTGGAAGTGCTGGGAGCCCGTCAGCCAGAACAGCCCAGGCCGGCGGTCCCCGTCCACGGCCATCTTGATGTATGGCAGCAGGCCGGGCGCGTACTGGATCTCGTCGATGACCAGCGGTGGCGGAAACCTCTGCACGAACAGCGCCGGGTCGTTGCGGGCCAGCTCCAGCACCCTCGGATCGTCCAGTGTGACGTACGTCCTCTCGTCTCCGGCCAGATGTCGCAGCAAGGTGGTCTTGCCTACCTGGCGGGCGCCGATGACGAGCAGGACAGGAAATTGCCCTGCGGCCGTGCGCACTGAAGAACCGATGGTCCGCTCGAGGAACATGCGCCGGATCATAGATGGATATCGTCCAGTATGCAATCGTTCTGCGGATCGGACGATCTAACATCATTTTTCGGGGGGTCGTATCACCTGGACGGCGGCCCCTCGGACTGAGTCATCCCGTCCCGGCGATGCCAGGATGCTCCCTGCTCGCCGGAACTGCCTGGGGATCCCGAACCTGGGATCACTCGGGCTTTTTGGGGGAGACGGGATAAATGTCGTCGTCGTAGGGCGGCGGAGGCGCTGCCTCCATGGGCGCGGTCATGCTGGGATCCTTGGCCAGGGCCGTTTCGATGTCGGCCTTCGTGGCGGCGTCCTTGAGAGGCTTGGGATCCTTCGACGGATCCGCGACGGGATCCGTGGAGGCGTCGGGAGCGAGGTCCGCTCCCAGGACGGGCGCATCGATGTAGGGCTTCTCCCAGTAGGGCGCGGCCTCCATCGCCTGCGGGATCATGTCGGGATCGGCGTCCGCGTCCGGGGGGCCACCGATGGACAGATCCGGCGGCGGTGGCGCGGCCTCCATGACCGCCGTGTCGCGCTTCGCGCCGCAGGCCGCGAGCGAGATGGCCACGGCGGCCGCCACGGCGAGCTGGGCCGCAGCGGGACGCGGCCTCGTCTCGCTCCTTCGCACGTCGCGGATGCGCACGAGCAGCGCCTGGCCCTCGGCGTGCAGGCGGATGTCGTCGGCCCTGACGCGCTCGAACAGGGCCTTCTTGAAGGTCACGAGGTCCCTGCCTTGGCGCACGGCGTCGATGACCTGCTCGAGATGGCCCACGGTGTTCAGGTTGACGGTCCTCACGTATCCCTTGGCCAGGGCACGGAGCGCGGGCGTCGTGCCGAAAAAGTCCATGCGCAGCTGGTGCTCGTAGTCCACCTGGTTGGTGAGGTAGTGCAGGGGCCACGGCCCGAAGTTGCGGTCGAAGAACGCGTCGCGCATGAGCTCGAAGGCCATCTGTGCGCGCTCGTCGGCGATTCTGTAGTCGAGCCCCCAGTAGCTGCCCAGCAGGCGCCCCTGCCTGCCGAGCCGGCGCTCGAGGGGCGTGCCCTGGTAGATCTCGGTGCGGCAGAAGTTCATGGGGTTTGCAGGGTGCTCCCGCAAAAACGCCACGTTGCCGGCGAAGTCCTCGAAGGTGGACTCTGGGTTGAGCACGAGCAGGTTGTAGCCGACGTGCAGGTCGAGCCCGTCGAGGATCCCGAGCGCGCGCACGTTGTCCGCGAGCTTCTGGCCCCGCCCGAGGTTGCGCAGCGACGTCTCGGTGCCCGCCTCGATGCCGAGAAACACCCTGAACAGGCCCATGGACCGCAGCAGGGAGAACACCTCGAGGTCCACCTCGTCCGGCCTGGCCTTGATCTGGAAGGCGATCTTGCCGACGCCCTGCCTGCGCAGCTCGTCGCGCAGCTCGCCGGCCCTTGCCAGGTTTTCCTCGCGGCTGCGGCACAGGAAGTTGTCGTCGTGGAAGTTGAACAGGCGAACGCCCTCGCGCGCGAGGCAGCCCATCTCGGCTGCGATGCCGGCTGCCGAGCGCCTGCGGTGGCGCGATCCCCCCATCATCCTGTGCCATGCACTGATGGAGCAGAAGGCGCACGAGTGCGTGCAGCCTCGCGACCCGAGCATGTTGGCCAGGGGCAGGTCCATGTACCTGTCGAAGGGGCGCCGGTGCACGGGCCAGGCCAGCGTGTCGAGGTCCTCCACGGTCTCGGCCGGCCCGGTGCGCACGACGGCGTCGCCGTCGCGGATCACGAGGCCTCGGATGCGTCCGAGAGGCTCGACCCCGCGTGCGATGTCGCAGAGGATGCCCTCGCCCTCGCCGATGGCGATGGCGTCGAGCTGGGGGAGGTCGCGCATGAGCTCGTCGGCGTTAAACGAGGCGAAGTGTCCTCCGGCGATGGTGAGGCCCGAGTAGCCGACCTCGCGACAGCGCGCCACGAGCCTCGCGAACTCCCTGGCACGGCGGGTGAAGACCATGGAGAAGCCCGCCACCTGCGCTCCAGAGCCCGCGATGTCCAGCGCCGCGCGCTCGATCTCCTGCGGGGACGCGAACGGCACGATGCGCACCTCGTGGCGCTCCGCACGAAGCGCCCCCTCGAGGTACCTCAGAGACAGGTTCTCCTCGATCTCCGGGCCTGTCAGGACGATTCGCATCTCTCTCCTCCCTTTCTGCCGTTCCTGCCCGGGCGTCCGGGCGACACGGGCAGTATTGCCGGAAACTCTACGTCTGGCCAGCGCCGGGGATCTACCCGCAGGGCTGCTGTTGGTTGACAGTGTCACGGCGAGGCGGTATACGTGATCGGATGATCACGTGATCGCAGGATCACGTCCCCTGGAGAGGAGAGACGCTTGGGCCGGATCGCGGTGATGCCGGTTCGCAGAGGTGCCGACTGCACCATGGCCGGGGTCCCGGACGACCTGGCGGAGAAGGCGCTGGTGCTGGTGGTGCTGGAGGCCGGCGGGCAGGACGGCGAGCGGCTCGAGGCAGGGGACGTGGTGCTGCTGGGAGAGGGGAAGGGCTACGGGGTCTACAGGGCGGGCAGGGGGGCGTTCGAGCTGCGACGGGAGGACGGGCAGGCCGGCGAGGGGCGCGTCGCGCAGGGAGACGTGATGGGGATCCTCAAGAAGTTCAAGGTGTAAGAGGCGTATCTTTCATGTCGCGCACCATCATGCACATGGACCTCGACTCCTTCTTTGTGGCCGTGGAGAG
>JBFYZU010000349.1:0-4731 GCA_041309365.1 Myxococcota bacterium
TGTACGTTGCGACCTTCCTCTCCTTCTGGCCCAGCACGGCGGCGATGAGGTCCAGCGGCCTGTGCTCGCCGAGCGAGCGCAGCTCGAACAGCATCGTCGCCCACCGGCGCCCCTGCCGGCCCAGCGCGTCGTCGTCGTTCCATCGGCCGATGGACACGAACCCGACGCGGGTGAACAAAAGCTCCAGCTCCTCGGGCGTGATCCGGTTGAAGAGCCGGCCCGCCTCGTCCCGGCTCTCCCGGTCGAGATCCATGTCCGCGACCGGGATGCTGGTCAAAACCCGGCCCCGCTGGCAAAGGACCTCCTTGAGGGCGTAGATGGCGTCGAACAGCCGAGCCCTGGGGAGGTGCTGGAGCACGGCCGAGCACACGATCCCGTCCACCAAAGCTCCGATTTGCCGGAGCGCCGACATGTCGTCCGGGAGATCTCCAGGAAAGAGCCTGCCGCCAAGCTCGGGGTGTCTCGCGACCGCCTGCTCGCGCATCGAAGAGACGGGCTCCAGGCCGTACGAGTCCTGGTATCCCTCCCTGACCAGGGCGGACAGGTCGCGTCCGGTCCCGGTCCCGATGTCGGCGATACGCGCCTGCTTGGGGAACGCGAGCGCGAAGTACTTCTTGATGGGCGACTCGATGGACTCGTAGCGCTCGGATATCTCCCGGGCGTTCAGGTCGTAGTACCTGCGGGTCCTGTCGTCCATCGGGTCGATGGACAATAGCAGGCGCCTCGCGAGGATCAAAGCGCATCAGAAGATGACGGGATTGGATCGGCCAGTGCCCTAGGGCATGTCCGCGCAGCAGCGGAACCCGATCTCGTAGAACCTGAACCCGTCGCCGTGCACGAGGACGCTGCCCTGGCACGTGCGCGACTCGGCCCAGTACCTGCCCTTCAGGTTCCCGTGGAACGACGGCTCGCCTCCGTCCGCCCGCCTGGTCCACTCCTCGACGTTGCCCACGAGGTCGAACACGCCCGCGTCACCCGCACAACCCCCGTTCGTGCCGGATCCCTCGCCCTGGTAGAGAGACTCGACGTGGTCAGCGGACGCCTCTGCCGCCGCCGAGACCGCCCTGGCCGCCTCGAGCAACGCCTCCAGAGACCCGACGCCGGTCCCGGACGCGGACGCGGGCCAGCCGTTCAGGAGGGGCTGGTCGTACGTCCTCCAGGTCTCGTCGTCGTTGCACCGACCAGGCACGTGGTCGTCGCCGTAGGGGTACGCGAGGCCTCCCGGCCCCTCGCAGGCCTCGAGCCACTCGACGTCCGTGCACAGCCGCTTTTCGCGCGAGGCGCACCACGCCTCGGCCTCAAGGAACGTGTACATGACGAGGGGCAGGGCGCCCTCCACGTTCGGCGCCTCGAAGAGGTCCATGCACGCATCGCCAACGGGCGCCATGCCGGCCGGGCACGGGCCCGTCACCTCCGGCGCGTCCGCGTCCCGGGCGTCGCCCACGTCCGCCACATCGGCCTCTTCGGCGACTGTGTCCACGTACGAGTCGGCGTCGGCGTCGGCGTCGCCGTGGATGCCCTTCGAGCCGCACCCCGCCTGGACGAGCGCGAGGAGCATCGACGCGTGCCGGACGTCCAGCATGGTTCGTTCCGGATACCATGCAAAGGGCATGGGTTCAAGGCGCGCTTCCGGGTCAGAGCACGGCGCCGTAGGCCTCGGTGAAGGCCTCGATGGCGTAGGCGTCGGTGGCGTACGCGAAGCCCGCGTCGCCCCACGACCTGCCCCAGGAGTTTCGCACGATGAAGTGCCCGGGCGTGTAGCCCACCAGGCACACGGCGTGGCCGCCGCGCGCGGTGCGAGGCCTGTAGGTCGAGAGCACGCTGGTCTTCTTCGTGGCGTTCGAGAAGGTCGAGTCCACGTCCAGCCGGGTGAGGACCGGGCCCTGGTTGGCGATCCAGCCTCGCCAGGCCTTCGGGTCGGTGCCGAGGTTGTGGTAGGAGGCGATCCTGAGCTTCGCGGCGCGCGTGTAGAAGGTCTCCATGCCGAGCCTCGAGAGGCCGCCCTTCATGGGCAGGTCCTTCTCGAGCACGCACCCGTACCTGCGGGCCACGGCGAGGGCGAGCTTCACGAACGTGCCCTCCTGCTCGATGAACGTGGTGGGGTACTCGGTGTAGGGGTCGGTCTCCTTGTTCGCCATCCAGATGAAGCGCGGGGACGGCCGGTCGTCCTTCTCCAGCCAGCCGGCCTTCACGAAGTGGTAGCGCAGAACGCCGTCGGCCGTGGCGAAGCCCACGCACGCGCCCGTGTCCTTCTGGTCGCGCACGGCCCACCAGCCGGCGCGCAGATCCACCGAGGCCGGGACGCGCCCGTCTCGCACCACGCCCGCAGAGATCGCGGCCGCGTAGCCCCAGTCCCTGTCCGTGTCGCGCGAGGGGATGCAGTTGAGGATGTAGCGGGTCTTTCTCCGTGTCGCCATCCGACCTGGCTACCACGCGGACCCGGGAGGCTTCAAGCATCAAGGGCGAGGAGGCGCTCGATGTCGGCGATGATGTCCAGGGCCTTGGCGCGGGTGGCGGGCGAGACATCGGGGCCGTTTCTCAGCCAGCCGACGGCCAGGCGGGCCATGCGCATGACGCGCGTGGCGGGCGGGGTCGAGCCGGGCGGCTCCGTGAGGAGGTCCTCGAGCCTCCCGCCCGCGGCCGTGTAGGGCTCCACGAGCCGCACGAGGGCCGCGACCGTGTCCTTGGGGACGTTCTCGCGCTCCATCCAGGTGGCCACCGTCACGAGGGTCTCGGGGTCGTCCACCAGAGGCCACAGCACGGCCCACTCCCACACGGAGAGCTCGGGCGGATCGTCGTCCGAGGCCGAGCCGTGGGCCTTCTCGGTCAGGTAGAAGTGGATGCAGCCGCGCAGCTCGCGCTCGCTGAGCTTCGTGCGCTCGTCGGCCGCGATGCTGCGGATGCAGCGCTCGCTGTGCGTCCGCTTGCCCGTGCGCACGGCGCGCAGGTCCGACCCGTAGATGTTCACGAAGAGGTACCCTCCCACCTCGCGGGCGAGATCGCGCCGGTGGATGCGCACGCGCTTTTGTATATAGCCGATCGCCTTGTCGACGACCCTCGCATCGACGGCCGTCCTTTCCACCTTGCTCACGACGGCCTCCTCGTCGGGTCGAGCAACGCCTTCATTTCGTCGAGGACTCTTGCCATGCGGCGCCTGTCCGCGGGCGTGATCGCGCCCTTCTCGACCCAGTCCTGCAGGAGCCCCAGCACGTCCAGAAGCCTCCTGTCGGCGGGCTTCGTCGACCACCTGGTCCTCCTGCGCCGCTTCTTGCGGGGCTCGACGCGCAAAGGCTCGCCAGGGTCCGCGACGAGGTCCTCGAGGTCGCGGCCGCTCTCGAGCCACGCCCTCCAGAACCGCACCACCACCAGAAGCTTCCTGACGGAGAGCCTCTCGGCCTCGGTCCAGCGCGCCAGGGCCCCCATGGCGTGCGGGTGGTCCATGAGCTGGGCGAGATGCATGAGCTTGCTCATCTCGAGGGCCGTGGTCAGCCCGCGCCGGGCGAGCACCCAGCGCACGCAGGCAACGCGCAACCAGTTGTTGAGCGTGGCGTGCGGCACGCACTTGCACCCCTTCGCGATGTCCCTGAGCGAGTCGGTCTTGGCGCTGGAGCGGCGGCGGATGTACTCGACGTCGCACCTGTAGACCTGCGAGAAGAGGTAGTCGCCCACCTCGCGTGCCAGACCCTCGCCGTGCTCCTCGCGCCTGCGCTCGATGAAGACCACGGCACGCTCGATCATCAGGCGCAGCTCATCCTCGGTCATCCCGCGCGGCGCCGGAGGCTTCACGATAACGGGGATGTGGGGCACGGGCCTGGGCGTCACGCGCGGAGGC
Organism: Myxococcota bacterium; assembly: GCA_041309365.1. GTDB lineage: Bacteria > Myxococcota_A > Polyangia > DRWM01 > DRWM01 > JAFDER01. The sequence goes on from JBFYZU010000349.1 coordinate 3,833, forward strand.
TGGGGCAAAGGGTTCACGGGCACCGGCGTCCTGCGCGGCGGGACGACGGGCCCTGGCCTCGTCCTGGGGACCTTCCGCACCGGTTCGGGCCTGACAGGTACGACTGCCGACGAGCGTTTCGTTCGTGCCATGAGCCTGGAGAATATCACAGGACGCCGGCACGCCAACCCCCTCGAAAGACCCGGGTGCCCATCGAGGAGCTCGCGCGGTCGACCGGAAAGCGATGCCCCCCAAGCCGGCCTCACATCGCAACGCAGATCTCGGTGCGGTACGTGAAGCACACGGGCAGATCCGAATCGGGCAGGATCGCGAGAACTGCGTATCGCACGGCATGACACGCCTCCAAAAACTCGTCCCCCGGCCACGGCCCCACGCAGCACGGGTCAGGGAGCACGACCTGTACGCGGATCCAGCCCTGCCCCTCGTCGGGCCCGGCCGGCGCTCCCTCCGATCCTTCGGGGGGTGCGGTGGACTCGGCCGGCTGCATCGCGAGGAGCCTGCAGTCTCCCTCGCACTCTTTGTCCTGGGCCACCATCCGGCGCGAGAAGTCCACGCTCCCCGGGATCGCCTTGCCGAGGCCTGCTTGCCACAGCTCGAGGCCGGAGCGGTAGACCGCCTTGGCAGGCGTGCAGGCCTGACCCATGGACGGTGCATCGAGGTAGGTCGAGGCGCTCTCGTAGAGCACACCGCCGCCGGCCTGCCCGGCCGCCGGGTGACCGGGCTTCGAGCCGGACTCCGATCTGGAAGCTCCGCATCCACACTGCGATCCGAGGGCGAAGCCCGCGATCAGTGCGACCGTGACCAGCCGTTTGCCAGCGTTCGACCGGGTTGCGACCATCCTTTCCATGTACCATCGACAGAAGCCGGGAACAACAGGACGGATGCCCGGCCACGTGCGG
>JBFYZU010000350.1:0-10626 GCA_041309365.1 Myxococcota bacterium
GACCGGGGAAAGAGGAGGATCTCCTCTTTCGTCAGGCCCCGGGCCCCTGTTCCCCGTGGATATCGGCATGGCGCGGGTACTGGCCCCCGCGACGGAGATCGAGTGGTTCGAGAAGGCAAGCTACGACGTGCGAAGAAACGGGCGGGTGGTGTTTCTCAACGACCATGCCGTGGCGCTCGATCTCGTCGGTGCCCAGCCCGGCGAGGCGCTGGCGCTGATGGGAAAACACCCGCTGGCCACGGCCTCGATGAAGGCCGGCATCGACCTCGTCTGCGATCCGGGACTGTGGAAACGGATGGACGAGCTCACGACCCGCTGGCTCCTTCTCGAGATGGACGGGACAGGGCTGGACCTCTTTCGGCTGGCCGGCTGCCTGGAGGCCTACAGGCTCGACGAGCTGCACCTGTTCGTCCCATCGGCCGACGACGCGTCCGTGTCGAGGCTCGCTGCGATCCCTGCCCTGCGAGGGCTCGGGCTCGCCGGCACGTCCGTGTCCGACGCGGGGATGATCGCTCTCGAGGACCTGCCCGAGCTCCGCTGGCTCGTCCTCGACAACACCGCCGTCACCAAGGGCGCCAGGGAGAGTCTTGGCACTGCCCTGCCCGGCCTTTCCCTGGACTGAGCGCTACTTCGTGAGCTTGCCCTGGCACAAGGTGCCCGCGAGCACGAGCTTGCCGGGCTTGCCCCCCGGGTTCTGGAGCTTCACCTGCCCGGCAGGCGCGCCCTGGCAGGCAAGAAGAGCGAACTTGCCCGCCTCGAACCGCCCGGCGTCGCGAAGCTCGAGGTTGCCGGCGATCTTGACCTTGCCGGCTGGCCCCTTCACCGAGAGGTTCCCGGACAGGGATCCCGCCACGAGCTCGGTGTCGACAGGCACGTCCTCGAGCTCCAGGTCGAGGTCCCAGGAGGCGGGCCTCCCGCCCGCCATCTTCACCTTGCCGCTCATGATGAACGTGCCCGATCCCATCGAGGCGACCAGCTGCGAGATCACGAAGGTCTTGCCCTTGAAGCTGACGTCGGCCCGCTCGATCACGGCCTCGTAGGGCAGGCCCTCGAGCCTGACCGTGCCGCCCGAGATGCGGGCCGTTGCCCACTTGCCATCGGGCACGGCGCCCGAGCTCCACACCTCGCCCGGCAGCACCATCTTCGCGAGCTTGCCCGAGAACCCCTCCACGACGACCCCGAATGATGCGCCATCCTGCAGCCGCACGTCGCCTCTGGTCACCATCATCTCCGACACGCTCAGATCCGGCGCCCCCTCGACCGGGCCTCCCTTCACCACCCAGAACCTGTCCGAGCCGAAGTCCACAGCGAGATGCAGCTCTCCCACCGTGACCTTCGCGATCGAGGGATCGGATCCGGTGATGAGGCCGAGGGGGAAGCTCACCTTCGAGACGTCAATGACCTCGCCCTGGGCAGGGTGCGTGAGCGAGATGGCATCCAGCCTCACCTCACCGGTGAAGAGCAGAAGCTTGATCGTGGAGGTGACCACATCCACGCCCATGGCCTTCTCCAGCGGCGCGTAGAGCTTCGCCAGGGCCCCTGCCCCGTCCACGGCAGCGTCCTTGCCCGCAGCCCCCGAGGCAAGAGGCAGCGCGCACAGCGCCACGGCCATGGCGACGATCCCCAGCAAGGGAGCGCTGGCTTTCATCTTATCCTGCAACGACGCACCTGTCTCCGACGGCCCGAACCGCCGCGCATTCATCTTGATACGAAAACCCCTAATCGGGCAATTCGACTCGCTTCGATCCTCCTCTGGAAGAAGGTGGTTGACGACCGGGATGTCCTGAAAATACCATGAGTTCGCACGAGAGGAGCCCTGCATGAGCGACGTGAGCCCTTTGAGGATCGAGAAGGCCGGCGACATCGGCTACCTGATCATCGATCGCGCCGACAAGCGCAACGCCATGAACGACGACTTCTTCGCCCTGCTTCCCATGAAGATGGCCGAGCTGGGCAACGACGATGACGTCCGGGCCGTGATCCTGCGAGGCGAGGGCAAGTGCTTCACGGCGGGCATCGACCTCGTCGAGGCCGCGTCGCTCCTCTCCCTGACGGGCGCGGACGGACGGGAGAAGCTCAGGCTCAAGATCCTCGAGCTGCAGCGGGCCATCACATCGGTGGAGCGCTGCCCCAAGCCCGTGATCGCTGCCGTTCACGGCCACTGCATCGGCGGGGGCGTGGACCTCATCTGCGCATGCGACATCCGTCTGGCATCGAGAGACGCCCTGTTCTCCATCCGTGAGACCCGCCTGGCCATGATCGCCGATCTGGGCACCCTGCAGAGGCTCCCTCACATCATCGGCGACGGGTGGTTCAGGGAGCTCGTGTACACGGGGCGCGACTTCGGAGCCGACGAGGCTCTGCAGATGGGGCTCGTCACGAGGCTCTGCGAGGACCGTTTCAAGCTCGTGCGCGCGGCCCACAACCTCGCCGAGGAGATCGCACAGAACTCGCCGATCGCCGTGCAGGGGGCGAAGGACGTGATCCTCAAGTCGCGCGACCTGGGGGTACCTGCCGGCCTGGAGTACGTGGCGCAGAAGAACTCGTCCGCGCTGCACTGCGAGGACCTCATGGAGGCCATGCAGTCGTTCATGATGAAGAAGAAACCCGAGTTCAAGGGGAGGTGACACCTCCGTCTTCTCCGGGACTTCCGGATCGTTTTACCTGGCGTACTTCGCCCCGGGGTGACTGGCGATCCCCGTTTCGAAAAGCCGCCTCTCACGTCCTCCAGCGCAGGTCCTCGTCGAGGCGGCCCCGGGCGATGTGATCCAGAAGAACCCTCAGCCTCACGAGCTGCGAAGAACGGAAGTCCACGTCGGCGAAGCCCATCTCCCTGAGCCCCGAGACCAGCCCGCCGATGGACTGCTCCAGGGCGACCCGAGGTTGGTGCATCGGCGCCAGGCTCTCGAACAGGGAGAAGTCCACGCGATAGGACCTCCTGTCGGGCAAGGCTTTCCGGTCGATGTCGACCGCGGTACCCGGGACGGCGGACGCAACCGCCTCGGCGAGCCCTTTCACCTGATGGTTCCACGAGTCGGCGCCCGTGTTGACGGCAATCCAGGGCTCGCCGTCACGCACCAGGGCCCACTCGATGGCACGCGCCATGTCCTTCACGTCGATGAGAGGGCGCCAGGGAGTGCCGTCGCTGAGAACGGTGATCCGGCCCGACGCAACGGCGCAGGCCACGAAGTCGTTGAGCACCAGATCGAGCCTCAGCCTGTCGGACATGCCACATGCCGTCGCGAAGCGCAGCGACGTCACCATCATGTCTCGATCCGCCATGCGCTCCAGCGCCTCCTCGCTGGCCACCTTGGAGCGCGCGTAGGCCGTGAGCGGGTTCACGAGGTCTTTTTCCCTGCGAGGGCCTCCCTCGGCGAACCCGTACATGCTGCAGCTCGATGCGAACACGAAGCGGCTCACGCCCGCGTCTCGAGCCAGTCCTGCGAGCCTCCTGGTCGCCTCGAAGTTGATCCTCGCCGTCACGGCCTCGAAGCGGTTGCCCATGGGATCGTTGGACACGGCCGAGAGGTGCACCACCGCGTCCACACCCTCGAGAGCGGACCCATCGATGTCACGGATGTCGCCGAAGCGCTGCAGATCCAGGAGCCTCTCGGGCACTTCCCGCGCGCCCGTGAGGCAGTGGGCGAACAGACCGCTGTCGAGCCCCTCGAGCGTGACAGTGGGCATGACGGCGCGCAGGTGCCTCACCAGCACCGGCCCGACGTATCCCATGTTCCCCGTGATGAGGATTCTCACTCGCCACCTCCCGCTCGCAGGCGCCCAGTGTACGACAGGGCCGTGCGCCCGCACAACGCCGGTGGTGCGTCCCGAGCGCGCGAAGAGAGGGACCGGAGGATCAGGTGAGGGGTAGGCGGGCGTCGGCGCAGATGGATTCGCCAGCGTCGCCCGCGGGCAGGCACATGTACTGGCCGCAGCCGGTCCAGGGGCTGTCCGCGTCCTCCTCGGCCGCCCAGCGACAGTCCGCCTGGGAGGTGCAGACCGGATGGCAGGTCTTGGTGGTGATGATGGTCCCGAAGATGTCCTGCGTCTGGGTCACCACGGCGTAGCCCACGGGGCAGGTGAACGTGTCCACGTTGCCCACCTCGCGAAATCCCGTGCACAACGCGCCCGTGCACCTGAACGCCAGGAGGGTGCAGTAGCCCTCGGGGAAGTACAGCTCGAGGCCGAACACGGCCGCGTTCTTGCTGCGCAGGCAGGCCAGCTCGCGGGTCGAGTCCACGTCCGCCAGCACGGCGTCGCACCCCGTGAGGATGCCCGCGGTGAAGTCCACGCTGGCGCACTCGCCTCCCTCGTCGTCGGTGCACGTGCAGGGCGCACCGATGTAGTGGTCGTTCACGGTGCAGCTCGTGGTGCAGTCGTCCATGGAGTCGTCGTCGCCATCGTCGCACCCCTCGCCGTCGTCCGGGGCGCCGTCGCCGCAGGCAGAGACCAGAAGGGAGCAGTCGCCGAGGCAGGCATCCGTATCCGTGGTGTCGCAGGCCTCGTTGACCTCGTTGCCGTCGTCGCAGACCTCGCCCAGGCCCGTCTCGAGGGTGCCGTTCCCGCAGCCCGGCCCCATCTCCTCCTCGAGCACGTCCTCGGACGTGGGGTCCGAGACGGCATCCGGAGAGATGTCCGGCTCGGCGTCGGCCGTCGTGTCCGGCTCCGGATCGGCCGTGGTGTCGCCGGCCGTGTCCTCTTCCGTGTCGCCGGCCGTGTCCACCGTCTCGTCGACCGTGTCGATGGCAGTGTCCTCGTCCGTGCCTCCCCCACCGCCTCCACAGCCTGATGCCGCCAGGGCCATGGTCAGGATCGCCGGTAGAAGCCTCGCATGGGTGCTCATCTCGTGACCTCCTGTCGTCGAAGATACGCGCCTTCGCCCGCGCACCGGGATATTATGGACGAGTTGGCGGATTTGTCCAAGATCCCACCGACGTCAGTCGCCGCACAGGCCGACGGGCCCCGAAATGAAGTAGTCCGTGGCGCGCGAGACGAAGTGCCCGTCGTCGTGCTCCGGAGTGGTCTGGCATCCCTCGCCAGCGCCGAACGCGATCCCCACGGCCCCGGCCGAGGCGAGTTCGTCCGGGTGATCGAAGACGTAGTCCAGGCGGTTGTCCTGGTAGCGGTGGCAGGTGTTCTCCGTCAAGGACATGTTGCCGTAGGGAACCTGCCACCACATCCACGCGAGCCCCATGGACTGGCCGAGGCGCTGGCTCCAGCCGATGGCCTGCGTGAAATGCGGCATCGCGGTGTTGGTGTCGTCCCACCAGTAGTCGTCGAAGGCCGCGTCCCGGTCGCTCGGGTCCGTCACGATGAGGTCTGCCCGGTCCGCCCCCAGCGCAGCCATGTAGGCGGCCGTGTCGCTGGCGTGAGCATCCAGATCCACCGAGGGGTCCGACGTGCTGAAGGCGTCGTGGCCCGCGCCCCATGCCGAGGCGTGGAAGCCCACGAGCACGTTGGGGGCCTCTGCGCGGGCGATGGCGAGCATGCAGCCTGCGAGGCCCGCCAGGTCGTCTCCGAACGACCCGCACTCGGGCGCTCCGGCGGCCGAGAGCGCCACCGGTACGGCCGCGGGGTCCAAGCCGGCCTGGTTGCCGTAGCCCCACAGGTCCGGCTCCACGTGCAGGATGGCCGTGACGGAAGGATCCTCGTCCATGACCTGACAGAGGAACCTGTAGTCGGCCAGGAGCTTCTCCACCCGCCAGCCGTCCTGCATGGCAGCGAGCTCCGGCTCTCCTTCCACGTCTCCGGCCACGGAGAACCAGACATAGTAGGTGATCATGGGCACGGCCCCTGCGCCGCTCGTGTCCGCAAGGTAGTCGGCCACGTAGCGGCCCGGCGGCTCCTCGTCCCACTGCCAGCAGCCCCACCACTCGCACCCCACGGCGTTGGCGCAGGAGCTCCCGCGCACGGTGCAGCCCACGCGGCAGTCGTCGCATGGCCCCTCGTCCGGCACGTCCCCCGCAAGGTATCGGTTGCCGATGTCGAAGGGAGCCAGGGCGAACTCCTCGTCGCGCATGGAGCCACCCATCATGAGGTGATCCACGCCAAGACGCTCGCCCAGCGCGGCTGCCGGGCAGCCGGCCTCCGACCCCTCGTCGCCATCCGGATCCACGGGCGGATCCGTCTCCACGTCCACCGTGGGGTCGTCACCGTGGGCTTCGATCGTGGTGTCGTTGGTCGAGTCCGCGTCGCCGGTCGAGTCCGCGTCGCCGTCCCCATCCGTACCGTTGCCGCAACCCGAAACGGCCAGTGCCCAGACAGCCACAACGACGATTCCTATGCTCACCTTCTTCATGGGTAGACCAGACCACCTGTTTTCGGTCCTGTAAAGACGGATGCGCTCCGTGCCGGAAAACGGTATGTTCCCGGGGAGTTGGATACTCAAAGCCCGGCCCCGTTCGAACGGAACGGACAAGAAGCACACCAACATGGCCGGGAGGTTCACACCATGGGCGGACGACGCATCTGGACCGCGGCGATAGCCGCGCTCGTCATGGCAGGCTGCGATCAGGACGTGGGCATGGGTGGGGACGCGGACGCCGGGGACCTTACCGACGGGGCCGACAGCGGCGTGGACGCGACCGACGCGGGCGACGTGCCGTACGATCCGCCGTACGAGGCCTGGGACGCCACGGATACCATGGACGCGCCAGAGGCATGCACCAGGACGTCGAGCCTGCAGCTTTCCATGCTCCAGCCTGATCCCACGTACGGGTACCTCGCCGTGGACGAGGACCACGACGTGCTCGTCGTGATCCCACAATACGTGAGCGGGTCCACGGATCGCCTCATGGGGATCTCGCTCGTGGACGGTGCCGAGCAGATCGTGTCCTTGATCGTGAACGGGGACGTGCCGCTCGTGGACGTGCGCGCGGTCACGTACGACCGTGCTGCAGGGCGGTCCGTGATCCTGGCCTACGCCATGAACAGGCCGGGGGACGGCGGCATCGGACCTGCCATGGAGCTTCTGACGATCGAGCTGGACGGCGCCGGCGGCGCAGACATGGCCAGGCTCGAGCCGACGAGCCCACCACCCAGCGAGGGGTACATGTTCAGCGGCGTGTACCCCGAGGGCGACGGCACGCACTACAGGGCGTTCCGTTTCACCATGTCCTCGGCCAGGGCCACGGTGACGGGCAACGCCGTCTCCTGGGAGCCCGAGGTGGCGCTCACCACGCCAACCGACATGCTCTCCTTCGACTTCGAGCTGGATCCCACGGCAAACAGGCTTTTCGCGTACGGCGGCGTCACATTCGAGGGCACGTACCCCGGCCCGTACACCGAGTGGATGGAGCCCTGGGCGTACGAGCTCTCCCTCGCGGGAGGCACGGTCATCACGCGGATCGCGGCCGCCGGCGAGCCCCCGCCCAGGCAGGAGTCGCTCTACGGCATCATGGAGGCCATCGGCCTGTGGGACGACCAGGGTTCGAGGATGGTGGTGCTGCAGGATCACGACGCCTACGACCCGTGGATCGGCGACTACCAGGTCACCGGCGCCTGGGAGCTGTCCGCGGCCGGCGTCTGGAGCGTGATCGACGAGGACCTCATGTACTGCTGCGCACCGCTCAACAGCGTGGTCACCGACCACGAGCGCAGGCGCACTCTCAGGACGACGAGCACGGGGCTCGCAGGCACGGACCTGAGCCCAGGCCAGGAGGGGTACGACGTCGGCATCGATCTCGAGTCCGCCTTGAGCCCCGGGGTCGGGTCGGCCTCGTTCGACGAAGCGCGCGGGCGCATCGTGGCGAGTGCGGACGCTGGCCTGATCTCGCTGGACGTGGGCACGGGGACGTGGATCTGGGGCTTCGTGAACAGGTCCATGACCTGGCCCGTGGAGGCGGCCTGGGGACACCGCATCGGGGTGGACGGCGCCGGCGACAGGTACTTGATGTTCGGGGGCGCACACTCGAGCACCTACGAGGAGACCTCGAACGTCTACTCCCTGGATCCCGGCGACGTGGCCCCGTCCTGGACTTTGGCCCCCACCACGGGGCCGACCCCGGCGCCACGCTCCATGCACTCCATGATCGTGGACCAGGACGCGCGGGTCCTCTACGTGGTGGGAGGCATGGAGCACGGCGGGGCCGCCTACTCCGACCACGGGGACGTGATCGAGCTGGATCTCGTCACGATGGAGTGGAGCCACCTGGCCGACCTGCCCATCGGTCGCTCCAGCGCGATACTGTGGCTGTCCGGCGACGGGTCGGAGCTCTTCGTGATCTTTGGTGAAGCCCACCCCAACCCAGCGGATCCCTACACCGTGGACCAGCTCAGGGACGCCTACAGGGTCATCACGGCCACGGGAGAGGTCGAGGCCTTGACCGTGACCGGGGAACTGCCGACCATCGAGGCGAGGGCCCTGTGTGGCATCCCGCTGCCGTCGGGCTACGTCATCGTGTCTCCAGAGCCCTTCGGCGTCAGGATCCACGGGGTCTTTGTCACAGGGAGCACCCTGGACCTCGTCGCGCAAGAGACATGCGAGGATCCCCGGAGCATGGCCTGGGGCCCCGGGGTCCTTGACCCGGCCACAGGAACGGGATATCTGGTCGGCCGAAGCCTGTGGAGCCTGTCCGAGTAGTCTTGCAGGCGATTTCTCCTATACTCTCCATCGACCGGGAGGAGGAATTCATGCGCACGACCCTGGTTTTCATTGCCCTGGCGATCCCGATCTTTCTCTTCGCAGGGTGCGGCGGGGATACCAAGTACGTGGAGCCCGAGTGCGGCAACGACGAACGAGAGGGTCTGGAGGTCTGCGACGGCACGGATCTCGAGGGGCGAAGCTGCACGGATCTCGGGTACACGGGAGGTACGCTCCTGTGCACGGGCGCGTGCATGGCGTTCGATGTCTCTCACTGCACGGGCGAGGCTTGCGGCAACGGGACCCTCGACATCGGCGAGGCCTGCGACGGTGAAGACCTCGGCACGGCCACCTGCACGAGCCTCGGCTTCGACTCCGGCACCCTGGCCTGCGCGACCACGTGCGACGGCTACGACACGAGCGACTGCGAAGGCGAGGGCTGCGGCAACGGCGTCATCGAAGACGGCGAGCAGTGCGATGGCGAGGACCTGGCGGATCAGACGTGCGAGACCCTCGGAGAGGACCCGGGCAACCTCGGGTGCGGGCTCGACTGCACCTTCGACACGAGCTACTGCGGGTGCACGCCCGATTGCACGGGACGCGAGTGCGGCGACGACGGCTGCTCGGGCTCGTGCGGCTCCTGCACCGAACCCGAGACCTGCAACGTGATGGGCCAGTGCCTGTGCCTCCCCGACTGCACGGACCGCGAGTGCGGCGACGACGGCTGCTCAGGCTCGTGCGGCTCCTGCACGTTTCCCGAGACGTGCACGGAAGCCGGCACGTGCGAGTGCGTCCCCGACTGCACGGACCGCGAGTGCGGCGACGACGGCTGCTCGGGCTCGTGCGGCTCCTGCACCGAGCCGGACGTGTGCGTGGAGCTCACCGGCACATGCACGTGCTTTGCGGACTGCACGGACCGCGAGTGCGGGGACGACGGCTGCGGCGGCTCGTGCGGCTCCTGCACCGACCCGGACGTCTGCTCGAGCGACGGCACGTGCGTGTGCATCCCGGACTGCACGGGACGCGAGTGCGGGCCGGACGGCTGCTCGGGCTCGTGCGGCTCCTGCACGGACGGCGAGGCCTGCAACGGCTCGGGCATCTGCGTGTGCGTGCCTTCCTGCACGGGCCGCGAGTGCGGGCCGGACGGCTGCGGCGGCTCGTGCGGCTCCTGCGACGGCGAAGAGGTCTGCAACGCATCGGGCGTCTGCGTGTGCGCGCCGGACTGCGTAGGGCGCGAGTGCGGCGACGACGGCTGCGGCGGCTCGTGCGGCTCCTGCACTGCCGGAGAGGTCTGCAACGCATCGGGCGTCTGCGTGTGCGTGCCGAGCTGCGCGGGACGGGTGTGCGGCGACGACGGCTGCGGCGGCGTGTGCGGCACCTGCGCATTCCCTCTCGTCTGCAGCGCGGGGGCCTGCGTCCAGCCTCCGGGCGACGTCTGCTCGAACGCGTTCGTCATCACGGCCGGATCGTTGCCGGCCGTACGAACGGGAGACACCCGCGACGCGAGCGACGACTACGGGTTCGTCGCGGGCCAGTGCGCAGGGGTGAGCGGCGATCGCGGCGGTGCCAGCGCGGACGAGGTCTATTCCCTCACGCCGGCGGCCACGGGAATCTACACCATCACCCTCACCCCGGACGGATCCTACGATCCGGTCCTCTACCTGCTCACGTCCTGCACGGCTCCCATGGCCTGCGTCAGGGCGTCCGATCTGGCTGGCGTGGAGACCATCACCGCGACTCTCACCGCTGGCACGACCTACTACATCGTCGTGGACGGCTGGGACAACGTCACCAACGTCTCGGGCACCTACACCCTTCGCGTGGGTGCACCCTGCGTGCCGGACTGCGCGGGGCGCGAGTGCGGAACGGACGGTTGCGGCGGCTCGTGCGGCACGTGCCCGGTTGGAGAGACCTGCGACGTCTCGGGCGTCTGCGAGACCATCGAGGGCGACACGTGTGAGGATCCCTTCCTCGTGGACGCGCGTTTCCTACCGTTCGTGGCGTCCGGAGACACCACGGACGCCATCAACCAGTACTTTTTCGCC
>JBFYZU010000351.1:0-8506 GCA_041309365.1 Myxococcota bacterium
GGCGCTCGTGGTGCACTCCGGAACCGTCTCGGGCACGCAGGTTCCGCCATCGCACACGTAACCTGCCGGGCAGTCGGCACTCGTGGCGCACTCCGGATTGTTGATGCAGTCGAAATCGTCCGGCACGCACTGGCGCACGGTGGAGTCGCCCACGTCGAGGCAGGAATAGCCCGTGGGGCAGTCAGATGTCGCAGCGCACTCCTGGCCACAGTAGGCATTTCCGTCCGGAAAACCGCTCAGGCAGAAGTCGTACGTCGAACCGCAGTCCTCGTGCGTCGTGCACGGATCGCACAGCTCGCCAGCGGTGGAGGCCGGCACGCACGCACCGCCCACACAGTCGTATCCTGCAGGGCAATCGCTGCTCGTCACGCAACCGCTGCTCCCGGACGGATAGAGGGTGCAGACACCGTTGATGTCATCTGATGAGATCGTTCGAGGCTCGGTACCTCCCGAGTACGTGCCGCACATGGTGGGAGCGCCGGTACAGGCGCTCCCGTAGAGGTCGCCGAGCCCCAAGAAGTGGCCCATCTCATGGGTGGCGATCGACTGGGTGTCCACCGTGGACCCGGATCCGCCCGAGGTGCTCCAGGTGAAGTACTGGCCGTTGAAGTCGATATCCGCCTCCGCGATCCGGTCGGAGCTCCAGAAAGAGACCGAGGTCACGCCGATGGCGTAGTCCTCGTACCCCCAGCCGCTCTCGGTCCAGCCGAGGACGTTGACGCTGTCGGACCCCGGCATCCGGGTCGTTCCCCCCTGGTACGAAGTCGCCCAGTCGGTGCACGTGGGAGCGGACCAGGAGGCGAAGGAGGCCAGCATCACGGCCTCTGTCGGGGCGAACCCGCCCAGATCCACGCTGCCGGAGTTGTTCAAGTAGTAGGACACGGGAAGAGACTGCCACACAGGGTGAGGTGAGGTAGTATTACCGTCGATACCCACCCAGCCATGCGCGAGCATGGGTGCCAGCAAGACGAGAACGCCCACGAGAAGGGTGGCTGCCCTCGTCACTTGCCACCTCCCTTCTCGGCTGCTGCACGTGCGTCCCTGATCCTCTGCACGAGGGCCTCGAGATCCATCACGACGGGCTCGACGATTCCTGCCGGCACTATTTTCCCCATCGAGTCGGTGGTCGCCAGGCTCACCCCCTCGAGCTGCTGGACCGCCATGTCCTGACCGCTGTCCGGGTCTTCGAGGATCAGGAAGAACCCCTGGACCATGCCGAAGACGGCGTACCTGTCCGCCTCGCCCTCGGGATCCTCGCGCAAAAACAGCAGCACCTCCTGACCGGGAGAGAAGCGGGGCATGCCGGGGATCACCTGGGTCAACTCGCCGACGGTACCTCCCCTGTGCTTGAGCGTCAGCGACCCGGGACAGTCGCCCACGACGCACCGACTCATCTCGATGCCCGTGTAGGTGTAGATGGGTGCCGATGGTCCCTGCCTCGTGCAAAAGTCCCAGGCCACGTGTCCCTGCACGACCATGACGGCCTCGTCGCTCATCTTCTCGATGTCCAGCGCAAGCAGGATCGTCGCCCCTGCCTCGTGGTTCGATGCGACCAGGACCAGGGCGAGGATCGCCGTCGCCATCCAGGCGCGGGCCCGGTGGCCATGCAGGGTCCAAAGCTCCATGTTTCCTCCTCAGGCCGTGACGCGGACCTGCTTTGCGTGGAAGATCCTGTCGATCTGCTGGGAGATGGTCGCCTCCGTCGTGGAACGGGCCAGCGCGAGCTCCTTGACGAGGAGCGTGCGCGCGGTGTTGAGAAGCTTCCTCTCCGCAAAGCTGAGCTCCTTGCCACGCTTGAGTCTCAGCAGGTCACGCAGCACCTGGGCCACCTCGTAGGGGGAGCCGGTCTTCAACATCTGCGAGTAGCGCTTGCACCGCTTGCTCCAGGGACGATCGTGGACGGCCACATCGGTCGACTTGAGGATCCTGAACACCTTTCGTGCCTCGTTCTCGTTGATCACGTTGCGCAGACCCAGATCGTACGAGCCTCCCGTTGGCACGAAAACCCTCATCCCGTTTTCCTGGATGCAGATGATGTAGAACTCCTGCTCCTTTCCCGCGATGTTGACGTCCTCGATTCCGACGACCTCACCCACGCCGTGTGCCGGGCACACCACATTGTCCCCAATCTTGAAGTTTCCCTCCATCGGTGTTCTCCCTCTCGTCCTTACCCCTCGCTCCCGAGGTTCGTCCTGCCAGGACCGTGTCAAAGCCCCGGGTGCCACGCTGTTATGTATATTTTATGAGAAGAGGCCCCGCAGTCAACCTGTCTGGCCGGTGCAAGATGTGCGTGAAGGAGGTACGGATCGCCGGATATCTCCACGATAACAGTATGTTGACCGCTTTTCTGGGGCAACTGCCAATTGTTGCGATGATGTGCATTTGACCTTGGCACAAGGCCGGAGATAGGATCGGCCACGGAAGATGAGCGTAGAGACCCTCACCGATGCCCTGAAGCGATACCTCGGTTTCGTGGTCCATCCCGAGCAGGAATGGACCCTGGTCGTCGCCCAGAACCCATCGATCACCGAGGCGCTGTTCCCCTTCTCTGCCATGGGACTTTTCGTGTCGGTGCTATGTGGGGTGTTGGGCATAGCCCTGAGGATAGGTATGAAGAACTGGCCTCTCGAGCTCATTGCACACCTGGTCATCGATGCGAGTGCCGTGGCCGCCTTCGCAGGGGCTGCCGTCCTGGTCGTGCGAAGGCTGGATGCAGTCAGGCCGCGCCTGATGGCCGTTTCGGCCCTGTACTCGGCCACCGGCATCTGGATCGCCTCGCTGGTGGCCTTCGTTCCCATCCCCGCGCTGGGCTGGTTGCGGCTCGCCATGGGAGCGGTCTACACGGCTTACCTGTTCTACAGGTCGCTCGATCTGGCCGTGGGTGTGCCGGGGCATGCGCGCCTCCTGGCCATGGGAGTACCTCTCGGCGCCATGGTCGTGGCAGGCGGGCTCGCGAGGATCGCCTTCACGGTGGTGCTTTCGGGAATCCAGGTGTGGTGAACCCCGCCACGGGCCGTCAGCGCCCGCAGCGAACCACGGCCTTCTTCAATCGGCCGGACCCCACGCGGCCCGTGATTCCATCGCAGACCTTGCCCCTTGCGTCGATCACGTAGATCGTGGGCAGGATCTTGACCTGGTAGGCTGCAGCCGTGGTGCCGTCGACGCTCACGTTTCGATAGGGCAGTGGGTGCTTTACGAGAAATCTACTCACCATGGCCCTGTTCTCTGGCTCCATGTTCATCCCGATGACCTGAACGCCTTCCTTTACCCATGAGCCGTACAGGCTGCGGATCACCTGCATCTCGGCCAGGCAGGCGTCGCACCACGTTGCCCAGAAGACGAGCACCACGGTGCTTTCGCGCAGCGAGGACAGCCTCACCTCGCCGGTGCCGCTTCCCACGTCCGGGAGCACGAAGTCCGGGGCCTCGATGCCTGCAGAAAGTGTCCGGCTTGCGAACAATGTGGGACCGAGCCAGAGCACGTTCACCAGCAAGAAGAAGACCACGAGCCACCAGAGTGGGTGGATCCTCTTGAGCCTGTCGATCATCCGGTACACTCTCGTGCCCGTCCTTTGTGATGTCAACGGGCAGGAGCATCCATGTACTTGACTTGACATTGAAAAAGGCTAAAAACTCATCACGTTTCGGTGTGCCGCAAGCGAGGATGGCGGAACTGGTAGACGCGCTAGGTTGAGGGCCTAGTGGAGATTTCTCCATGGGGGTTCAAGTCCCCCTCCTCGCACCATCCAGGACAGGCCGTCACCATGGTCCATTTCAGGGAGAGGTGCGTCGATGGGCCCATCCATTCCCCTGTCGCGTCGTGCGATGCTCATGCCAGCGTCACCCATTCGCAGGCTCGTGCCCCTGGCGGATGCAGCCAAGGCACGAGGCGTGAAGGTCTACCACCTCAACATCGGCCAACCGGACATTGCGACACCGCCGGAGATGCTGAGGGCCTATCGAGAGCTCGATCTCGAGATCATCGACTACGGCCCGTCGGGGGGGTTGCCTTCGTACGTCGCCGCCCTTGTGGGCTACTACAGGAGCATCGGGATAGAACTCGATCCCGCACAGGTCATGATCACCACGGGTGGGAGCGAGGCCCTGCTGTTCGCCATCAGCGCGATCGCGGACCACGGTGACGAGATCATCGTCCCCGAGCCTTTCTACACGAACTACAACGGCTTCGCCACCATGAGCGGGGTGCGCATCGTGCCGGTCACGGCACATGCCGAGGACGGTTTCGCCCTGCCCCCCATCGAGAGGTTCGCCTCGCGCATCACGTCCCTAACGAGGGCCATCCTCTTCTCGAACCCCGGCAATCCCACCGGCGCGGTGTACTCGAGAGAAGAGCTCCGCATGCTCTGCGATCTCGCCAGGGACAGAGGGCTTTTCATCGTGGCCGACGAGGTATACCGCGAGTTCATCTACGATGATACGCGGCACGTGAGCATACTGGAACTCGATGGCGTCGAGGATCGCGCCATCATGGTGGACAGCATCTCCAAGCAGTACAGCGCCTGTGGGGCCAGGGTGGGCTGCATCGTGAGCCGAAATCCGGAACTCATGGCCGCCCTTCTGCGATTCGGTCAGGCAAGGTTGTGTCCACCCACGGTGGATCAGATCGCCGCACAGGCCGCGATGTCGGTGCGCCGCGAGTACTTCGACGGCGTGAAAGAGGAGTATCGTCGGCGCAGGGATCTCGTCTGCGAGGCACTGGCGAGAATGCCGGGAGTCGTGTGCCAGAAACCCAGAGGGGCATTCTACACGGTTGCCAAGCTCCCTATTTCGGACGGAGATCGGTTCGCCCGTTTCATGCTCGAGAAGTTCCATCTCGACGGGCGTACGGTGATGGTGGCGCCGGCCTCGGGTTTCTACGCCACCGAGGGTGCGGGAATCGACGAGGTGCGCATCGCTTACGTGCTCAACCTTGACGATCTCCGGGATGCCATGGAGATCTTCGCCGCTGGACTCCGGGCGTTCCCGGAACGCTGAGGGATCGGGTGTGATCCCGGGAGCAGCCAGGCCCGCCGTGATGATTGCGATCCAGCTCGTTCTCGCCTGCTCGGGGCAGCATGGATCTCCCCGGGACACGGCCGGGGAAGCGGACCCGACGGAGACTGACGGGATCGATGAGGATCCCGGAGTTGATGTTCCCGAACAGGATGTCTTTCAGGATGCCGGTCCGGATGGATCCGTTGACGTTTCTTCGGATACGGAGTGGACGTGGTACGACGGCGAGCTGCCCAACCTCCCTCGCGCCACCAAGGACCGGCACGTGGCCTCGTGTATGCGGTCTCGAGCCTGCTCGTCCAGCCCCCAGCAGCTCGGCACGTGCACGGCAGCCTTCGCGCACGTGCAGGGTAGGATGATCGGAATCGTCCTGGGCTCGGTGGCCGATTGCGTGGCGAACAGCGACCCCGATTGCGAGGCCATCACCGCTTGCCTCACTAACGGGGAAGGCCCGACGGGTTGCGAGCCCCTCGTCACGCCCGACAGATGCGATGGCACGGTGCTCAGGCAGTGCTCGCGGGCGAGCGGCGTGGATCTCGTCGTGGATTGCGCCGGCCTGGGTCTGGACTGCTTCATCGACACCTCAAGCACTGCCACCTGCGGGCTTGGAGTCTGCGACCCTGCAACGTTCCGGGCCGATTGCCACGGCGATACGCTGGTGCTGTGCGACCGGGGTGTCATCGTCGTCGCACTGTGCGACGTTGCAGGACTTGCCTGCGTGCAGGAGGAAGGCCAACCAGGTTTGTGCGCTGGCGGAGGTACCCCGTGCAGCGAGGACGTGGATCCCCGTCGTTGCGAAGGCGACTTGATCGTAGGCTGCATCGGAGGCAGCACAGCGAGCGTGGATTGCACTTCGGTCGTGGACCGCTGGACCTGCGGTCCACGCGATGGCACTTTCGGGTGCGTGCCTTCGGGGGATGAGTGTCAGGCGGAGCCTCTCTTCGGTACGGACCTCGACGAATCCTGCTCGGACTCCAGCGTGACGTTCTGCATGGATGGGTTCGTCACGACCCTCGACTGCGAGGATTTCGCCATGGGACCCTGCACGGACCTGGGAAGCGCGGCGCGCTGCACCGCGCCCTGAGCAGGGCTACTCGTCCAGGAGATCCTCGTCGAGCAGCTCGCGGACGTTCTTCGCAGGCTGGATCTTGCCATCCGCGACCTCCCTGAGGGCCATGACGGCGGGCTTGTTCTTTCCGTCCACCAGAGGCGTTGCACCGTTGAGTAGCTGGCGGGTCCGCTTGGCAGCCAGGATCACGAGTGCGAACCGGTTGTCCACCATCTCGAGGCAATCCTCGACGGTCACTCGTGCCATGCTCACCTCCTCGCGCCGGCCCCCCTGTGGGTATCACCAGAGCGGTGCATATTAGGACCGTGTTTTTCTCGTGTCAAGTTCAACGTGACTACAGTTCGACATGGCCTCATGTGAAAGCTTCGACGGGGACATCTGTCAAAGGTCGTACACACCGTCAGGAAAAAAAAAGCCTCGACGGTGGGGTAGACCGTCCGAGGCTCTTGCGGGAGGAGAAGCGGGTAACGAACACTGTCGTACCCTGTTTCCGGGCTGTAGATGCAATCGAGGTGCCATGGTTGCGAAATATCCTCAACATACCTATTATAATGGATAATCCTGGAGACGCACAACTGTGGTACATGTCCGACAGTAGCCTACGGGTGTGGCGATGCGGACATAGCTGTGGCAATTCTGCAACAGCCAGTTCGTCCGCGTGCCAGATGCCGACGACGACCTTCAGATCATGATCCGCTCGTCCTCGAAGACGATGTCCACACTCTCGAGAAACTGGACTTGCTCCATGGTGGCCCTGGTGCTGGAGAGCCTCTCGTCGCTGAGGCGGGCGAAGTACTCCCCGAGCGCAGGGATGGCCTTGACGAGGTTGGTGAAGTACTCGCGAGGCAAAAACAGGACCGTGGAGTGGCGGACCGCCTTGACCGTTGCCGTGGTGGGCTGGTCCTTGACCAGGGAGATCTCTCCGAAGACGTCACCCGCACCGAGGGTCGCTAGAAGGATCTCCTCTCCGCCCTCTTTCTTCCGGACGTCGACCTGTCCGTAGAGGATGATGAAGAGCCCCTGGCCCTGGCACCCCTCCTTGACGAGGATCGTGTCTGGAACGACCTCGTGCACACCGAACCTGCTGAGCAGCTCGTAGCGTTGCTTGCGATCGAAGGGTGCGAACAGGGGGTTTGTGGCCAGCAGGTTGGAGATCAGCCTCTCTCGGGTGAACCTGTCCAGCGCTGCTTCGATCTGGATGGACTGCTCGCTCATCCTGGCGAGATCGCTCTTGTGGAACTCGATGAGGTCCGATTCCTCGGTAGCCTCCACGTTCGCCGTGCGTGGAGAGTTGGTCAGAAGCGCCATCTCGCCCAGTACGGAGCCTTCCCCGAGTTGAGCGAGGTCAATGCGCCGGCCGCTCACCCCTGCCTTGTAGATGCGGACCTTGCCTCGTGCGACCATGTAGAACGTCTCGGCGTTTTCTCCTTCCCTGAGGAAGATATCGCCCGTATCCAGTCCCAAGAGGCGAGCAGTTCCCAGGAGTTCCTGGAACAGGTCGGGAGGAAGGTCGGAGAGGATGGGTAAAGGAGGCACCTTCTCCGGGAAGCGTGCGGTCTGGCCCAGCATGACCACAAGCTCTGCGGACTGGCGAGCGAGAAGCTGAGGGTCGATTGTGTAGTCGGTCTGTACATCGTCGCGAACGGGAATGTCCAGGTCCACCGCCGCAAGCCTGGAGGTTCGTCCAACATGCTCGGAATCGGCGTTGTAGAAGCTGGCCAGCTCTCCGAGCAAGGCATCGTGTGCGGGGTTGCGTGCCATGAGCCGCCGTGCTGCCACGATGGCCTGCAAGGGCTGGCCGACCCTCATGTCGTATCGGAAGGTCTCGAGCCAGACACGCTCGGCCAGTTGCTCCTCTCCTATCGCCATGAGAGAATCGCCGATGTTGAGGCGCACCTCGTGGTCCTCCGGCACGGCCTCCAGCACCAGCCGGTAGATCTTGAGCGCCTTCACCCATTCCTTCCTGGAGCGGTGCTCCCGCGCCAGGGCCATGATGTCGTTCATGGTTCTTGTCATGACGTGTTTGTTGTATTCGCAAAGACCGCCCACGGTCAACAGGCCAGCAGGGCTGGAACGTGGAAAATGGCGTTCTGACCCACACCCACGGGCCAGGGCTGTATTGACAATTGATGGTACTTTTACAAGTATGAAGTTTCACTGTAGCCAGAGGGATCGTGGTCGACGTCGAGTTAATTCGTGATCGCCTCCTCAAGGAGGTGCTCAATGATAGCCACCCCGACGAAACACGTTCGGTGCTGCTCTACCAGGCCGGACAGATCGTCGAGATGTGCGGAGGCGAGAGTGCAGATGCGCTCCGGCAGTATCTGCTCGCGCTGAAGCTCGAGGACGGCTTCTGCCCTCCCTTGCTCACGACCGGCTCCATTTTGATGGCAGCCCGGAGCACGGAGAGGCTCAACCGGCTCAT
>JBFYZU010000352.1:0-14062 GCA_041309365.1 Myxococcota bacterium
GCGCAATCGTGGTAGAGGACCTCGTCGTTCTCGCACCAGACGGCCATTTCCCCATCGCAGCGGCCCGTGGGCGTCTCCCATCCGCAGGGTCCCACTGAGATGTAATCGTCCAGGAAGTCCACGTAGGCATCCGTGCGCGGGTAGTACGTCAACCCCATGCAGTCGTAGCTGGTCCCGCCGGACACGACTCCCATGACAGAGACACCCTGTCCCGGAACGTCGAAGAGCATTGGCCCGCCCGAGTCGCCCTGGCAGATGCCCGTGATGCCCTGACCGTCTGCTGTATAGTATAGAGCTGTTTGTTGAGTTACAGGCATTGTTGTCCACCAGCGGGTGGAGTTCATGTAGTCCGTGGGGCTGGTCATTCCGTAGCCCACGAGCTGCACCGTCTGGCCAATGAGCGAGAAGGTCGCCATGTTCGCCGGGATGGGTTCAAGTCCGTGAGCTGTGGCGTCCTGCTCGAGAAGCAGCACCGCGATGTCGTACTCGGGCCTTCCATACCCCCCCGATGTGCCCGCGAACAGGGGGTGCATGTACCAGGCCGCGGCGCGGATGGACAGCTCCGGGCTCCGGTAGTTCGTCCCCACGTTGAAGACCACGAGGCTCGTGGCGTGCTCCACGCAGTGTGCGGCCGTGAGCACTACCGTGGGTGCCACGAGCGTTGCCGTGCACGAGGCAGACATGTCGATGTTGATGGCGCCGATGCTCTTCATCTGGCCCGGAGTGAGGCTCACCACAGTGGGGTGATCGATGCCGTTCCGGATGGGCAGGACTGCGGGCTTGCGGTCTCCGCAGTAGTCTGCCGTCAGGGTGGAGCTTTCACAGCCCGCCATGGGGAGGAACGCCAGGATCCAGATGATCGAGAACTTGCTCATGTCATCCTCCACGATACTATAGAATCCTCGACGTCGCCGCCGGCCTTCATCCGTCATGTCCATCCTGCCGGCGACAGGTTGCATGTCTTGCCAGATATTCGAGGATACCCCAGGTGGAGTAAAAATCCAGACGGCATGCGCTCGTCATGCCGGGTGGATGCCGAGAACGAGGCTGCGAGATAGGTGGCGGGATGATTTGGAGTTTTGTCGGTTGTCGTGCGATGCTCATTCCCCTATAAAAGGTCGCCATGCGCCAGGTCAGGATACCCACGACCCGCGAGATAGAGGCCATCTACGCCCTCATGGACGAGCCTCCCGTGAGCTACGACTGTGGACGACTCTGCGACGATGGCACTGGCCCACTGTGCTGCCAGACAAGGAATGCCGTCCCCTCGGTGTACCGCTGGGAGTGGCAGTACCTGAAGAAACGCACGAGCATGTGGCACCTCTGGCGTCCCCGCAACGATCGGGAGCGCCGGGACCTGGTGGACTGCAAGACGGCTTGCGATGTATACGTAGAATGCGAGGGGGCCAGCCGCTGCGACCGTTCGTTCAGGGCCTTCGTCTGCCGGACCTTTCCGCTCGAACCCTACATCGAGAACGACTGGAGCATGAGCGGGCTCGTGTTCAACACCGACTTCGAGAACATCTGCCCATTGACCAGCAGGCCTCGAGACCTGAGACCCCGGTTCATCATGGCCGCCGTGGAGGCATGGCACTGGCTCATCCGTGTCGAGCACGAGATGCACGAGGTCTACCGTGACTGGAGCCAGGCCCTCAGGCGCCGCAACGGTCAGCTCGACCAGCCGGTGATGGGCTTCGACCTGCAGGGCAACTGGACCATCCTCAGGCCGAGCCGTCCGGGGCTATCGAGGAGAGGGAAGCCCAGGCGACCGCGCTGAAGGCAACCGGGAGGCTCACTGCGCTCGGGCTGTCGGTGGATGGTTGGGTCTTGCCGCCACCAGGGCCCTGATCGCCCGCTCCAGCCCGTCGATGGTGAGAGGAAACATGGGGAAGATCCGTCCGATGGCCGCTGCTGTTCCCCAGCGCCAGTTGCCCTCCGGATCTGGATTGAGCCACACCGAGCGTTCGAAATGACTCGCGAGCACGCAGAGCCAGTCGTGGCCGGATCGGACGTCCATCTCATCCTGGTAGAGGGCTCCGTACGGGGATACGAGCTCCGTTGGGGCCATTGCAGCGTCACCGACGATGACGAGGCGGTAGTGGCTGTCGAGCTTCCTGATCACTTCCCTGGTAGGTACCGGTTCTCGCAACCATTCGTCCTCGTAAAGCCTCGCGTAGATGCAGTTGTGGAAGAAGTAGGGCCGAAAATCCCTCAGATGCCGTGAAGCGTGGGCTGCCGAGAAGAGGCTCTCGACGAGGTGGGTGTACGGCTCCATCGTGCCCCCGACATCCATGAGGAGCAAGAGACGTACGTTGTTGATCCTGGGCGAGCGAAACATCAGCTGGAGCTCGCCGGCATTGCGGCTCGTTCGGTCGATGGTCGCGTCCACGTCCAGCTCCGTCGCTGCGCCCTCGCGAGTCAGCTGTCTCATTCCCCGCAGTGCCACCCTGATCTGTCTCGTGTCCAGGACCCGGTCGCGTCGATAGGCGTGGAAACGGCGCTCCCCGGCCACCCTTATTGCGCTGCGCGCATGGCCGGGACCTCCCACCCTGAGGCCGGACGGGTGGCGCCCCGAGTGTCCGAACGGAGATGTTCCTCCTGTTCCTATCCACCGGTTGCCTCCGTGGTGCTCCTCCTTCTGCTCTCGCAGCCGCTTCTCGAACAGCTCGAGTAGCTCGTCGAGACCCATCGTCCTGAGTCTCGCCGTCAGCTCCGGGCTCAAGAGATCCAAGTATCTCGATGGGTCGGCGAGCCACTCGCGCAGCCTGTCCGGGAGATCTATCGGTACGTCGAGGCCTCCGAACACCTGCAAGAACGCCTCGTCGAATGCATCGAACTGCGCCTCTGACTTGACGAGCAGGCTTCGCGAGAGGTTGTAGAAACCTGCGAGGCTCTGCTTCTCGAGTCCCAGCGACAGTGCCTGCATGAGCGACAGCCACTCCTGGATGGATGTCTTCACGCCTCGTCCACGCAGCGCGTAGAACAGCTCGAGGAAGGGGCCGGTCACCCGGTCACCTGAATCGCAGATCCGTGCCCGGCTTGCGGGGTCTGCGGTTGCCCGAGATCACGGCGGCGGTCTCCTCGAGATCCACCTCCTTCTTGACGAGTGTCCCCAGAAAAGGGATTTCCTTCGAGCCCAGGTCAGAGACGTTCACCCCCCCCCGCTCCAGGGCCGCTATCCAGTCGATCAGCTCCGATGTGGAAGGAGGCTTGCGCAGGTCGCAGTTCTCCCTCAGCCAGTAGAACCGCTCCAGGCACGAAGAGAGCATCTTCTTGCCGATCTGGGGGTGGTGCACCAGCACGATTCTGGCCATGAGATCCGGGCCGGGAAACTCGATGAAATGGAAGACGCACCTGCGCAGGAAGGCATCTGCCAGCTCCTTCTCGTTGTTGCTCGTGATGATGACCACGGGCCTCTGCGCGGCCACTATCTCGTCTCCCGTCTCGGTGATCGTGAAGCGCATCTCGTCCAGCTCGATGAGGAGATCGTTCGGGAACTCCAGGTCTGCCTTGTCGATCTCGTCGATGAGCAGGACGACGCGCTCCGGAGACCGGAATGACTCGCCCATTGGACCGAGGTGGATGTACTGGCGGATGTCACCCACATCCCTGTCACCGAATCTGGAGTCGTGCAGACGCTGCACGGTGTCGTACACGTAGAGGCCATCGCGTGCTTTGGTGGTCGACTTGATGAACCACTTCAAAAGAGGCATTCCCAGTGCCTGGGCCACGTTCTGGGCGAGCACCGTCTTGCCCGTGCCAGGCTCGCCCCGTACCAGCAGGGGGCGGCCGAGTGCGACAGACACGTTCACCGCATCGCGCAGGGCATCCGAGACGATGTAACTCTTCGTTCCGTCGAACTGGTCGAATCTTGTCTTCGTGTCCACGCTCTCTCCTGCCTGAATCGCGCTCTCGTCTTGTTTCCAATAGCTCACCGGGCTCAAGTTGACAACGTGGATACGCGACCATAATCTCGTGCGCATGGTACCTTCGATGGATGTTCTCGGAAAATACAATCTGGACGATACCACCAAGAGTGTATGGGGGATCAGCAGGAGCTACGATAACGTGTTTCTGGATCCGGACGTGGTCTGCGTCCTCGTGCCTGAAGATCCGGCAATCCGCGAGGACGTCGATCTCGTCTGGCACACGGCCGACTACGTGAGGGTCCTCGAGAAGATGCTCGTCGAGTGGCCCAGGATTCGTGTCACCCGGCCCGCCTTCAACATCATCGCCTCTCATCGCGACGAGCTGAAAAGGAGGTACGTCCCCGTCCGTGAAGGTGCGACTCGGGATGAAAGGTCGGATGCCATCCAGGACTATCTCGCGGCCGTCGAAAGCGTCCATGATGTCCTGCGAGACAGGATAGCCGTGCTGGAAGACGACGCGGGCGAGGTTGCTCTTTTCGGGCACCTTTCGAAACTGCTCATCCTGCTCGAAGAGAGGATCGGGATCGTGAAGACCTCCGGGACGGAGCGCGAGCGAATGATCCATCAGGTTTGCCTCATGTACGTGCTCACGCTGACCCGGCGCGGTGAGTGCGCCGTGCTGGCCAGCGAACAGGGGTACGAGGGGCTGATCACCATCCCGTTTCGCAACCTCCTGGCGCGGGAAGTGGACGATCCAGACAGCCCTTTGAACGTTCTGAGGGGATCCAGGGTGACGGCCATCCTCCCGGACGACAGCGGCAAGTTCCGTCGCAACTTCGTTTCGTCGTGGGTATCTCCCAACGAGCGTGTGTTCGTCACGGTGGGTGGTGTCGAGGACACCGAGGCTCGAGAGCAAGTGCTCGCGCTCATCAGGGAAATCATCGCGGACCTCAGGGCACTTGGGCACTCCGGTGAGAAGTACCGGCTCGACATAGGGACCGACACGGATTCGCTGGAGGGTATGTTCGAGGACCTGATCCAGCGCATGCCACGGCCAGCGGAGAACCAGATCACATTTGGCATCGAGACCATGGCTCCGGTGTGGGAGAAACTGGGTGAGATCTGTGGTGTCCTGGGATTCCATGCCAAGCGTGACGAGGCATTGCGACAACAGGGATCCGTTCGTGGGAAGCGTTTCGCCGTCGAGGTCGAGAAGATGAGGAGGCTCATGGACGAAATCTGCAGGGATCCCGACTGGCACTCGACACCCGAGAAGATCGATGCGTTTCAGCAAGTCCAGAGAGACATGTCGGTTCTCCTCGATAGACGGAGAAGGCGCTGAGACCCGTTTTCTCCCGTATCGACGGACGCGAGAGGGCGGTGGACGTGGTCATCAGGGGGAGCCTCCTTGTCGCCCTCATGCGTCTTGCGCTTCCGGCCGTGGGATCGATGCTCCTCAACTCGGCATTCGGTCTCGTGGATGCCTTCTGGGTGGGGAGGCTCGGGCCCGATGCCATGGCATCCATGAGCGCCGCGTCCTATTTCTTGTGGAGCACCGAAGCCCTAGTCAGTCTCGTGAGCGGGGGCACCCACGCGCAAGTCGCCAGGCGGGCGGGAGAAGGTGATTTCGGACGATGCGCAACGGCCGCCGGGGAAGGGCTACTCCTCTGCGTGCCCGTCTCTGCCCTGGCGGTGGCGTTCTACATGACCATTGCTGCGGACTCGTTGGCCTTCATGGGCACCACCGGGGACGTCCTTGTCATGGCACGGGATTATCTCGATGTGATCCTCGTGGGGCTGCCGGTCACCATGATCTTCATGGTGGTCGGTGCCGTCTTCCAGGGAACAGGCGACACGCGAACTCCCTTCTGGCTGCTCACGGGCGGGTTCGTGATCAACGGCGTGCTGGATCCTGTCCTGATCTACGGGGTCGGTTCCTTCGATGGCCTCGGACTCGAAGGTGCGGCGATCGCCACCGTGGGATCGCAGGCCCTGGCCACCATACCAGGCCTGATCATCCTGATATCCAGACGCCTCATCGAGGTCCCCCGACCTCTCGTCGCGAAGAGGATGCTGTCCATCCTGCGCATAGGGCTTCCCATGTTCATAGAAGGATTCCTCTTCTGCGTCGTCTACGTCATCCTGGTCAAGATGCTGCTTCCATATGGAGTCTGGCCACTGGCGGCTCTCGGTGTAGGGCACAGGCTCGAGGGGCTGGATTACATGGTGGCTCTGGGCTTCTCGCACGCAACGGCCGTCATGGTCGGCCAGTCGCTCGGTGCAGGCAATCCGGTCAGGGCCGCGAGGGGAGCCTGGCTTGCCACAGGCATGGCGGGAGTGTTCGCGGTGCTCGTCACTCTAGTGTTCATGCTGTGGCCAGGAGGCCTCATCGCGGTCTTCGTGCCGGAGTCCAACACGGTGGTGGCAGGGGCCTCGTACCTGCGAATCGTGGGCCTCTCGCAGCTTTTCATGACGGTCGAGGTCTGCCTGCTCGGAGGCTTCACTGGTGCAGGAAACACGTTTCCGCCCATGATGGTCTCTGCGGGCCTGACCCTGGCTCGTGTGCCACTGGCCTATCTGCTCTGTACCGAGGCTGGCTGGGGCACGGATGGGGTATTTTGGGCCATCTCGCTCACGACCATCGCCAAGGGGATCATGATGGCACTCTGGTTTTCCCTGGGAAGATGGAAGAAGCACACGTTGTGAGCGGGGCATACTGTGGTCATGTCCGAGCATCCAGGAACCTTCACCGGGTCATCCCAGGCCCCAAGTAAACCGCTGGCCGCAATGGCCGCAATGGCCGAACGAGTCTCGATGCAAGATTTTGGGCTATGGCACTTCCGATGATGTAAGCAAATAACGCTTTTTCGGATGCTCGAAAAATGGGGCCATCACCTGCCGCCGAATGTGGTCTTCACGAGCCTGAGGGCCCTTCTTCTGTCCTCCGTGCCGAGCCTGCGGATGAAGGAGAGGAGCTTCTTCATCTGGGGATCGTCCACCGGCAGATCGATCTGGACGGCATTGAGCTTGGCGGGTTTTCGTCCTGGAATTGCACCAATTCCCTCCTGTTCCATCACATCGGAGACCTCGGTCTCCAGTGCGTCGCAGACCTTCATGATGGTCCGCATCGAAGGATTGGTCCCTGATTCGATCATGGAAACGTACTTGAGCGAAAGCCCTGAGAGACGAGCGAGCTGGGCTTGCGTCATCTGCTTCTCCTGGCGAATGCTCGCCAGCCTCTTGCCGAGTCTTTTCGAGAAGGTTTCGTATTTCATCAGTATAGCCCTCCGTATATGAGGATGAACATATTCTAGCGAACCGGTACATGAAATGCAAGCACGGTGAGGTGCCTCGTGTTTCCGAACCGGAAGTCCACGCACTTGTGCCGATGCGAAGCGTTCTGGTACACTGTTTCTCGAGAATCACCGGAGCGGAGGACCCATCATGACCGCATCACTCGATTTTGGCCGAAAGATCCTCATGCGCAGGATGCTCCAGGCCCTTGAAAAGGTAGGTTACCGAGTCGAGTTCGCGGAGGAGTATCACGGGTGGATCGTGGCGGGACAGGGTGAGGATCCAGCAGTCATGCTGCTGGAGGCGGACTCTATCGAAAAGCTGCGTCTGGTGCACCCCGGCAACGCCGCCGGGTTCATCGATGCGGTCGTCGCCCACGTCAGGAGCCAGATCAGCGTCCAGGGAAGCACGTCTTTGGGACCACCCCCGTCGTTGGCGGCATCGAAGTACGTGGATGTGCCATCGACTCCCCCGATAGCGGTCACGGGGGAAGTGGCTGATGACATGATCCTCGATGAGGAAACCGTGGACGACAGGCCTGGCCAGGGGGACGGCGCTTCTCCTGGAGACAGGCCCCGCGGTGGAATGGATGATGCCGAGGAGCTCTCCGTGAACATGGACGAGCTGGATGCGTCCGGTGTACCTGCGGGAGACGAGAAAGAGCGACTGGAGAAGGAAGTCACGGAGGAGCTCAGCCTGGTTGATTTCAAGTAGCGGTCGACGCGTCGTGCCGTTCCTTTATGCCAGCCGGAACCTTGTTCCTCATGGGTGATTGAGCTAGAACGCCGTTCATGGTGGCTCGTGCCAGATGCATCCTGCTCTCGATCACGCTGCTGGCCTGCGGCGGGCAGTGTGGACACCCTGGCCCCGCACCGGATCGGCCTCCCGTCGGCGAGGATGACTCGCAGGTGGATGGCAATGCCGTCGTCGAAGTGTCCATCGTGGAGCTCGGGGGAGACGGAGGGTCGGAGCCGGTGGCCGACGTTGCGGATGCAGCAGGAGAAGCCGATATTCCGTCCGATGCGACCGATGCGACTCCCGTCGAGCCATTGGGTGAACCTCTCTTCGATGAGCAAGAGGCTCTCGCCGCCCTGAAGTTCAAGAAGGTACCCAAGATACCCAAGTTCAAGCCGAGCGGCGCCCAGGACGTCGCGGACCCCGAGGAGCTCTCTTACCTGACGGATCACGAGAAGACCTGCAAGCTGCTCGCAGATGCTCCCTGGGCACAGGTCCAGGGAGAGAAGACCCTGGTTCCCATGAAACGAGTGCGGATCAACGATGGCATCTCGTACAGGTTCCGAATCCTGATTGGCGAGAAGGAAGGCGAGATCATCACGGGTTTCTTCAAACCGAGGCAGGCCAACTACTGGGACTGGCTGAAGGAGTACCACGCCTACAACGTCGGGAGGCTCATCGATGCCCCCACGGTCCCGCTGGTCATGAGGTTCATGTCCAAGAACAAGTTCAACGGCTTCCTCGCGAAGATCACGCAGGAGGAGAAGGACAACTTCAAGTGGGAGGGC
The DNA here is from genome assembly GCA_041309365.1 of Myxococcota bacterium. Lineage (GTDB taxonomy): Bacteria > Myxococcota_A > Polyangia > DRWM01 > DRWM01 > JAFDER01. The sequence continues at coordinate 8,687 of JBFYZU010000352.1, forward strand.
CCGGCATCGGATCAGATCAGGGGCGTCTTCAAGTACTGGGTTCCGAGCTACAGGCACAGGACATTCGGAGCGAGGGTCATCGACGAAACGTACATGACGGAGATCGCCGCCAGCCTGCACCCGGTGAACAAGAAAAAGCTCAGGGAGCAGCACGATCTCTACCTTCAACTCGGGCGTGGAATCGTGTTCGACTACCTGACGCTCAACGAGGACCGGCCCGAGAATCTCGGGACCATCCTCATGCCAGACGGCAGCTACCACATTGTTCTTATAGACAATGGCCTCTCTCTCGGCGTGGAACACAAGGGGCGCACTGTGATGAAGGACATGTTCGAGCAGATGACGATCTACCCACAAGATATGATCGAGAAGGTGAAGTTGCTCGAGAAGGGACAGATCGAAGGCATGTTCCGGCCCGAGGATGACTCCGTCATGTGGCTTCCGGAGGTCATCGTCGAGCAATTCTGGAAGCGCAGGAATCACATCCTCGACCAGATCGAGAAGAACCACCAGAAATTCGGAGACGTTATCTGGTACTGAACACCACCGCTCCCTCACACGCAAGCTCCCGAATGGCCAAGGTCAGGGCTGTCCCGAAATTCCATGCTTCGATCAATCTAAATAGACTGGCTTCTCGATGAAACCAAAATGTACTAGAATGTCTTGCGGGATGAGTCTGCCTCCGGACTCTCTATCCTCCCATCGGGGAAGGGAGAAGACATGACCCATTCGAGGACGTTCCGCTACGGCGGATATTTGGCACTGGTGCTCGTTTCGAGCATGTTGTCAATCCTGTCCTGTGACGGTGGCAAGACCCACGGAACACCGGACGATGTCGATACCGACTTCGACGTGGACGATGTCGACGTGGGGATGGACCCGGACACTGACCTGGATCTCGTCGAGGAAGAGCCCTGCGTGCCTGCCGACGAGATCTGCAACTACCTCGATGACGATTGCAACGGGGTCACGGACGACGGGTTCGATCTCTCGACGGATGCTGCCAACTGCGGTGCCTGCAGCGTCGACTGCAGTGCCGGCCACGCGGTGGGCATCTGCAGCGCGGGAGTATGCGTGGTGGAGAGTTGCGAGGACGGATGGATCGACATCGACGGCGATCCCTACAATGGGTGCGAGTACGAGTGCACGTCCACCGCCGATGCCGAGAGCCTCGACGACGGCACCTGCGAGGACGATCTGGACAATGACTGCGACGGGCGCACAGACGATACGGACGATGACTGCAGCGACTGCATACCGGAGTACTGCAACGAGCTGGACGACGACTGCGACACGCTCATCGACGAGGACTTCGACCTGCGCACCGACCCCGTCAACTGCGGCGTGTGTGGCAGCGTGTGCGGCTACGGGCCCCACGCCACGCCTTCCTGCGTGCTCGGCGATTGCGTCCTCGTCTGCGAGGACGGCTGGACCAACCTGGACGGGTTGGACGCTAACGGCTGCGAAGAGTCCTGCACGCCGGATCCCTCCGGCAACGAGTTCGAGTGCAACGGCACCGACGAGGACTGCGACGGCCTGGTGGACGAGGAGTACATCCCGTACCGCTGCGGCGTGGGCGCCTGCGAGACGGACTCGGTGTGCCTGTCCGGCGAGGAGATGTGCGTGCCGCTGGAGCCTTTCACCGCCACAGACGTCCTTTGCGACGGTGTGGACAACGATTGCGACGGGGACGTGGACGAGGAGTACGAGCCCGTGATCTGCACCGGCGCCTGCCTGGATGGCGCGACGTGCATCCTGGGCGAGGAGATCTGCGGCGAGCCGGACGAGTACATCGACGCCACCTGCGACCTGGCAGATGGCGATTGCGACGGGGAGATCGACGAGGACTACGTGCCCTACACGTGCGGCGTGGGAGCTTGCAGCCGCGAGAGCACGTGCATGGAAGGTACGGAGAGCTGCGAGCCCGGGGATCCTCTGAGCGTCGTGGATTCCACCTGCAACGGCGTTGACGAGGATTGCGACGGCACGGCGGACGATAACTACGTGCCCACCACATGCGGTACCGGCGAGTGCCAGGCAGAGGCCTCCTGCGTATCAGGGGTCGAGGAGTGCATCGCGGGGGAGCCACTCTATATCACGGACGAGGTCTGCAACGACCTGGACGAGGACTGCGACGGCGAGGTGGACGAGGACTACGTCATCTACCAGTGCGGCACGGGGGCATGCGAGAGGGATTCGACGTGCTCCGCGGGCCTGGAGAACTGCATCCCGGGAGCGGCCATCGACACGGTGGACACCACGTGCGACGGAGTGGACGACGACTGCGACGGCGGCACGGACGAGGAGTGGTCGGCCTGGACCTGCGGCAGCGGTGTCTGCCTCGCCACGGCCACGTGCGTGGCCGGGGCAGAGGAATGCCTGGAAGGAGCCCCGGCATACATCGTGGATTCGACGTGCGACGGAATGGACGAGGACTGCGACGCGGAGGTGGACGAGGACTACGTGTCCTACACCTGCGGCTTCGGATCTTGCGAGAGAGATTCGCGATGCGTGGCCGGTATCGAGTCGTGCACGGAAGGTTCGCCAACTGGAGCGGACGAGACCTGTGACGGGTTCGATCAGGACTGCGACGGCACTGTTGACGAGCATTGGATACCCTACAACTGTGGCACTGGTGCATGTCGCGCGGACGCCGTATGCGTTGCCGGCGTCGACTCCTGCGCGCCGGGTCTTCCCACGGGAGCGGACGACGACTGCGACGCCATCGACGACGACTGCGATGGGATGGCGGACGACGGCTGGACGACGTACACGTGCGGGACCGGCGTCTGCACACGCAACGCGACCTGCGTATCAGGCCTCGAGCGGTGCAACCCAGGCAGCCCAACGGGGCCGGACGCCAACTGCAACGGCAACGACGAGGACTGCGACGGCACAGCCGACGAGCACTGGATCGCCACCACATGCGGCACCGGCGCCTGCTCGGTCACGGCCATCTGCGTGGCCGGTGCGGTGCAGTGCACTCCCGGTTCGCCCACGGGTGTGCCCGAGACCATCTGCAACGGCGTGGACGACGATTGCGACGGGAGCACCGACGAGGACTGGTCCACGTACTCGTGCGGGACGGGTGGATGCGTGACGAACGCCACGTGCCACGCGGGGGTCGAGCAGTGCATCCCGGGTTCGGGCGGCCCGGACATCGACTGCGATCTCGTGGATGACGACTGCGATGGAACGGCGGACGATGACTACGTGCCCTACAGCTGCGGCATCGGGATCTGCGTCAACTCCTCCGTGTGCGAAACGGGCACCGAGACCTGCACTCCTCTCCCAGGCGATCCGGACACGGACTGCGACGCCTTCGACGACGACTGCGACACCGTGCCGGACGACAACTACATCACCCACACGTGCGGCAGCGGCGTGTGCCTACGCATCTCCGTGTGCACGGCAGGTGCGGAGACCTGCACGCCGGGATCTCCCACCGGGGACGACAGCAACTGCAACGGCATCGACGAGAACTGCGTGGCCGGCCCCGACGACAACTACTCGCCCTACTACTGCGGGCTCGGCGGGTGCCGCCGGCCATCGAGCTGCATCGATGCCTACGAGAGCTGCGTGGCGGGAACACCGGCGGACGACGACAACTGCAACGCGATCGATGACGACTGCGATTCCCAGACGGATGAGCACTGGGTCCCCTATAGCTGCGGGACGGGTGCCTGCCGCAGGCTCGCGACATGCGTGAGCGGTGTGGACAGCTGCACTCCCGGTGGTCCGACGGGCGATGACACGGACTGCGACGGTGTGGACGACGACTGCGACGGCAGCATCGACGAGAGCTTCACGCCCTACACCTGCGGCGTCGGGGCCTGCAGGCGCTCCTCGACGTGCCTGGGAGGCTACGAGTCGTGCACTCCCGGCATCCCGGGCGCTACCGACAGCGACTGCGACGGCGTGGACGACGACTGCGACGGAACGGCGGACGAGAACTACGTGCCCTACACCTGCGGCACGGGTGCCTGCGTGCGCAACTCCACGTGCGTTGGTGGAGTGCAGTCCTGCACGCCGGGGTCAGGCACGGGCGACGACAGCGACTGCGACAACGTGGACGACGATTGCGACGGCACGCGCGACGAACACTACCTGCCCACCTACACCTGCGGCGTGGGCCTGTGTCAGAGAAGCTCCCAGTGCTTCGGCGGGGTCGAGCAGTGCACACCCGGGACACCGACAGGTGCAGACAACCAGTGCGACGGTCTGGATCAGGACTGCGATGGCTTGCGCGACGAGCACTATGTATCTACATATACCTGCGGTACTGGCGCGTGCGTCCGGAGTTCCGTGTGCGTGAGCGCAGAAGAGTCGTGTACTCCCGGCAGCCCGACGGGTGACGACAGCGACTGCGACAACGTGGACGACGACTGCGATGGTTCGGCGGACGAGAGCTACCTTGCCTACACCTGTGGTACGGGAGCATGCCTGCGCAGCTCCACCTGCGTTGGCGGATATGCGTCCTGCACGCCGGGCACCGGCACCTCCGACGCCAACTGTGACGGCATCGACAACGACTGCGATGGCACGGCGGACGAGCACTACACCTCCACGTACACGTGCGGAGTGGGAGCGTGCGTGAGGAGCTCCACGTGCACGGGAGGCCTGGAGTCCTGCACGGCCGGGAGCCCGACGGGAGCGGACGACAACTGTAATGCCCTGGACGAGGACTGCGACGGATCGAGCGACGAGCACTACGTGGCGTACTTCTGCGGTACGGGCGCCTGCCGGAGAAGCTCGACGTGCGTTGCCGGCGTGTCGAGCTGCATGCCGGGTAGCCCGACTGGTGCCGACGACGACTGCGATGCCATCGACGACGACTGCGACGGTACCGCGGACGAGCACTACGTGAGCTATAGCTGCGGGGTGGGGGCCTGCGTTCGAAGCTCGACCTGCACGGGAGGAGTGCAGTCGTGCAGCCCGGGCAGCCCGACGGGCGACGACAGCGACTGCGACGGGATCGACGACGACTGCGACGGCTCAGCGGACGAGGCCTACGTCTTCACGTACACCTGCGGCATCGGCGCCTGCCGGAGAAACTCCGTGTGCGTGGCCGGCGCGGAGTCCTGCACTCCCGGCATTGGAACGTCCGACGCGAACTGCAACGGTGTGGACGACGACTGCGACGGCACGGCGGACGACAACTTCGTCTCCGCCACGACGTGCGGCGTGGGAGTATGCGTGCGAAGCTCGGTGTGCGCGGGCGGGACGGAGACCTGCACGCCCGGCTCGCCGACTGGTACGGACGCGAACTGCAACGGAATGGACGAGGACTGCGACGGCACGGCGGACGACGGGTACGTGCCCACCACGTGCGGCGTGGGAGTGTGCGTGCGAAGCTCGACGTGCGTTGCGGGCGTA
>JBFYZU010000353.1:0-3681 GCA_041309365.1 Myxococcota bacterium
CACCCTCCCGGCGGCCTCGACGATCTCGGCCAGGGTGTGGTGGGCTCCGTCGTTCACGAGGTAGACCCGTCCCGCTTCACCTCGCCCTGCAGCCAGCAGCATGGCGGTCACCACGTCGTCCACGTACACGATGGGCTTCTCTGCATCCGCGGACCCTCGCATCACCGGCACGAGCCCCAGGCCCGCCATCTTCACGAGCTTGCGGATCTCGCCGCCCCGCTTGCCAGGGCCGGCGGTCATGCAGGGCCTGAGGATCGAGGCGTGAAGTCCCACCGACCGGACCAGGTGGAGGAGTACCTGCTCTGCCTGGAGCTTGGATCGGCCGTACGGCGAGAGGGGGGTCGAGGGCGTGTCCTCGTCCACCACGCCACCTTCGACGCCTCCCGTCCCCATGGCCGCCGTCGAGGACAGGTGCACGAGCTTCGCATTGGCCCGGGCGGCCTCGCGGCCGATCGCCTCGGTCCCGTCGCGGTTCACGCGCAAGAACAGGACCTCCGCGTCGCGGCTGGCCGAGAACGTGCCCGCGGTGGCGCAGGCCGTGTGGAAGACCACGTCGCAGCCGCTCGCCGCCCCGCGCAGGCTCGCCGGCCTGGTCAGGTCGCCCGATATGGGCTTGATGCCGTCGTCCACCCAGCGCGGAGCCACGTCGCCTCGCACCAGGCCGGCCACGTCCCACCCCTCGTCGAGAAGCCTGCGCGCCAGGTGCCGGCCGATGAAGCCGGTGACCCCGGTGACGAGCGCCTTGCGCGATCCGGACATCATCGGGCGAGTCTGTCGGATGGCTGCCCTCTTTTCAAGGGGGTCTGGCGGCAGGAACGGGCCAGGGCTAAGATGTGCGGATGTCTCGTTCCCGGTCATCATGGCCCTGGCCGGCCGCGCTTTTGGTCGCCGCCTCCTGCGGCCCGGCCGTGATGCCCGCAGCCGGACCCGAGCCCGAGATCGGGATCATCCACATGGAGGACTTCGTCACGGCCATGAGGTACCTGCCTCCGGGCGCGGCCGGCGTGGCCTGGGCCGACGTGGACGCGCTGCGCGATGGCCCGACAGGAAAGCTCCTCGAAGGCCTGGCCTCGTCCGGGCACGTCCCGGCCGGCCCCGGCGCGCGCTTCGTCGAGGACAACATCGGCAGGATCCACAGGGCCGCGGGCGGCGTCTTTCTCACCATGACAGGCCAGGCCATCCTCGTCGTGCTCGAGACGGACATCGACATTGCCGAGATGTTCGAACAGGTCGAAAAGTGGGCAGAGGCGAGAGGGGTCGAGGCCAAGCAGATGAAGGTCAGGGGACGGCCCGCGCTGCGCACGGGCGACCAGCTCATGGTGGCAGCGGGAGGCGGGACGTACATCAACGGCACGTCCGGGCTCGCGGGCCGCGTGCTGGACCTCGCCGATCGCAAGGTCACGGGCAACGCGCTCTCGCCGGAGACAGCGTACCTGGCCCAGGAGACCATCGCGGACGAGGCCGTGCTCGTCGTGAGCGGCATCGCACCCCCGTCGGCGAGCCCGTGGCTCGAGGCCAAGCACCTGCCATCGGCCGTCGGCGCACGCTTCCTCGCGAGCGCCAGCGCACCATCGCAGATCGAGATGAGGCTGGGGCTTCTTTCTGGAAAGCCCATCAAGCCGATCTGGTTCGCGCAGGAGGTGAACGTCTTTCTGGTGCGCGCAGCCGAGGACCAGGGCGTGATGGACCTGGGAATCGATGACTGGGTGAAGACTCTGGAGGTGGAGCTTCTGAGCGACGGAATCGTGGTGCGCGGCGCCATGGACCCGGACAGGCTGCTCGAGCTCATGGAGTCCATGGGAGGTGACGAGTGAAACCGAAGGCGATGGCGATGGCGATGGCGGCGCTCTTCGCGGCGGCCCCGAGCTGCGGACCGCACAAGGGCGCGAGGACCCCCGATGGGCCGGCGCCTCTCGAGCTCGAGGCGCTCGTGGTGCACGGAGAAGCCCTGGTCGCCACGACGAGCATGGAGGTGCTCACCAGATCTCCCATAGGCGCGGTGCTCCTCGGGGGCCTCGAGCAGCAGATGGCCGAGAAGGCGCCCGAGATGGGCAAGGCCCTCGAGGCGACCCGGAGGGCCCCCATCGACGGGGCGGACCGCATCCTCATGACCACCCGATCCCTCGACCAGGACTCGGCCATCCTGGTCGTGGGCGTGTCCTACGAGGCGGACGTGGACTGGTTCGACGACTTCGTGCTGGCCTTCCACGAAAAAGACGGGGAGCAGGCCACGTTCGCGGATCTGGAAGGAGGCGGCAGGCTCGGGGTGCTTTCACGCGACACGAAGGAGACGTGGGGCACGGATCTCACGGCTGCCCTGTGCGCGATCAAGCTCTCCGAGCGCATCGTGGCCTATGTGGCCGCGCCGGACGCGGGCGAGTGCGCCCTCTGGGCGGGCTGGGTGCTGGGCCGCAGGCAGGGAGACGAGGAGCTGCTCGACAAGCTCTCGATGGCTCCGAAGACCGGCGGCGAGGATCCGCCTCTGGCCGTGTACGCGGACGGCGACGAGCTCCAGGGCCTGTGCTGCGCCCCCTGGGGCCTGTCAGAGAAGATGTACGGCGTGGTGGAAGCCTGGCTCGGTCTCGACCCTGGCCTGCCCACGCACCTGTCTTTGAGCGTCGCGTTCTCGGACCCGGGCCTGGCCTCGGAGCGCCGCGACGCGCTGGCCGCGCTTCTGGACGCGTACGCGCCGTTTCTGTCCGGCTTGTCGCCAGGGATTGCCAAGGTGCTCGAGTCTCTGGCGCTCAGTGCCGAGGGCAGCGTGCTCACCGCGTCCGTCACCATCGAGCCCGCCATGGTCGAGGCCCTGGCGGACATCCTCTCCACCATGCTCTAGGAACTCGCCATGTGGGAGAGCACGCCGGCCTACAGCATCTGGGGGATCGTCACCGGCGCGATCTTCGCCCTGGCATTCTACCCGCTGGCGCGCCGCGCGGGCCTGTTCGCGAGAGACTACCTCGCCATCGGTGCCGTCGCCTGCGTCTCGCTCTACCTGGGCGCGAGGCTGATGTTCGAGATCGTGGAGTTTTCCCACCTGCCCGGCAGGATGTGGATCCCGGCGCACCCGCTCGTCCTGCGCATCTTCGAGCCCGCGGGGTTCACGTTTCTAGGAGGCCTGGCCGGGCTCGCCGCGGGAGAGACCGCTCTGGGCCTCACCCCTCTCGTGAAGCCCGGCCCGGGCCGCATCCTCGACCTCTTGTCGCCCGTCTGCGCCCTGGGGTTCGCCACGAGCAAGGTGGGGTGCCTCTTGGCGGGCTGCTGCACCGGGGCGGTCACGGACTCGTGGTTCGGCGTGACCGCCCGGGTCATGGGCACGAGCGAGCCTGCGCGCATGATCCCGGTGCGCGAGCTGGAGATGGCTGCGGGCCTCCTCATGGCTGGCGCCACGCTCGCCCTCGTCCTGCGCCCTCTTGGCAGGCGGGCGCTTCGCGACGGTGCCATCTTCGCGGGCTACGTGACGGCTGCCAGCCTGGCACGGTTCGGTGCCGGGTTTTTGAGGGGGGACTACGAGGTGACGATCGGGCCGCTCCACGCCGTGCAGTGGGCGGCCATGGCCATGGCCGTGATCGCAGGAGCCTCAACGGCCGCGCTGTGCCTGTGGCCCCACCCACCGGCCGGGAGGTGACAGGAATGGACCAGACATCCATCGAGAAGACCGTCGAGCGCGCCAGGGAGATCCTC
>JBFYZU010000354.1:0-27444 GCA_041309365.1 Myxococcota bacterium
GAGGAGAGCCCTGGCCTGTCCTCGGTGGAGGCCGATGACCGTACCGCGACCGCAATCCCCTCTCCCATCGAGCGGGTGCAGGCATCCAGGATGGCATGCTCCACATCCCTGGGCAGCGGGAGCGACACGATGCGCCGTCTCACCTGGGCGAGGCGCGATCCCGCGTCCCAGCGCTCGGACGATGCCGCCTGGGCGAGATCCTCGAGCCTCTCGCCAGGCCCCAGGACCGTACCCGTGAACTTCTTGAACGCCGCGTCGGTGATGAAGAACCCGTCCGGCACCCTGAGCCCCATTCCCGCGAGATCGGCGAGCCCGGCTGCCTTGCCTCCGACCTCGGGTCGGGCAGCGGGCGGCAGGTCCTTGAGCATGTAGATGAACTCGGACACGAGCCCGATCCATGCACGAGTGAGTTGGGAATGCAACCCCGGGGAGCTTGCTCCCCGGAGGCCGCGCCGCGACCTGTAAAAATGTACACATGGTAAAGTGCGCCGTCCTTGAAAACGAGCCCCGGGCACACTAATATGACTCCATTCATGGCATCGCATCTCAACGACGACATTCTCCCGCCTGGCGCGGTCATCGACGAGAAATACCGCATTATCGGCAAGTTGGGTGAGGGTGGCATGGGCATCGTCTACCACGCCGAGCACGTGCTCATGAAAAAGCACGTGGCTCTCAAGCGGCTGCACCCTCACCTCTCGGCCATCGAGCAGATAGTGCAGCGGTTCGAACGCGAGGCCCAGGCGGCAGCTCGCATCGATCACCCCAGCGTGTGCATGGTCACGGATTGCGGCCGTGACGAAGCCGGGGGCTTCTTCATCGTGATGGAGCTGCTCAAAGGCACGAGCCTTCAGGACGAGCTCGAGCACGAGGGGCCGCTCCAGTTCGAGCGGATCCTGCGTATCGCCATCCAGATCTGCTCTGCCCTCGAGAGAGCGCACTCCATGGGCATCGTCCACCGCGACCTGAAGCCCGACAACATCATGCTCGTCGACAGGGAAGGCCAGACCGACCACGTGAAGATCATGGACTTCGGCATCGCCAAGATGATCACCGACGAGACGCCAGGGCACAACCTCACACAGGCAGGAATGATCTTCGGAACCCCTCATTACCTTTCGCCCGAGCAGGCGAGCGGCGATCCCGTCGACCACCGGGGAGACCTCTACTCGCTGGGAGTGATCCTCTTCGAGCTCTCCACCGGACGCAGGCCATACGAGGCCGCCACGGCGGCCGCTCTGCTTCGCAAGCACGTGACCGAGGAGCCCCCACTCCTCGTCGAGGCGGCGCCGAACAGAGCGTTCCCCGCAGGGTTCCAGAAGGTCGTCTCCCGGCTCATGGCCAAGAACCCGGAGGACAGGTACCCGAGCGCAAAGGTCTGCGGTGACCATCTCAAGGCCATGCTGGAGATGCCGACATCGTCCGTCCAGGACAACCGGATAACGGCCGCGGATATCTCGCGACCATCCGAGATGGAGCCCCTCTTGACCTGCGATGCGCCCGATGCCATCCAGGTATTGCCAGCGGAAGCGGAATACGTGTCCATCGGCTCCGGGAGCAACATCGAGACGTCCGCCGAGCAGAACCTGAGCCGCCTCTGGCACGGGGGAGGATGGGCCAGGTGGGCCATCCTCGGCGTGGGACTGATGGGCATTATGGGGGTGGTCGTACTCGTGCTCGCTCTGGCACTCGTCAGGCCGGGGCGCCAGGAGTTGCAGGCAGGCGAGGAGAGGTCGGCCGAAAAGACCCTGCTTCTGCTCGAGCAGCAGAGAGCCGAGGTCTCCGACGATCCGGCTGTCAAGGAGGCCCTCACGATGAGTGTCGAGGGCAGATCGGTCGAGGCCATCAAGCTGCTCGATTCGCTCACCTCGAACTCGGATCTCTCCGGCTCCCCACACATCCACTACCACCTCGCCGTGCTGCGTTCCAACGAGGGTATGGTCTCCGAGGCCATCGACTCCGCACAGCGCTGCATGGAGCTCGAGTCAGGGTACGCGGAGGAACCCATCCTCGTGGCCATCCTCGTCCAGGGGCTGCACGACAGGGACCTGTCGAGGAAGGCCTCCAAGGTGATGATGGCACACGGGTCGGGCACGCTCGCCGCAAGGTTGAGCGTCATCGCCAGGGAGGAGGCCAGTGCCCGTACGCGCAAGCAGGCCCTGGACGTGCTCGAGAAGGGCAACATGATGCACCACCTCGAGCCATGGATGAGAGCTGCCGCGAAGCTCGTCGATCCCGCCACCACGGTGCCATGCGAGAAACGCGAGCAGTTGCTGGTGGAGCTCACGAGCACCGGAGATAGTCGCGCCCTGCCCACGCTGGCCCTGCTCAAGGACGAGAAGGGCTTCGTGGACGCCATGGGCACGTGCTGGCCTTCACTGGAAGGCGAGTGGCAAAAAGCAGTCGAGACACTCGGCGAACGCAAAACCCCTGCGGAGCCTCATTGATCTACCTCGACAACGCCGCGACCACACCGCTCGCACCGGAGGCCTTGGATGCCATGAGACCATGGATGGAGGGTCGCTGCGCGAACCCATCGTCGAGCCATGGGCCTGGAGTCCGGGCCGCTCGGGCCCTGGACGACGCATCGAGGGAGGTCGCCGGCCTGGCCGGAGGAGAGGGGAGATGGGACGTGGTCTTCACGTCGGGTGGCAGCGAGAGCAACGCGCTGGCCCTGCTCGGGACGGCCAGGTCGGCCCGCCGCGCCAGCGTGGTCACCTCCGCCATCGAGCACCCTTCTGTCCTGCGCAACGTGGCGAGGCTCGTTGACGCGGGAGCCAGCGTGCGCAGGGTCGTCCCGGGCCATGATGGCGTCGTGGATCCCGGGAGCCTGATCGACCTCGTGGACGAGAAGACCACGATCGTGAGCCTGATGCTGGCCAACAACGAGATAGGGACCCTGCAACCGGTATGCCAGGTCGCAGCGGCCGTGAAGGCCAGGTCACCCGGCACGCTCGTGCACGTGGATGCAGTGCAGGCAGCCGGCAAGATCCCCCTGTCTGCAGAGCTCGTGGCCGTGGATCTTGTCAGCCTGAGCGCGCACAAGATGCACGGGCCCATGGGTGTGGGCGCCTTGCTCATCCGCCGTGGCTCGCGCCGTCCGGCACCTCTCTACGCCGGCGGGGACCAGCAGAGCGGCCTGCGACCCGGCACGGAGAACGTGCCTGGCATCGTGGGGTTCGGAGCTGCAGCGAGGCTCGCCACGGCCGCGCCCGAGCAGCATGTGGCCTCTCTCCATGACATGTCCAGGGCGTTCGTCGATGCTCTCGGCATTCTCGAAGGCTGCGCCCCCGGGTTCACGGACGCTCCGAGGCTTCCCGGGCACGTGCTCGTCCTCGTGAGTGGGGTTGGTGCACAGCCCGTGATGCACGCCATGGAGCAGCGTGGATTCGTGATCTCCTCGGGATCGGCCTGCCACTCCCTCACGCCCAGGCGTTCTCACGTGATGGACGCGCTCGGACTGCCTGCTGACGTGCAGGCCATCCGGATCGTGGCATCCAGACAGAACACGAGGGCCCAGATGAGCGACGCCGGCATGGCATTGCGCGAGGTCGTGACGAGGCTCAGGTGAGCTTTCGCCTCACCCCCACTCACAGCCAGCCGGGCGTGGGCACGCCCTCGAGCCAGGCATGTGCATCCCCTGCGGGACAGGTCGGGGCGATCCGCTGCACGCTCTCGCCCTGCGTCACCGTGCCCAGCGTGTTGGGATAGTGGCTCACGACGAGGCCGGAGGCATCGATGAGATAGACCGGCTCGCCTCCGGAGTTGCGAAGGCCCGAGCGGCCCAGGGAGCTGTCCAGCCTCACGATTTCGCAGTCCTCGACGGGAGAGGGATCGGGGCCGGAGAGCGAGAACGACATCGGGACGAGGATGGCCAGAGCACCGGGCCGGAGCACCGTACCGGCAGGAAGGGCATCTCCCAGCGCTGTCGGGTCCACGGCCCCCGAGGGGTCCTCGTCGCTCAACCTGTACATTCCAAGATCCACGGGACCGGGGCCGGGATTGTAGATCTCGACGAACTCCTGCGAGGGCTCCTGGCCGACAGGATCGATGAGCAGCTCGGTGATGACAGGGCCGCTCGCCGCCGTGATGGGGGTCAGCATCGTTGTCCACAGCACTGTACCCGCGCCTTCTCCTGCCACTGTCCCGTACGCGCAGGCATACTGCGCCCAGGGCGTCAGTCCGAGCACGACCACGTGGTGGTCAGAACCCTGGGTCTGCTCGTCGGATCGCACGGCCCCGAGCCGTCCGTCCATGGACATGCAGAGAATGGTACCCATGGTGCCCGGGGCCGTGGAGAAGCGGAGCGAAGCGGCGTCTCGCTCTCGCGTCACGCACACGGGCCCGGCCTCTTGCTTCTCGGTGGGCGCACAGGTCACGGTGCCGGACACCTCCTCGTCTCGACCGTCGTCCGGCACGGCGCCCCCATCGGACAGCATGTCCTCGAGAGGTGGCAGGCCCATCTGGCACCCACAGGTGATAGTTCCCGACAGGCTCGCGATCACCACAAGGACGATGACATGCATGTTTCTGCGCCACACTTTTCACCTCCGGTTCGACGCAGTGGTATCGCCGCGAACGCTCCGGAAGTTTCCACCAGTTGCCAGGCGGAACATGGGCCCCTGTCGCCGTCACACCCTTCACGAGGCCTGCAAGGCTTGACGCACCTTTGCATCGCATGCACGGGAGATAGGGGTATGAAGGCCTGGCGGGTCGGTGCAGGGGGCAGCATGCACAACGCCGGGGATGGATGTGACCCTGCCATGGTCGTGGAAAAAACCGGTCAAGATGTCAGACGAGGTCGCGGACGAAGGTCGGCAACGCGAAGCAAGCGGTGTGGATCTCTCCGTTGTACCACTTCGTCTCGATACCACTGTCTTTAACCCTGGCCGGATCGAACCCCTCGAGCGGGTGGGTGCTATCCGAGCAGAAGGCGAAGCTCCACAACCCGCTGGGGTACGAGGGGATCCATGCAAGATACGGCATGGCCACCTTCCAGATCCCCTTGAGGGTCGAGTAGACGTAGCTCGTCACATCGGGGTTGTAGAAAGGCGACTCGGTCTGGGACGCGAAGATCCCCCCCTTGCACAGCCTCTCCTTGCAGGACTCGTAGAACTCGCGTTTGAAGAGCACGTCGGCCGGTGGCACGGGATCTGCGCCATCCACGACGATGAGATCGTACGTTTCGTCGGTCCTCTTCACGAACTCGGCCCCATCGTCGTAGATGACCTTCACCCGCGGATCCTCCAGGGCCTTCTTCGAAGCAGGGAAGTACTCCTTGCATGCCTCGATGACGCTGCTGTCGATATCGACGAGGGTGACCGACTCCACCGAGCCATGCTTGAGGAGCTCGCGGACGGTGAGACCGTCGCCGCCGCCGATCACGAGAGCGTTGCGAGCGGACCCGTGCGCGAAGCAGGGCACGTGCGCCAGCATCTCGTGATAGATGAACTCGTCTTTCTCGGTGATCATGACCGAACCGTAGAGGATCAGCATCCGGCCAAACTCGTGCGTATCGAGCACGTCGATGCGCTGGAATCGCGACTGGTCGCTGTGCAGGATCCGCTTGACCTTGAAGGTCATGCCGACGTGTCCCTTGTGAAGCTCGCTGAACCAGAGGTTCCAGAAGTCCTCATTCTCCGCGTGCGTGAGGCTAGAGAAGCTCATGTCGACCCTCCTTTGTGACGAACAGCCGCCGGGCTCCCGGCAGGCCGTTGAAGCGTGTGGCGTGCGCGACCGAGTAGGCGCCTATGCACTCGATGCAGAGCGGATCCCCTACTTCCATTGGAGGCAGATTGCGGTCCTTGAAGGGGACGTCGAAGGAGTCGCAGGTGGGGCCGGCGATGACGCAGCGCGAGGGCGAACCTTCCTTGAAGCTCCGAATGGGGTAATCGGCGTGGTCGAAGACCTTGCCCGAGAGCGATCCATAGAGACCGTCGTCGATGTAATACCAGGGCATGCCGTCGCGCTTTGCCTTGCCCACCACCCGGGTGATGAGAACGCAGGCGTCCCCGACGATGAACCTCCCCGGTTCCGCCCAGATGTCCTGGGCCCAGAACAGGTGGTCCAGGGTGTTGGCTATGGGTGCGCAGTAGCTGTCGATGGAGATGATGGGGTCGAGGTAGGAGAGAGGAAAGCCGCCGCCGATGTCCACGATGTCGAGATCCACGTCCCTCAGCGCCAGGTCGTTGGCAATGCCCTTGACGATCTTGAGCGTCTCCACGTGTGGCGTCGGGCTGATGGTCTGCGATCCCACGTGGAAGCACACCCCCCCGAGCACCAGGCCCAGCTCGCGGGCAAGCGCCACCAGGGGCAGGATGTCATCGACCTCGCACCCGAACTTCTCGCTGAGGTTCACGACGCAGTAGGGATTCGTCACCTTGATGCGCAAGAGCAGGCGGCACCCTGGGAAGATCGCCGCCACTTTGCGGATCTCCTGCTCGTTGTCGCAGACCAGGACATTCACGCCGTTCTTCCGGGCGTACTCGATCTCGCCTGGACGCTTGATGGGCTGGGTGTAGAGGATCCGCGATGGCTCGATTTCCAGCTGTCGGCATGCATCCAGCTCCGAGGGCGAGGCCACGTCGAGCCCGCCTCCCAGGCCGGTGACCGTCCTGAGAACACGCGCGTCCGGGTTGGCCTTCACCGCGTAGAAGATGCGCGTGCGAGGCATCAGCTCGGACAGGGCCTTGAAGTTGTGGGCGATAACCTCCTCGAAGATGACCATGAGCGGCGTGCCGTAGCGCTCGACGAGCTCGTGCACCATCCCCTGTTCCATCTCTCTCGCCGGATTCACGTTTTTCCTCCGATGTGGGCCGTCTACCCCCCTGGAGTCGTCACGGGCGGAATCTTCATAATCCTCTCCGCGTTCCGATGGTAGACCTTTTCGAGCACCTCGCATGAAAGCCCGATCCCGTCGATCTTCCATTTGCCCTGGATGGGGGTCGGGTGCTCGAACTGCCTGTCGCCGGTTTCGAAGTATCGCCAGGTGGCCAAGAAGAACCTGTCGATGAGCCTCGGCCCGGGCCTGTAGGGCGGGCCCGAGCCCAGCATCAGCGTCTCGGTCCCTATGCCGATGTCGGTGCCGAACATGATGCGGTCCTGCCAGGTCCCGAACAGCTCACGCATTCGGGCCGCATCGAATCGTCCCATCTCGGGAACCCTGGCGGCCGTGTCGACGTACAGGTTGGGGTACTTCTCGATCATGGCGAAAACGCGCTCGGGATCCTCGGGGGCATTGCCGAAGTGAGCGCCGATGAAGGTGGTTTCAGGATGCCTGGCGACCCGCCTCTCGTACTGAGAGAAGACCTCCTCCCATGCCGGGTAGTCCTTGCCGTAGAAGGACCACTTGGGATGGGCCTCGAGCTCCTCGTACCGCTCGTTGTCCTCGTCGGGAGCCTCGAAGAATGCCTTCGGATCACCGCTGTGGATGAGCACCGGAAGGCCCAGATCGCCTGCCTTCTCGAACACGGGGTCCAGCCGCGGATCGTCCACGGCCACGAGCTTGCCGTCCGCATCGCGCAGCGAGAGGCCAAGCCCTTTGAAGAACTTCAGCCCCGACGCGCCGATGCTCTTGCACCGCACCAGCTCCGCGATGGCCTCGCTCGCGAAGTCCTCGCTACCCCAGGCCTTGAAGGGTAGGTTGCAGTAGAACCGCAGCCTGCCACCCGTCTCGGCGGCGATCCGGGCGCTCACGTCGGCGTCCTCGCCGTGGCCGCCCGAGGCGTTGACCATGACCGCGATGCCACGCCTGTCCATGATGGCCAGGGCCCTGTCCACAGCGTCCGGCTGCACATGGGTGTGCATGTCGATCCTCGGGATCCCGGAAGCGCGATCGCAGGCCATGGAGCTGCTCTCGTCACCCCTCTTGTCCAGGTCGGCACCGCACCCCTGCCTGCAGGCGGCACCCAGCGCAACCATGAGGACGATCACCGCGACAAAGAAGCTCGGCATCGTTCCCGATCCGATTGTCCCGCGTCCCTTCACGAGGAGAGAACATAACAGAAAAGGTATTGAGTTATCCACGAGATCATCATAGTATTCAGCCAGTTTCCAAGCCTGTGAGGGTAGGAAGAATGACCAAGTCCGTTCTCGTCGAGTTGCTCGCAAGCAGGGCGAACATCCCCAAGGTCGAGTCCGAGAAGATCGTGAACAGCTTCTACGAATCCATGGTGGAAGCTCTCAAGCGGGGAGAGAGCATCGAGATCCGAGGGTTCGGGAGCTTCCGGATCCGAAACTACAAGCCGTACACCGGTCGCAACCCCAAGACCAACCAGTCGGTGGACGTCCCGTCCAAGAGGCTTCCCTTCTTCCGTGTCGGCAAGGAGCTCAAGGAGATGATCAACAAGGACATTCCCGCGTCCGTCCTCAACGACATGGATGATTCCGACGAGGACTGACGTCTCCTCCGGCTTATCAGATCGCGATGGATGAAGTACTGCTGCCCATGTCCCGAACCGATCTTGCGCTTTTTCCAGCCATCCTATGACCCTCATCTGCGAAGAAAGTGGCAGCGCGCCGGGGATGGGTGCCATGGCGAGATCGACCCTGATCCACCCGGCGCCAGGTCGCTGCCGTCGCCTTGCCCATCATGAGGATCCTCGTCACGGGAGCCACGGGACTGCTCGGCTCTGCCCTACTGCCCATCCTCAGGGCACAGGGGCACAGGGTCCGGGCCCTGGTTCGCTTCACGTCGCACACGGATCTCGTCGATCTGCGTGATGTGGAGATCGTCCAGGGAAACATCCTCGAGCCTGACAGCCTCCCGGACGCGATCTCGGGGGTCGACGTGATCGTGCATGCAGCCGCTTCCATACTGGGCAGGGACGAGGAGGCCATGAGGCGCATCAACGTGGACGGCACCGACTCCCTGCTGGCCGCCACGCGAAAGGTGCAAGGGCCGCCTCCCAGGTTTGTCTACGTCTCGAGCATCGCCGCGGGAGGTCAGGGCACGGCCACCCACCCGCTGACAGAAGAGATGGCGCCTCGCCCGGCCAGTCACTACGGCCGGACCAAGCTGGAAGCAGAGGAGCTCGTGCGCGAGCACGGCCGCCGCCGGCCTGCCGCGATCCTGAGGCTCTGCACCCTCTACGGCCCCAGGGATCGCTTCTTCCCGATGCTCTACCGGCTCATCGACATGGGCTTCACACCGGTTCCCGGCGACGGCGAGATGCAGATGAGCTTCCTGCACGCCGACGATGCTGCCCGGGCCGTGGCCTGCGCGGTGCTCACGGCAGACCTGTCCGGGCAAAGCGCCTGGTACGTGGCCAGCGCCTCGTCCGTGACCTTCAACCAGTTCTGCGATGCCATCCAGAAGGCCCTGGGACGCCGCAGCTCCCTTCACCTGCCCATCCGGTCCGGGCTGCTGAGCAGGGCCGAGAGCCTCCTCGACAGGATAGGCTCGCTCCCTGGAGGTTTGGGTGATCGCATCCCACAGGAGATCTGCCCGGACATGCTGCGCCTGCTGGCAAGCTCGGGGCTCGTGTGCGACGGGTCGGCCTTCGCCCGCGTGGCGGGCTTCTCTCCAGCCACGACCCTGGAGCATGGCCTGACCAGCACGATACGCTGGTATCGCCAGAACGATCTGCTCTGAAATGCGAGTGACGGGCAGGATCGCCCCGGTGATCAGGCCGACGGCCAGGCCAGGTTGCTGGCGTACTTGGTGAGGTTGTCCTTGAGCGGCTTCTGGATCGGGCTGGGACCGAACCAGATGCGCCACATGGCCTGCCTGAACCGCCAGTGGTTCTCGATGGTGAAGCTCGGGAACGGGCCGGAGATGTTCACCGTGTCGCCGTTGCTGGACACGGTCATGGTCTCGCCCTTGTTCACGGGGTGAGCCACACCGGCAAAGAACGTGTCGAGGGCGGCCTTGTACTCGGGATCGTTGAAGTCCTTGATGGACTTGCCCAGGGACTCCACGTAGGCGCCCTTCACCTGGTCGGCATTGACGTTGTACTGGAACTTCATCACGAGCTTCTTGGGGAACGAGTACTTCCAGATGAAGTTGTTGAACTGCGCGCTCGCCCGCACCTTCTCCCAGTCCGGCCCGCCGCCCGGTTTCATGAAGGCGTCGAACGTCTTGGGCTTCTTCTCGAGCATCTTGGCCAGGGCCGACTCGGTCTTGGCCTTGTTCACGTAGAATCCGGCGTTGTAGATGTTCACCAGGCCGCCGACCTTGTAGCGGTTGCCCACACCGAGAAGGACCATCCCGCCCGATTCCTCCTCGAAGTTGGATCCCTTGAACTCCACCGATCCGGCGTCCGCGGATGTGGCCCAGGCCACCAGCACGGTCGCGAGAACGATGCCACCGAGATGCGCGCGATTGACTCTCATGTTCCTGTCCTCCCTCTGGCTGCTGACCAGCACCCGGCCACATGGTCCGGGCGATCAGAACCCGTTCAGGTGAAATCTTGTATGCCACTTCGACGGCGATATCAAGGTTCGATTCACATCCGACCGGCGCTTCCAACGGCTTGACACCCCCCCGGGGTGGTGATAGAGAATGCACCCCTCGGCGACGCGGGCCGGGTGGCACAGGGAAGGACCGGGGCCGAGCCCTCTTTCTGGGGCGTAGGCAAGCGGTATGCCACGGGATTTTGGTTCCCGTTATCGCAGGTTCGAATCCTGCCGCCCCAGCTCGACGAGATGCAAACCTGTCCTCCTGGAGGAGGGAAAGATGGAATTCTCGCAGATCGACGTGAACATGAGGACCGGCCGCGGCAAGGAGCACAGCCACAAGATCAGGGCTGCCGGCCGCATCCCCGGGATCATCTACGGAATGGGCTCTGCGCCGGTGAGCATCGACCTGGAGCCCCGCGTGCTGCACAAGGCCCTGCAGGGTCCGCACCGCACCAACACGGTGCTCAACATCCGCGTGGCCCACGACGGGAAGACCGACGAGATGCTGGTCATGGTGCAGGACTGGCAGATCCATCCGAGGGATCGCCAGCTGCTGCATGTGGATTTCCTCAAGGTGGACCTGGATCGCGAGGTGCAGGTCGAGGTCCCGCTGGAGACCACCGGCAAGAGCAAGGGCCTGAACATGGGTGGCGTGCTCATCCAGGTGTTCCACAAGCTGCCCGTGACCTGCAAGCCTGCCGACATCCCGGTGAAGATCAGCATCGACATCACCGAGCTCGAGATCGGCGACTCGCTCAAGGCCTCCAATCTGCCCGTGAGCGAAGGCGTCATGGTCAACGTCGACCCCGAGCAGACCATCCTGGCCGTGACCACGCCGGCCGCCGAGGAGAAGCCCAGCGTCGTGGAGGGTGAGGGCGAGGCCGCAGAGGGCGAGGCCGCAGAGGGCGAGGCCGCAGAGGGCGAGGACAAGGCCAAGGTCAAGGACAAGGACAAGGACAAGGACAAGGACAAGAAGGACAAGAAGGAGAAGGAATAGTCTCTCCGCCCTTTCCACGACCCGAACAGATGCCCACCAACCCCGAGACGACCTGGCTCGTGACCGGCCTGGGAAACCCGGGAGATCAGTACACCGACAGCTTCCACAACCTGGGTTTCAGGGTGGCGAACCGCCTCAAGACCCTGCACTGTCCAGAAGGGACCCGGTGGGAGGCACTGGCCAGGGGACGGCTCGCCAAGGCAGAGCTCGAAGGCAAGCGGGTCATTTTGCTCAAGCCCCAGACCTTCATGAACCTCTCTGGCGAGTCCGTCAGGCTCGCTGCGGACAGGTTCGGGATCCCGGTCGAGCGCATCATCGCGGTGCACGACGATCTGGACCTCATGCCCTGCGACATCCGCCTCAAGCAGGGAGGCGGCACGGCCGGCCACAAGGGCCTCGAGTCCATCATCGCCCACCTGCACGATCCCGGGTTCGTGCGCGTGCGAGTGGGCATCGGCCGGCACCCCCACATGAGCGCCGAGAAGTGGGTCCTGTCCAGGATCCCGGGAGACGAGGAGCCCTCATTCGCCAGGGCCGTGGACGAGGCCGCTCGGGCCGTCAGGCTCGTGCTCGCCCTCGGTCCGGAGCTCGCCATGAACGAGACCAACCGCAGGTCGCGGACGGACGACGGGGACGGCGACTAGCGTGTTCTCAGATGGTGCCAGGGGCGAAGTCGCCGGCTGGCACTGGCTCGGAGGCGGGGGAGGAGGGGGCCGGGCTGGCCACGGGCTCGGCGATGATGGGGTCGGAGACCAGGGGCGGGAGCGACGATGCCTCCTGCTTCACGGGCTTGTAAGTGAGCGTGGAAGGCTTGCCGTTGTCGGGTCCGCCGAAGGCGAGGCCGACGGTGATGGCCAGAAGGTGCGCCGTGGACTCGTACTTGCCGTTGGCATACCCGTTGCGGAAGTCCGCCTCGCCCACCTCGTTGTTCTTCTTGCCGCTCCAGAACGCGTACATGTACCCGAGGTCCACCTTGAAGTACCTGGGAGCCCTGTAACCCACGCCGAACGTGATCAGGTTGCGGTCGCCGTCAGGGAGCATGCCGTCGTAGAACTCGCGGTCGGCCGCGTTCGACACGTAACCGTACCCCGCGCGGAGGGCTATCGCCTCGATGGGCCTCACCTCGACGCCCACCGCGAGCTGCACGCCCTTGTGCCACTTCTTGGGGTACACAGCCTCCTCGTTCAGGGCAGGGGCGCAGTAGTCGGGATCCGAGACCTCGAGGTCGGCGCACGAGAAGTGGAGCTTGAGCTCGTCGTAGCTCTCCCAGAAGGCCAGGTAGAAATCGAAGGAGATGGTGGTCTTCGGGATCCCGTGGAACGCCAGCCCGAAGTTCATGTTCCAGGGCAGCTCGATGGTGGTCTTGCCCGTGGTCTTCTCCGGAAGCAGGTGTAGCATCCGCATCGCCTGGGCCCAGGCCTCGTCCTCGGGCGCGATGAACTTCGCGGTGCCCTCGAACTCGAGCGGCACGTTGCTCCTGAACGACGCCCCGAACGAGATCCATGGCTTGTACGCCGCGAAGAAGGAGAAGTGGTAGCCTCCCGAGTTGGCGCTGCCGTCGAGCCTCATCTCGGCCACGGGATCCACGGTCGGATCGAAGTTGAACATGCTCCCGCTGACCTTGGACCGGATGAGCGCCATGCCGTGCACGTAGTAGCCGCCGACCCCGAAGCTCACGGAGTACTCCTCCGGCAGGTGCGCGAGGCGCGCGAAGTTCACGGACAGGGCCGGCTGGACGAAGAACGTCTTGAGGTCCGTCTGCCAGGCCGTGAACCTGCCGTCCCAGTCCGCTGGCCAGAAGGTTCCCATGCCCACCGGGTTGTTCACGCCGATGCCTGCGCTGAGCCACTTCGTGATCTGCGCGGTGAAGTACAGGTGCATGGGGTAGAACACGCCCTTGTTCGTGCTGGCCTCGTAGCCGCAGTTGGTGTCCGTGGGGCTCGTGCACAGGGGCAAGGACGGCGTGTAGTCGATGGTCGGGAAGATGAGCGTGTCGCCCAGCGAGAGCTGGTAGCCCGGCAGCTCCGTGATGGCAGCGGGGTTGTAGTAGAGGGAGCTGGGATCGTCCCACAGCGCCGTGCGCGCGTCGGCCATGCCCGTGGCCAGCGCCGAGTGCTCGTAGATGAGGAAGCCTCCGGCCGCGGCCTCGCGGGCGGGGACGAGCCCCGCTGCCACGAGGACGGCCACGATGAGGTGGCGGCGCATGGTGCTATTCGCTCGTCAGCATCATGAAGTAGCAGAACCCGGCCTTGGTGGCGGCCTGGTGGTCGCCGAACGTGAGGCCGGTGGCCTCTGCCGTGAACGAGGACAGGCCCAGCGCCTCGGTGAACACGAAGCTGCCGTTGGCGGAGGTGTCGCTGTCGGTCTCGAGGCCGGTGAACGTGACGTTCGGGTAGGCGACCGGCGCCGCTGTCGTGTCCGCGCGCGTCACGGTGGCGGCATCAACGGGCAGGCCCGTGCCGGAATCGACGACCAGGCCCATGACGAAGCCGTTGGCATCGGCGTCGATGGTGGGCACCAGCGTTTCGAGGCCCGTCACCAGGCCGTTCGTCACTGCCATGACCGTGGCATCGGCCTCGTCCACCGCGGTGGTGGGGTCGGTCCATGCCTGAACGCCCGTGCCGGTCGGGAAGATGGTCCCGGCCACTCCATCCTCGGCAGCGTCGTCGACGAGGATGACGAGCCCCAGGAGCACGCCGAACGTGTTGATGCACTCGAGCGTGAAGTTGCCCGACGCGTCCGTGTTTCCCTCGGCCAGGGGTGTGGGAGTGGGGTTGCCCAGGGCGTCCATCGGGGAGATGGCGGCCACGTAGAGGCCGTCCAAGCTGCCGGTGGGTAGCGCGTTCACCGTCCCGGAGACGGTGATGTAGTGGTGCGTTGCGTCGTCCTCGCACACCACGGGACCATCCTCCTCGACCACGTCGACGGGCACGTCCACGGGCACGTCCACGGGCACGTCCTCGGGCACATCCTCGGGCACATCGCTCGTGGTGTCCTCCACCGTCGTGTCCACCGTCGTGTCCACCGTCGTGTCCACCGTGGTGGTGTCCTCGTCGGTCTTCTTGCCGTCGTCGCATCCCGCCACGTGCAGGACCGCGATGCATGCGAGCATCGTCGTGAGATTCTTCATGACCCTTCCTCCTTGTTTCCGGGCGGGATCATGCCGGCCCGGTGCTCCATTCGCGGAGCCTTGTTTGAACGCGCCGTAATCTAACACAAAAATCACCAAAGTAAAGAATACGGTCGGAATTGACGCAACCCATCGAATCACTTGGGTTCGTCCGCTCCTTCGGCCCGTGGGGGCTCGGTCTTTCCGGCAGTCCGATCCGCGGGCTTCTCCCTCTTCTTGGCCAGGAAGAAGGAGTCGATGAGGATGAGCACCAGGCCCACGGTGATGCCCACGTCCGCAATGTTGAACGTGGGCCATCGCGCACGCTCCCTGATGTGCCACTCGATGAAGTCGACCACGTAGCCGATGCTGATCCGGTCGATGACGTTGCCTATGGCTCCACCGAGGATCACGGAGAAGGCCACCATGAGGACCTTCTCCTCTGGGCCGATGCGCACGAACAGGTAGATGAGGAACGCCGTGGCCAGGACGGAGGTGATGTAGAAGAAGGGCTTCCTGTACTTCTCGCTGCGGCTCGAGAGAAAGCCGAAGGCCCCGCCGCAGTTCTCGACGTATCGCAGGTGGAAGAAGCCGTCCACCACGGTCACCGGGCCGGTGGAGCGCATGCGCACCCGCTTGTCCAGCTTGCCCTCGGGCTCGCAGGGCGGCGGGTAGTAGCCCTCCACGCTCGTGGCGAGCTTCTCGCGTACCTGCCACTTGGTGAGCTGATCGGCGCCCACGATGAGCCCCGCGAGCGCCACGAGCCAGATCCACTTGGAATGCTCGAACTTCATGGATGCACTGCCTCGTCCTCTCTGACGACGGACGCGCACCTGGTGCAAAGAGCAGGGTGCCCTGCGTCGGTGCCAACGTCCGTGGTGTACTTCCAGCAACGATCGCAGCGGCCGGCCCGGCTGCGCGAGACGGTCACACGGGCCTCGTCGCCATCCGATCTGCCGAGCTGCACTGACGAAACGATGAACAGATCGGGCAAGAGGTCCGCATGCTCCAGGAGAGCCTCGTATCCTCCGCCGTCGCCGGAGGTCGCTTCCAGCACGATCTCCGCCTCGAGGCTCTTGCCAATGGTGCCGGCGTTGCGGGCCGACTCGAGGGCGAGATTGACAGCGGACCTTGCCTTGAGCAGGTGGTCGAATGCGCGCAGCAGGGCAGCGTCCTCATCGGACGCTGCGGGCGCCTCGGGCAGGCCGGCGAGAAACACGCTCGAGCACGTGTCCGTGGCCCCGGGGATGTACTGCCAGACCTCGTCGGCCGTGAAGGAGAGCACGGGCGCCAGGAGGCGCGCCATGTCCGAGGCCGCGCGGTGGAGCACGGTCTGCGCCGAGCGGCGCAGGAGCCCCGTGCGACTCTCGCAGTAGAGCCTGTCCTTGAGCACGTCCAGGTAGACGGCGCTCAGGTCCACGGTCACGAGATCCACGGTCTCGTGGTACACGCGGTGGAAGCGGTACTCGTCGTAGGCCTCCCGCATCCGATGCACGTAGCGGTCGAGCCGCGCCATGGCCCAGCGGTCCAGAGGCGGCATCTCGGAGCGGGGGACGGCTCCCCTGGCAGGATCGAAGTCGTGGATGTTGCCCAGAAGGAACCTGAACGTGTTCCTGAACTTGCGATAGGCCTCGCCGAGCCGCTTGAGGATCTCCTCGCTGAACGCGATGTCGCTGCGGAAGTCCTCGTAGGCGACCCAGAGGCGCAGGATGTCCGCGCCGTAGCGCTGCATCATGTCCTCGGGCGGAACATAGCTCACCTTCTCCCCGGCGGCCCTGCGCTTCTCGATGTCGCTCTTGGAGAACGCCCTGCCCTTCTCGTCCACCACGAACCCGTGGGTGAGCACGGCACGGTAAGGGGCGGCGTCGCGGATGCCGATGCCCGTGAGCAGGGCCGTGTGGAACCACCCCCTGTGCTGATCGCTGCCCTCGAGGTAGAGGTCCACCTGTCCGGATCGGGGATCACCCCCCGCGAATCCCTGGTCCGGCTCCGGGACGCACACGGCATACCAGCTGACCCCGGACTCGAACCACACGTCGAAGATGTCCTTCTCCTTGCGAAACTCCGTCGCGCCGCAGGCCGGGCAGGTGACGCCGTCGCCCACGAGATCGGCCGCGCTGCGGCGGAACCACGCATCGCTGCCCTCTCCCTGGACGATGGAGGCCACGTGGTCGATGACGTCGGCGTCCACGAGAGGCGCGTCGCACCTCTCGCAGTAGAAGAACGGTAGTGGCACTCCCCATACTCGCTGCCGGCTGATGCACCAGTCCGGACGGTTCTCGATCATGCCGTGGATGCGCTCCCGGCCCCAGTGGGGCACCCACTTGACGTGGTCTATGGCGCCCAGCGCACGCTCGCGGATGGAGCCTTCCTGCATGGAGATGAACCACTGGGGCGTGGCGCGGAAGATCACCGGGCTCTTGCATCGCCAGCAGTGGGGGTAGGAGTGTGAGAGGGTCTGGCCCCTCGCGTTGAACAGGCGGCCCAGCTCGTGCAGGTGCTCGACGATGGGGCCGTTGGCCTCGAACACGCTCATGCCTGCGAAGCGCTCCACCTCATCGGTGAACCGACCGGCGTCGTCCAGCGGCGCGAGCGTGGAAAGCCCGTAACGCCGCCCCGTCTCGAAGTCCTCCGCACCATGGCCCGGGGCCGTGTGGACCGCGCCCGTGCCAGCATCGAGCGTCACGTAGTCCGCGAGCACCAGGGGGCTCGCACGGTCGATGAAGGGGTGGCGCGACACGATGCCCTCGAGCTGATGGCCCTTCACCGGGTGGCCCACCACCGAGCCGGGAACGCCGGCGCCCTCGCGCACCGCGCTCTCCATGCCCGTGGCCACGAGAAGGACCTCCGCCGTGCCCTGGCCTTCAACGGGCCGGAACAGCGAGTAGTCGTGATCGGGGTGAAGGGCGATGGCCATGTTGGCAGGCAAGGTCCAGGGAGTGGTGGTCCAGATGAGCACCGACAGGTCCTGCCCCTCGTCCTGCACGCCGCACAGGGCAAGCATCCTCGAGCGGCCCTCGCCCGCGGGAAGCCCGAAGCGCACGTAGATGGAGTCCGACACGTGGTCGCGATACTCCACCTCGGCTTCGGCAAGCGCCGTGCGGCAGGAGGCGCACCAGTACACGGGCTTCTTGCCGCGGTAGATGGCGTTCTTGCGTGCGAATGCACCGATGCCCCGCAGGATGGCAGCCTCGTAGTCCGGAACGAAGGTCAGGTAGGGCTCGTCGTAGGTGGCGAAGGTGCCGAGCCTCTTCATGGCCTCCATCTGGACCGCTATGAACCGCTCGGCGTAGGCCCTGCAGGAGGCCCGGATCTCCAGGGGATCGCCCGTCTCGGCTCCTCGCTCTCGCAGCGCGGCCAGCTCGATGGGCAGTCCGTGGCAGTCCCAGCCGGGGATGTAGCGGCACAGGCGGCCGGACATGGAGCGGTGTTTGACGATGATGTCCTTGAGCACCTTGTTGAGCACGTGCCCGTAGTGGATCCTCCCGTTGGCGTAGGGCGGCCCGTCGTGGAATGCGAAGACCTCGCAGCCGCTGCGGGAGGCCACGAGCTGCTGGTAGACCTCCTGCGCGTCCCACCTGGCCAGGATCTCGGGCTCCTTCGCCGCGAGGTTGGCCTTCATGGGAAACCCGGTGCTGGGCAGGTGGATCGTGCTCTTGTAGTCCTTCTTCTGGTCCATCTCAGACTTCTGGTCCATCTCAGACCCCGTGCCCCCTGGAAGATGGCACAGTACATACACGCTTTGCAGACCAAATTCAAAGGGTCGTCCACCCACGGACACCCGGCGACGCGGCTGGTGACAGCACTCTTGAGCTGCTCTAAGATGCGCCGGATGCTTCTTTCACGCAGGACCTGGGGGAGTGCGCTTCTGGCACAGTGCCTCGCTGTCGCCGCATGCTCCGGGCCGTCGGGCAAGAGCGACGCCTCCGTGGATGCGCCCGACGAGGACACGGATGCGTGCACGCCCGGCCAGGACGGGGCTCTGGATCTCATCGGAACCTGGGCGGCGCGCTCGTGGATACGCGTGGAGCTCGTGACGAGCGACGACGGGATCGTGAGGATGTGCCCGAGCCCCCACCCGGGGATCACGTACCTGACGCTCCTCATCGACCTCGCCTCCAGAAACGCAGACCGCATCGAATACGAGTTCGTGGTGTGCGAGATAGACATGCCCAGGGTGCGATCCGCCATCGTGCCCTGCGACATGGACGAGTACGTGTGGGTCAACCTCGAGCTCGGCCCGCAACTGGCCTCCTACATCACGGGACAGGTCTTCGGTGGATACGCCCTGCTGGGCGGGGATGCGCCCTGCTCCAGCTACGAGTCGCACTCCATGGACGTCACCTACGGCTTCGACTCCAGCATCGTCGGCCCGGACGATCCCCTGCCGGGCTGGCTCATGGACTGCCCCGTGGACTCGCCTTCAACGTGCGTCACGAACTGGGAATCGGTCATCGACGAGGAAGGCGACGGGAATCCAGGAGTGAGCCTGCAGGTGACCACCGAGCCCACGGACACCATCCGCGGCCATGCCTACACCACGTGGCGCACCAACCCGCACATGAGCGGAACCGCCGTGAGCAACAACCTCATCCAGGGTGACCTCGCCCCCACGATGGAGTACGACGTCGTGGGCAGCGGCGCAGACCTGCAGGGCCTGCACATGGACGAGAAGACGGTCAAGCGCAACCTGCCGGTGTTCCTGCTGCCTGGCTCTGGATCGACGTTCAAGATGGTCAGGGTGGATGGGCTTCACGGTGGACCCGATCTGGATACGAACATGGACGGGACAGTCGACTGCGAGGAGGTGATGTCCCATCTGGACATCTTCGAGTGAAGGGGCTTCGAGGCGTGGAGATGAAACGGACAGGGGACCTCGTGCTCAAGCCGTGGGCCATGCCCGCTGCCCTCGCCATCATGGCCCTGGCAATCTATCTCCCCCTGCTCGGGAGCACAGGGCTGTGGGATCCGTACGAGTCCATGGCGGCCGAGGTCTCGAGAGAAGCGGCCCACGAGGGTGCCTTCATGCCCCTGCGTTTCGACGGCGAGCCCGTGCATGGGCTGCCCCCTTTCTTTTTCTGGGTGCAGGCCATCGTCATGCTGTTCGCTGGCACGAGCGAGTGGGCAGTGCGCCTGCCCGCGGCGCTCGTGGGTGCTGGCCTCGTGGCCCTCGTCGCCCACCTGGCGTCCAGGATCATCGGACGAGGCGCGGGCGCTCTCGCCGGGGCGGCCGTGGCCACCTCCGCGGTCGTCGTCGTGGGCGTGAGGCACGCGAGCCCCGAGATCGTGGGGACCCTGGTGGTGACCTGCGCG
This sequence comes from Myxococcota bacterium, assembly GCA_041309365.1. GTDB lineage: Bacteria > Myxococcota_A > Polyangia > DRWM01 > DRWM01 > JAFDER01. The sequence goes on from JBFYZU010000354.1 coordinate 19,818, forward strand.
GCACTGGCCGGCATCGGGGTGATTTCGCCCGGAGTGCCCCCGGCCAGGCGCCAGGTCCTCGTCGCCCACGTGCTGGCTGCCGCCTCGGTGCTCGCAGCGGGTTTCATGCCTCTTCTCATCCTGGTCGCGACGCTTGGCTCGGGCGCCATCGTGGGGACCATCCCCGCGTCCCGGCTCGGGAGGCTCGCCGGAGGCCGCGCCTGCATACTGCCCTGGGCGGTCGTCGCGGCCTGGCTCGTGGCCGGAACCGTCACGGGCCACACGGAGTTCTGGGCCACGGTGCTCTCGATCAGCCCGTTCGCCCACGCGACGCTCCTGGGCTTCGCGCCGCCCCCGCAAACCACGTTCACCTGGCAGATCGTGCAGGCCGGCCACATGGCCTACCCCTGGCTCATCGCGGTGCCAGCGGCTTTCTTGTGGCTCGTGCCCAGGGCCAGCGACTCGGAGAAGGGCTCCGACAGGGAGATTTCCCGCATCGCGAGCCTCCACGTGCTGGCTGGCACCCCGGTGCTCGTGCTGACCGTCGCGGGGCTCTCGCCTCCCTACCTGCCGCTCGACAGCGCGTGCGCAGCGCCGTTTCTGTCCATCATCTGCGCCTGGGGCCTCTCACGGGCGGCCAGGATGAGCAAGGACGAAGGGTTCGTCACCCTGCTCCCGCTCGGAGGCGTGCTCGTGATGCTCGGCGCAGGGAGCCAGGGAGTGGACTTCTTCTGGCACCCGAAACGCGCGATCGAGCTGGGCGGCTACATGCTCGACAGGGTCTACCCGGAGCTCGGCCCCGTGGCCAAGGGGTTTCACACGGGCCTCGCCATTCTCGTGGGAGCGTCTGCGGCTCCCATGACCTTCTTTCGCCGCTTCTTGCCCCTCGTCGCCGCGGCCCTCCTCGTGGGAGGCCTCGTCCTGGGAGGCTACCACGTGTTCCACGTGTTCCAGGTGGTGGAGCCCTACATGAGCGTCGGTCCCCTCTACAGGGCCTACGAGCAGAACCGCACAAGACGCGACAGGCTCGTGGCGCTGGAGCTGGATCCTCAGGTGCGCTCGGGGCACGTGTTCTACTTCGAGCGCAGGATGCAGGACGTGGGCGGGCTCCAGGAGCTCGGAGGGATCATGGCCCAGGCCGCAGGAAAAAACAGGCTCGTCATGGTCACGAGCCACGTCAGGGACCTCTACAACGAGGTCCATGCGCAAAGCTGCGGGCAGCGCATCGAGCCCATGAACGAGGAGAGGAGGTGGTACTCCATCTCCGCCTACGAGGGCCCGCCACCCTTGCCTTCGTACCGCATCGTCGTGCCTGGAGGCAGGGCCGGGGCAAGGATCGCCGTTGCCATGGAAGTTCCCCTGTTTCTGGGGGATGGCCGGATGCTCACCCTGCTCGGCTGGAGCGCCAGCGTGGTGACGGGGCACGGCATGCAGTCTCCCGTCACCTCGGCGCAGGCCGTCGTGCCCAGAGGCGGGTGGCTGGACCTGAGCCTGTACGTGCGCGCGGAAAAACCAATCGGGAAGTCCTTCAAGGTCCTCCTGGACGCCATCGGGCTGGGGGCCGGCGCAGTGGGAGCCACGGTCAAGGGGCACCACCCGCCCGCCTGCGGCCGCTACCCCACGTACCTGTGGAAGCCCGGCGAAGTCATCAGGGACCGTTTTCTCCTCTACGTGCCCTTTTCGCAGCCGGATGGCAGCTACAGGTTGAGGACGGGGTTCTACCGTCAGGAAGAGCGAATGACCGTGCAGCAGGGCACTGGCTCCCTTTCGACCGTCACGCTGGGCACCATCGTCGTGAAGTGAACCAGGGCCTCGAAGCCTGGCAGACATCGTGCCGGGAATTAGAGGTGATATCGGTAGGTGGCAGAGACGACCATCGACCACGCGAGGCGGCAAGATGCAGGACCACCGGCCGATCATATCTTCCGAACTTGCCACGTGCGAGGCCTCCCGGGCCGAGTGGATGCACGAGGTCCGCTGCGACGACTGCATGCAATGCAGCCTGGACTGCAAGGTAGCGCGGCACGACCTGGAGAGCTTCACGGCCAGGGTCCTGGTGCACCACGGGGCCAGCGAGAAGGAGGCTTCGATCACGGCACGGGTCCTGGTGAGCGCCGATCTCAGGGGGATCCCCAGCCATGGGGTGGCCCGGCTGGGCAGGTACGTGACCGGGCTCGCGGAAGGCTACATCCGTCCCGGCGTGGAGCCCACCGTCGAGGAGCCGGCGCCCGCCATCGGCGTCATCGACGCCCACGACGGCATCGGGCAGGTGGTCTCGGACATGGCCATGGACATGGCCATCGAGAAGGCCAAGCACAGTGGCGTCGGCATCGTCACCGTGCGCAACTCGAATCACTACGGGATCGCGGGATACTACGTGCTCAAAGCCGTCGAGCAGCGGATGATCGGCATGAGCATGACGAACACGGCGCCTCTCGTCGTGCCCACGGGAGGTGCGATCCCAGTTCTAGGCACCAATCCCATCGCCTTCGGCGCTCCCGCCTCGGCGCATTTCCCGCTGCTTTTGGACACCGCCACCTCGGTCGTGCCCCGTGGCAAGCTCGAGGTATACGATCGCAACCGCCTGCAGATGCCCGTGGGCTGGGCCGTGGACGAGAAGGGCTACGACTGCCAGAACCCCGGTCACGTGCTGGGCAACCTGCTCTCGATGGGAGGGGGCGGGATCCTCCCTCTGGGCGGGAGGGGAGAGCAGTTCGGGGGACACAAGGGCTACGGGCTCGCGCTGATGGTGGACGTCCTGAGCGGGGTGCTCTCTGGCTCGGCCTTCGGCCCGGACGTGAACGACCTGCGCAAGGCAAGGCCCGACGGCTCGCGGGCGACCCCGCGAGTGGGCCACTTCTTCCTGGCGCTGGACGTGGGACGGTTCATGCCGGTGGCCGAGTTCGAGAACAGGATGGCAGAGCTCATCGAAGTCATCACTGGCTCGCCCAGAGCGCTGGACGCGGAGCGCATCCTCATCCACGGGGAGAAGGAGTTCGTCAGGGCCGAGATGCACGAGCGTCACGGGATCCCCATTCGCACGAGGGTGATGGAAGCACTGCGCAGGATCGGCAAGCAAGCGCGCATCGATCCGCCTTTGACGCTCGCAGAGAAGATGGCAGGGCAGACCCCGTCCTGAGCCGGCACGAGGAGCACGCGAGATGGAAATCACGTGGGACGTGGCCATCGTCGGTGGGGGCATCGTGGGTGCGGCTACGGCCATGGCGCTCGGCCGTCACTCGAAGGCCTCGGTCCTGTTGATCGAAGCGGAGAAGGACCTGGCCTCCCACCAGACCGGGCACAACAGTGGAGTGATCCACTCCGGCCTCTACTACAGACACGGTTCGCTCAAGGCCAGCCTCTGCATCACGGGACGCGACGAGCTGTACCGATTCTGCAGCGAGCGGGGCGTCGCCCACGACCCCTGCGGAAAGATAGTGGTGGCCACGCGGGAGAGCGAGATCCCTTCCCTCGACGAGCTGGAGCGACGAGGTCGGGCCAACGGCATCCCGGGCCTGAGGAGACTGGGATCCGGGCAGATAGCCGAGATCGAGCCTCACTGCACGGGCATCGAGGGGCTCCTCGTGCCCGCCACCGGGATCGTGGATTACCCGGCCGTGACCAGGGCCTTCGCCCAGGTGGTGTCCGAGCAAGGTGGCGAGATCCGCACGGCCGCGCGCCTCCTGGCCGTGGGCAAGGAGCACGCCGGGATCACACTGGATACGGCCGCGGGCACGATCCACGTCCGCAACATCATCAACTGCGCCGGCCTGCAGAGCGATCGCGTCGCCCGTCTCTGCGGGACCGACCCCGGGATGAGGATCGTGCCCTTCAGGGGCGAGTACTACGTTCTCAGGCCCGCCAGCCGCACGCTGGTGCGCAACCTCATCTACCCAGTCCCGGACCCGCGCTTCCCTTTCCTCGGGGTCCACTTCACGCGCATGATCGACGGTGGGGTGGAAGCCGGCCCCAACGCCGTCCTGGCCTTCAAGCGCGAGGGGTACCGCAAGCGGGACGTGTCGCTCGTGGACGTGGCCTCCTGGGTGCTCTACCCGGGCTTCTGGCGCATGGCCGAAAGGTACTGGGAGATGGGGATGGAGGAGACGTGGCGATCCTGCGTGAAGAGCGCCTTCGTTGGCTCCATGCGCGAGTTGATACCGGAGATCACGACCGCGGACGTGATCCGCGGTGGCGCCGGCGTGCGGGCCCAGGCACTGCTGCCGGACGGCAACCTCGCAGACGACTTCTGCATGGTGCAGGACAGGCGCATGATCCACGTGCTCAATGCTCCCTCGCCTGCTGCCACGGCATCCATGGCCATCGGCCGGACCATCGCAGATCTCGCCATCAAGAGCTTCTCGCTGGCATCGAGGAAAGATCAGCCCCCTGCGTCATCGAGATCCCCGGCCTGATCGCCGGCAAGGTCGGGCCTCGCGTCGCCATGGCCACCATGGTCCATCTCCGGATCCACGGGCACGTCCTGTGCCGTATCCACGTGAGTGTCCACGTGATCCGGAGCCGCGTCTCTTATCCCGTCCGGATCCTCATCCACTGCGTCCGGCGACCGGGTATCAAGAACAGCCGTGTCATGAGCAGTCACGTCGGGAGCGACGTTGTCGTGGCCGACCGCGTCCGGCACGGGTATGCCGTAATCCATCCGGCAAGCGGTCAGGCCGAGGGTCACTGCCCAGACGAGCAGCATCGTCAGCCGGCCCACGGCCATACCCCCACGGTGATCCCGAACGACCCGGAGCCGGCCACGGGACCGACGGCGAGGGCAGGCACGGCGGACGCCGCCGCGTCACGCAGCTTGAGCTTCAGGACGACCCACAGGACCATGGCCGTCAGGGCCATGGTCCCTGCGGCGATGAACAGAGCGTTCGCCGCCCACATGAAGGTCTCTCCTTGCCGTCCGAGATCGTACGCTCGCGGGCACTGCTCCGGACCCGTGTCGGGCCAGCACTCCAGGATGGCCTGGTCCTGCTCCGACTCCAGCCCCACGGCGAGCCCCCCCAGGATGGCCCCGGCGAGCACGGTCAGAGCCGCGACCCCCCCCAGGACGAGCGCGGAAACCCTTATGGGCGCGAACGAGCCCATCTGCTTTTTACGAGCGAGCCAGGGGTAGAGGGTCGCAAGGGGCGTGACCTCGACGGGCACCGTGGTGGTCGTGCCCACGGAGATGGATACCTCGAGGATCCGAAGCTCGCATCCCTCTGCCTGCATCACCAGCTCGTGAAGCCCGGCCGTCAGCGTGAGCGGCTCCGACACGGGCGTGTGAAGCTCGAGCTTGCCGTCCACGGTCAAGGTCACCCCCGCCTGCTGCGGTGAGAAGGCGAGCTGCCCGCAGCTCGCCTCCATCTCGTCGATCAGGTCCAGGACGAACTGCTTGCGTTCCGGGTAGATCCATGGCCCACCCTGATCCATGTACTCCGCGAGGGTCGAAAGTGCATCGTCGTAACGCCCCAGCCTGTGGTAGCAGACTCCAATGTTGTAAAGGACTGCCCAGTTCGGTTCGAGCGCATACGAGGCCGAGAACTCCGCCAGGGCCGCACCGAACATCTGCTTCTCGAAGAAAGCCACTCCACGATCGAAGTGCTCGACGGCCTCTTGGGCGTGATCGGCAACCGGGTTCGTCGCCTCACCCTCTTCCTCGTAGGGGTTCGATGCCACCTGGGCACGTGCGGGCGATGGAGGAAGCGCCCACACGAGCACCGCGACCCCCAGTGCGCTCGTTGTCCTCACGGATGTGTCTCTTCAACCTGACTTCTTCTTGCCTACCATGCCCGGGTAGGACGTGTCGATGGGCGGCTGATCCACTCCCTTCTTGACCTTCTTCATGGGTGTCACGGGCTGGGTCTGAGGGGCAGGTAGCGGGATGAGCACGACCTCGATCAGGAGGTCTGCGGTCAGCGCGATGTCCTTCTCCCAGTCCTCGTAGCCCGCGGACTTGACCTCGAGGACGTGCGATCCCGTGTCCGGTTCAAGGAGGATGGGTATCTGGGGTAGGGGACGGCCGTCGAGCTCCACGGTGGCATCATCGGGAAGGCCGGTCAGCTCGAGGCGGACTCTCGCCGGGTCGGCCGAGGACCTGTCCTCATCCTGCGTGGACCCGTCCGGCGATGCGCTCGCCGGACGTGCCGGGATCAGGCTGTCCACCCGTTTCTTGCTGCCGATGACCCTGGACATCCGCTCGATGTCCTGCTCCTGGCGCGCGAGCCTGGAGTGCATGAAGAAAGCCAGGGCAGCGAGACCGGACACGACGAGCACGGTGACGATGGCCACCGGCAACACCCACGTGAGCTCGCCTCGCCAGCGCTTGCCGCTCGTGCTGGTCCAGCTCGTCGCCGTCCCCCCGCTCTTCGGGTCCACGGAGACGGGAGCGGGAGGCTCGAAGGTGGGGCGGTCCACTCGCTTCGCCTTCACGGTCTTCTGGGAGGCTGACATGTGGGGCGAAAACGATGCGTAGGGCGCCAAGGACTCGATGAACGAGTTGGCGTCCTGGTAACGATCCGTGCGCACGCGCGCCAGCGACTTGAGGATGATGGCCTCGAGGCCATCCGGGATTCCATCCACCCGATCGCGGGGAGGCACGGGGTCGGACGTGGCGATGGCGTTGAGCAGGGCGTTGTAGTTGTCGCCCGTGAACGGAAACCCTCCCGTGAGGCACCGGTAGAGCACCACTCCCACCGCGTACAGGTCGGCGCGCGCGTCGATGTCCTTCTTGCCCTTGGCCTGCTCGGGGGACATGTAGCGCGGCGTACCGAAGACGCTGCCCGTCTTGGTGATGCTCAGGCCCTGCTCGTCGGCCTCCTGCAACCTGCTGATGCCGAAGTCCAGGACCTTGAGGATGGGCGATCCTCCGGCCTGCTTGACGAGCATGATGTTGCCTGGCTTGAGGTCCCGGTGTACGATGCCGCGCTCGTGCACGGCGCGAAGCCCCTCGAGGAGCTCGATGCACAGATCCACCGCCTCGGGGATCTCGAGGACTCCCCTTCTCTCGAGGACGTCTCCGAGAGACTCTCCATCGAGGTACTCCATGACGAAGTAGGGCAACCCCTGGTACCTGCCCAGATCGATGACGTCCACCACGCTGCGGTGCCCCACGGAGGCTGCGAGGCGTGCCTCGTTCTCGAAGCGCAGCATGGTCTCGGCAGAAACCCTCAGGTGCGGGTGGAGCATCTTGACCGCCACGCGCCGGCCGAGCGTCACATGCTCGGCCTCGTAGACGACCCCCATGCCTCCCTCGCTGATGATTGAGCCGAGGCGGTAGCGCTCAGCGAGCAACTCTCCCTGGAGCTTGTAGACCTCGGATATGCCGGCCTCGGTGCTTGGGCAGCGATCCACCACCATCAGGTGCTGTTCGCCGCAATGTGGGCACCTGAACGTCTTCATCGAGATCGGTCCCTGGTGGACATTATATCAACTCCTCGAACGTCCACCAAGGAACGGGACCAAGGCTCATTCGTCCTCTTCCCACACGATGGCCTCGAACCTCTCGAGCCTGGCTCCTGGGGCCTCGTAGCAGCCCTTTCGCATGACCCCGGCCTTGTAGCAGAGGTTGTCGAGGTACTCGGTCCTGTCCCATCCCTGCTCCACCGGGACCTGTGGCAAGAACACGCCGTGGTTGTACCCTAGAGACAGGAGATCG
>JBFYZU010000355.1:0-13699 GCA_041309365.1 Myxococcota bacterium
TTCGGCAACTTCCTCACGCCGTGCATCGAGCAGGGAATCAAGGGGTGGGTGTTCCCGGGTGCAGGTCAGCCTTCCGAGTTCGTATTTCCCATCCTGCTCACGCCCAAGCAGTAGGAGCGAGACGTGTCCGGTGCCGAGGGGTTATTCGAGATGGCCATGGCCGCGGTCCTCGTCTCCATCGTCGCGTCCTTGCCCGTGCTCACCGTGAGCCTCCTCGTGGGGTTCGCGTCGTCGTTCTTCCAGGGCCTCACCCAGGTACAGGACCACACCCTCACGTTCGTTCCGAGGTTGCTCGCGGTGCTGCTCGCCCTGGCGCTCGTGGGACCGTGGATGGGAGCCCAGATAGTGAGCTTCACCGTGCAGGCCTGGTCCCTGCTGCCCGGGTTCTGATGGCCCCCGGCCGTCGCAACTGCTCCTATTGACTATATGATCCCGAACTCTATTATAAGCCTCGCCCTGAAACCTTCGCGATGGAGGCCATCATGACGACAAGAGTTGCCATCAACGGTTACGGTCGCATCGGGCGCTGCACGCACCGTCGCATCATCGAGCAGGGCAAGCGATGCGCCCTTGAGCTCGTGGCCATCAACGACATCACGGACCCGGAGACGCTGGCACACCTGCTCAAGCACGACTCGGTCCACGGGACTCTGGGTTGCGAGGTCAGGGCGGATGGCGAGAGCATCCTGGTGGACGGGACCCGGATCCCCGTCGTCGCGGAGAAGGACCCCGCATCTCTGCCCTGGGGCAAGCTCGGCGTCGACATCGTGCTGGAGTCCACGGGCCTGTTCAGGACCCGCGAGGCTGCGGGCAAGCACGTGCAGGCCGGGGCGAAGAAGGTGCTCATCAGCGCGCCGGGCAAGGGTGTCGACCTCACCATAGTGTACGGCGTCAACCACAGGAAGTACGATCCGTCCGCGCACACGGTGATCTCCAACGCATCCTGTACGACCAACTGCCTGGTGCCGGCCGTCAAGGTCGTGCTCGACTCCTTCGGCATCGAGACGGCACAGATGACCACCATCCACTCCTACACCAACGACCAGCGGATCCTCGACCTCCCGCACAAGGACCTGCGCAGGGCGAGGGCCGCCGCGGTGTCGATGATCCCCACGACCACGGGCGCTGCAAGGGCGGTGACGCTCATCTATCCGGAGCTCGAGGGCAAGATAGATGGTCTCTCCATCCGCGTGCCCACCCCCAACGTATCGGTGGTGGAGCTCACAGCCCACGTGAAGAAGCAGACCAGCGTGAAGGAGGTGAACGCGGCCTTCGAGAAGGCGGCCTCGGGCGAGCTGGCCGGCGTGCTCCAGTACTGCAACGAACCGCTCGTCTCCTGCGACTTTTTGGGCAACGACCACTCCTCCATCGTGGACGCCGAGCTGACCATGGTCATCGGTGGCGACAACGTGAAGGTGTTTTCCTGGTACGACAACGAGTGGGGCTATGCCTGCCGCATGGTGGACGTTGCATCCTACATCGGCGGCAAGACCCTGTGAGAGGACGCGCGCAGGCACGATGATCAGGATCATCGACGAGGTGGAGATCGAGTCGAAGCGCGTGCTCGTGCGCGTGGACTTCAACTGCCCCATGGAGAACGGGGCGGTGCTCGACGACTCGCGCATCCGCGCCGCCTTGCCCACCATCCGTCACGCCCTCAAGCGTCGGGCCAAGGTGGTCGTGATGAGCCACCTTGGCCGTCCCGATGGAAAGCGGGTGCCCGAGCTGTCGCTCGAGCCGGTGGGGATAGAGCTTGCGAAGCTTCTGGACACAGACGTGGTGCTCGCGGACGACTGCGTGGGCGACGGCGCCCGCAAGGTGGTGGCGGATCTGTACGGTGGGCGAATCGCGCTTCTGGAGAACCTCAGGTTCCACCCTGGCGAGAGCTCCAACGACGAGCATTTCTCCCGTGAGCTCGCTGCAATGGCCGACGTGTACGTGAACGACGCGTTCGGCACCCTGCACCGGGCACACGCCTCCGTCGTGGGGGTTCCGCAGTTGCTGCGGGAGCGCTGCGCGGGACTGCTCGTCAAGAGGGAGGTGGACGCCCTCTCGGCCCTGCTCGGCGACGTGAAGAAGCCGTACGTGGTCATTCTCGGAGGCAGCAAGGTCGAGTACAAGATCCGCACCATACACAGCCTGCTCGGCAGGGCCGATGCGTTGCTCATAGGTGGCGCCATGGCCAACACCTTCCTTGCGGCACGGGGAACGTCCATGGGAAAGAGCCTGCTGGAGCGGGAGAGCTTCCTCTTGGCGCGATCGGTTCTGGCCGATGCGGCACGACGGTCGATCCCGGTCATCCTGCCGCAGGACCTCGTCGTGGCCACGAGCCCGGACTCCACCGAGCGGCGCATCGTGCCGGTGACGAGCGTGCCGCCGGACATGATGGCCCTCGACATCGGGCCTGCCACCATCGCGGCGTTCGGCGAGCACATCGACAGGGCAGCCACCATCTTCTGGAACGGACCGATGGGCCTGTTCGAGAAGCCACCTTTCCACGAGGGGACGGTGAAGGTCGCGGAGATGGCCGGTACGAGCATGGGGTTCAAGGTCGTGGGCGGGGGTGATTCGGTGGAGGCGGTCCGCATGCACTGCCTCAACTGCAGGTTCGATCACCTTTCGACGGGTGGGGGAGCGAGCCTCAAGTTCCTCGAGGGCAAGGAGCTCGCCGGCCTGACGGCGCTGGAGGCCCCGCGATGACCGACACGACGAGAAGACCGCTGGCAGCGGGCAACTGGAAGATGAACCTGGATGGGGCCAGTGCGCGCAAGCTCGTGCAAGAGCTGTGCAATCTCGGCACCACGCTCGAGGCGGTGGACGTCGTCGTGGCACCGCCCATGCTGCTCGTGCCCGCGGTCGCCGGGTGGGTGAGCCGCAGCCGCGTGGCAGTGGCCGCCCAGAACATGCACAACGAGCAGAAGGGCGCATTCACGGGCGAGGTGAGCGCCTCCATGGTCAAGGAGGCCGGCTGCACACACGTGATCCTCGGCCATTCCGAGAGGCGTCACGTGTTCGGAGAGGACGACGGCTTCATCAACCGCAAGGTCCGCGCCGCTCTCGGGCACGACCTCGTCGCCATCCTGTGCGTGGGCGAGAAGCTCGACGAGCGCGAGGCGAGTCGCACTCTCCAGGTGGTGTTCGGGCAGCTCGAGGCTGGGTTGGCGGGCGCGAGCCCCGCGGATCTGGCCAGGGTGATCCTGGCCTACGAGCCGGTCTGGGCCATCGGTACGGGACGGACCGCGACGCCCGACGATGCCCAAAAGGTGCACGCCTCCATCCGCGAGTACCTGAGGCAGCACTTTGGCGGGGATGCGGCCAGCCGCACGCGCATCCTCTACGGTGGGAGCGTGACTCCCACGACGATCGCGGGTCTCATCGAACAGCCCGACATCGACGGGACGCTCGTGGGCGGTGCGTCCTTGAGTGCGGATAGCTTCGTGCCCATTGTCCGGTCTTCCATGAAGAGGTGATACGAGATGGAGAGCTTCTTGATCGTGTTCAAGGGATTCTTGTACGGGATCCACCTTCTGGTGTGCGTTGTGATGATCCTGGCCATCCTGCTGCAGGCGGGACGCAGCGCCGGAATCGGCGCCGGTCTCGGAGGAGGCGGAAGCCAGACCTTGTTTGGCGCAGGCGGAGGTCAGGGTTTCCTCGCGAAGTTCACCACGGCTTCGGCCATCATCTTCATGGTGACCTCCATCGGGCTGGCCAAGCTATCCACCCGGGTGGACACCGATTTCGAAGAGAAGATCAAGAAGCAACAGGAGGCTGAAAAGACCCAGGGCGAGGAGGTCAAACCGGAGGAGTACGGGCAGAGCGTCCTTCCCGAGCCCGTGGCGACCGAGCCTGCGCCCGTGGCGACCGTGCCTGCGCCCGTGGCGACCGAGCCCGATGCCGAGGCCACGGAGCCAGCGCCACCGGCGGAGCCGGGAACCGGCGAAGAGCAGGTCGAGGCTGCCGTGCCGGCACCCCCGACCCCTGTCGAGGCACCTGCAGTGAAGCCGGTCGTCGAGGACGAGCCGGCCCCTGCAAAGAAGGCCGCCGAGGATGGAACGAAGCTGGCACCGGCCAAGGCCCCACCAGCAAAGAAGAAGGCCGGAGCGGACGAGCCCGCACCAGCGCCCGCGCCAGCACCCGCTCCCGCTCCCGCGCCAGCACCCGCTCCCGCACCTGCGCCCACCGACTCGAACCCCTACGAGTAGCCCGTTCCCGCGACAAGCGTCCTCGAAGGCAAGCCCCGACCGTGCCGCCCTGTGCCGCCTGGCACAGTCCCTACTAAGTAGTCTCCTTTGGGATATCAATGATATCCGTATGTTGCACAGTGCGGGATCCTGGTATGCCCATTGCAAGGAAAAGGCATGGTCGTGGCAGCAGAACCTGGACCGACCATTTCACCGGAGGCATCAGATGAGAGCTTCTTACTGCACTTCACGGGCTTCGAGCACGGTGGGCATGATGTGCGTGCTCGTCACGACGGGGTGTCTGCCTGCTGGCAGCATCGATATCGGTGAGCAGGAGATGCTCGAGGGGTTCGGTCTGCGCATCGACGAGCAGAACATCCAGGCCACCCTCGAGACCGGGGCAGCCTACGTGGACCTGCCCATACTGCACACGGAGGATGTGCCGGGGACCATCCCTGTCACGGTGGAGGTGTCCGTCGTCTCCCTGGACGGAGAGACCTCGGGCATGAGCCGCATCCATGCCGAGATCCAGGAGGGAGGCACGGTGGCGCAGCTCGAGGTGCCGGGGCTGCCAGACGGTCTGTTCGACGGGACGCTGGGGAGCTACAACCTCGAGTTCGTGGTGAGCACGCCGGGAGGCGACCTCTACGGCAAGCGGTCCATGTTCTCCGTCGTCCGGCGCTTGAACACCGTGGTGGTGGGGCCGGACACCTTCGTTGCCGGGGGACAGGGCAACCTGAGGATCACGGCCACCGGGAGCGACGGCGACGTGCCCATGCCGGACGCCCGCGTCGAGGTGGACCTCATCGGGGCCGAGGGCGCGGCCGTGGAGCTCTACCGCGGGCACACGGACGCGATGGGCATCGCCAGGGTGTGGTTCCCGGTCCTGCCTTCTCTGGCCGGAAGCGGCGAGCTGGCCGTGCGGGTGTACCACGAGCAGGGCTCGAACGAGTCCCGGCACGCCATCCAGGTGGCCCAGCAGCGCCGCATCCTGGTCACCACCGACAAGCCCCTCTACCAGCCGGGCCAGAACATCCACATCCGGGCCCTGGTCATGGATGACGCCCGCCGCACACCGGTCGTCTCCGGGGACGTGCTCGTGGAGGTGCGTGACGGGAAGGGCAACAAGGTGGCGAGAAAAGAGCTCACCACCAACAGCTTCGGCGTGGCCTCCACCGTCTTCACTCTGGCGCGCCTCGTCAACATGGGCCGCTATACGATCGACGTCTTCCAGGGCGACACCCAGCAGACCAAGACAGTCACCGTCGACAGGTACGCCCTGCCCAAGTACGCAGTGGACCTGTCCATGGACAGGGGCTACTACCTGCCGGGCGCCACTGCCCACGGGAGCCTCTCGGCCATCTACACGTTCGGTCAGCCCGTGAGCCGCGCGGACGTGCAGGTGCGACTGTACGAGTACGTCGGTGACTGGGCCCTGAGCTCCACCATCGACGGCGAGACGGACGAGGAAGGCTCGTACCAGTTCGACCTGGCCCTCCCGGGCTACTTCGTCGGGCTGCCCCTCGAGCAGGGTGGAAGCCTGATGCGGATGGAGGTCCAGGTGACCGATGGCGCCGGCTCCACGCGTATCGTCGAGCAGGGGATCACCATCACGCAGAGCAATGTCGTCTTGCAGGTGATCCCCGAGCGTTACAGCCTGGCCCCTGGCGTCGAGAACGTCGCATGGATCGTGGCCACGAGCCCCGTGGGCTCTCCCTTGAGCCTGCCGTTGTCCGTGTCGGTCAATGGAGCCACGGCCACCGAGATTGCGACGGGGGCGCTGGGCTTCGCGCCCTTCACCTTCGTCCCGGCCTCAGGCTCGAACAACCTCTACGTCTCGGGTATGGACGACACGGGCACGACGTTCGGGCAGTCGTTCTACCTGTCGACGGACACAGCGGGCGACGAGGTGGTCCTGCTTCGGACCGACGCGGCGCTCTACGAGGTCGGTGAGTCCATGGTCCTTACGGCCACGGTGCCAAGAGCCTCGGATCGCGTCTACCTCGACATCGTCCGGGGTGGACAGACCATCCTCGAGGATATCCTCGCCGTGGAGGACCACATGGCCCAGGCCACCGTGGATCTCTCGGACGACATGACCGGAACGCTGGTCGCGTCGGTGTACTACATCTCGGATCAGGGAAACATCGTCCGCGACCAGCGGGTCGTGTACGTACAGTCCGCGGGAGCGCTGCACCTCTCGTTCACCACCGACAGGGCCATGTACCGCCCTGCCCAGACGGCCATGCTCGACGTGAGGGTCAATGACGCGCAGGGCCGTCCCGTGCAGGCCGCCGTCGGGATCAACATCGTCGACGAGGCCGTGTTCGCGCTCTCGGAGATGAAGCCCGGCATGGAGCAGACCTACTTCAACCTGGAGGACGAGATCCGCGAGCCAGCCGTCACCATCTACGGAATGAGCGTGCAGGACCTGTTCATGGGAGGCAGCGTGGATACGGACGATGCAGGGACGCAGGAGGCCGCGCAGATGCTCTTCGCCGCGGCTTCCGGAGACGACGTGTTCGGCATCTACTACTCCAGCCGGCTCTCGCTCGTGCCACAGATGATGCTCGTGACCACCGCACGCGTGGACGAGGACATGGACGCCATCACCGAGGCGCTGGAGCGCTACCTCGCCTCGCGGGCAGACGACCTGTTCGGCACACCCAGCGCCGCGGTCTGGGTCGAGGCGCGCAAGGACTCCTGGTTCGACCCCTGGGGCCAGGCCTACGAGAGCACACTCAGCGGGTCCAACCTCACTCTCATGTCCTCGGGCGTGGACGAGCTGTGGGGAACGGATGACGACATCACGGTCTCCGACTGGGTCGACCTCGACGCTGGCCGGGACGACGGGTTCAACGGCGCCGGGGACGTCGACTGGGACGCCGAGGAGCCCGGAGCAGTGGCCGACGCGGCCACGGACACGTCCGCTCCCCCCGATCCGTCTTCAGGAGAGGGCGGGGAGGATGACTCGGTGAGGGTGCGCTCGTACTTCCCCGAGACCTTGCTCGTGGAGCCTTCACTCATCACCGACGAGGCAGGACGCGCCACCATCGAGGTGCCGCTGGCCGACTCCATCACGACCTGGCGCGTGTCGGGCCTGGCCAACACGCGCTCCGGCGAGCTGGGCTCCAGCAGTGCAGGCATCCTCGTGTTCCAGCCGTTCTTCATCGATGTGAACTTCCCGGCCACGCTCACCCTGGGAGACACCATCACGGTGCCGGTGGCGGTCTACAACTACACCGAGGCGGACCAGGACGTGACCATAGAGCTGGCCGACGGCGACTGGTTCACACTCTCGACCCCGGCCGTTCAGACCGTCACGGTGGGGCCGCTGTCGGTCACCAGCGTACCCTGCACCATCACGGCCGAGCGGGTCGGATGGCACTCGCTCCTGGCGACGGGTACGAGCGGCGAGCAAGAGGATGCGGTGGCCAGGGCCATCGAGGTGCTCCCCTCGGGGCAGCAGAAGGACCAGAGCTCGTCGGACATGCTCGAGGGGACTTCATCCGGTACGGTGGTCTTTTCCACCTTCAGCATCCCCGCGGCCGCGGTGGACGACGCATCGGAGCTTCTGGTCAAGATCTATCCCGGCATGTTCAGCCAGGCCGTGGAGGGTCTCGACTCCATCCTTCGCCTGCCCAGCGGGTGTTTCGAGCAGACCTCTTCGGCGACCTACCCCAACGTCATGGCCCTGGCCTACCTGCAGGCCAGCGGTCAGAGCACGCCCGAGGTGGAGCTCAAGGCACGCGAGTACATCAACCTGGGTTACCAGCGGCTGCTCACCTACGAGGTCGCGGGTGGCGGGTTCTCCTGGTTCGGCGAGGCACCCGCGCACAACGTGCTCACGGCCTATGGCCTGATGGAGTTCGCGGACATGTCTCAGGTGCACCCGGTGGATCCGGCGGTCATCACTCGCACGGCGGCGTGGCTGGCCTCGGGCCAGTCCTCGGACGGCTCGTTTCATCCCACCGACGGCGGGATCGCCGAAGGGGCCATCAACAACTACGAGAACAACATCCTGCGCACCACGGCGTACGTCACGTGGGCCCTCGTCGTGAGCGGCTACGAAGGCGCCACGGTCATCGACAGGGCCACGGGCTACATCCGGTCGCACCGCGGCGAGGCAGCGGATGCCTACACGCAGGCCATCGTGGCGCTGGCCCTGCTGGCCGACGATCCCGACTCCGACGCGGGCATGCAGATGCTCGATCTGCTGGCGGAGGCTGCCATCATCGACGACGCTGGCGCCCACTGGTCAGGAGGGGACGACCCCGGGTTGACCTACTCCACGGGCGATGCCCACTTAATCGAGGCAACGGCGCTGGCCGCAGAGGCCTTCATGCGCGCCGGTGCCCACATCGACCTCGCCGGGCAGGCCCTCGCCTGGCTGGTGCGCAACAAGGACAGCTTCGGCAACTGGCACACCACCCAGGCCACCATCTACTCGTTGAGGGCCATGATCATGGCCATCGCAGGCTCTGGCGAGGCCGCCGACGGCATCATCACGGTCATGCACAACGGTTCTGTGGTGCAGACCCTGGCCGTGACATCCGAGGACTACGACGTGTTCAGGCAGGTGGATCTCAAGGAGTACATCGTGGAGGGCGACAACGAGGTCAGCCTCTCGTTCGTGGGCTCTGGCACGCTCATGTACCAGATCGCGGCCATCCACTACCTGCCATGGGCCGGTTCCACGGATCCGGGCGATGGTCCCATCGGCGTCGAGGTGGGCTACGACGCCACCAGCCTCTCCACCGACGACCTCGTCACGGTCGAGGTGCAGATGATCAACCGCACGGATGCGAACCTCATGATGGTCATGCTCGACCTCGGGGTACCTCCCGGGTTCAGCGTGCTCACGGGAGATCTGGACGCCCTGGTGGCCGCGGGCAGGTTCAGCCGCTACGAGACGACGGGCCGCCAGATCATCGTCTACTTCGAGTCCATCGCGCCCGGAACCACGAGCCTGAGCTACCGCATGAGGGCGGACAACCCCATCGAGGCCGAGGCGCCTGCCAGCCGCATCTACCTCTACTACGAGCCTTCCGTGGAGAGCTTCTCCGAGCCCATCGACCTGCACGTGAACTGACTTCCCACCTGCACCCATGGCCCTGCCGGATCTGGCTCTCCACCCCGCCGGCTGGGTACGAAATGGCGATCCCTGGCCAGACGATTGGACCGACCTGTGCTATCGTATTTTCCATGATGAAAGCTGACCTGGAGAAGGAGGTTCGCGCCTGGCCTCTCGCGGTGATCGTCATCGTGACGGCTGCCCCGGGCTGCTACGGACAGTCGAGCCGCATCAGCGGCACCCCCGATGCAACCACGGACGTCCACCTTGACACGACAGGCGACACGAGCGCTGACACGAGCGCGGACACGAGCGCGGACACGGCCACGGACATCGCGCCGGAACCCTGCAGCGTTGCTCCGGCCTGCTCCGCAGGCCCGGAGGACGGCGTGCTCGGCCGCCCCTGCCTGGGCGACGGGGCCTGCGACGAGGTCACGGCCGCTCGCTGCTCGACGGAGATCGAGGAGACCTACGACGGGGAATCGTACGTCACGAACCCGGGAGGTGCGTGCCAGCTCTGGACCGGGGGGGCGCTGGCCTGCGATCCGGCCGACGACGGCGGTTGCCCTCCGGGCGCAAGGTGCATCTACGCGGGTACCGGGTATGCGGGCATGGAGCTCTACGGTTGCATCGACGCCTGCGAGCCTGCCGACACGTCGGGTGAAATGTTCGGCTGGGCCTGCGGGTGCCGCAGCGGGTACGCGTGCGACCTCAACTACCGGGTGTGCTTCACGGGCTGTTCCAACGACCGCGAGTGCTGCGAGACGTGGAACGATGTCGACGGCGACTACGACCGGGACCCCGGCGAGGTGATCTTCTGGTCCGATTGCGAGATGTACTGCGACGGTGACGATCCCCCCGAGATGTCGGACTGCATGGCGAGCCATTCGTGCCAGAATCCCGGGCTCGACGGCGCGCGGTTCGGCGATCCCTGCGACCACGACCACCAGTGTCCGGTCGACGGCGTGTGCCTCGCCTACACGGATCCCACCACGGGAGAGGACTATTACCCGGGAGGGTACTGCACCCGCTACGGTTGCCAGTACGCCGGACGCGGCTGTGAGGCTGCTGGCGGAGCATGCCTGATGACGGGCATCTCGACGGAGCCATCTGGCATGTGCCTCAGGCCGTGCCATTCGGGCTTCGGCCCGGGCGACCCAGGTTTCTTGTGCCGCGAGACGCCCGGCCAGGAGCACGCCTGCATCCCGGTGAGCTCGTACTCCTGGATAGGGAGCCCGCCGCCGGACGGCATGGACGGATACTGCATGCCCGGCAACTTCGGTGCTGGCACGGGAGCCCTGGGATCGAGCTGCGACGTGGACTCCGACTGTGCCTCGCCTCTGGGGCTGGGATCCTGCATGTCCTGGTTCGGCGATGTGCCGTTCTGCACGGTGAGCTGCAGCCAGACCCTGGCCGAGGACCGTGGGATTTGCGGGCCGGCAGGAACGGGGTCGGTTGCCACGGGGCTTTGCGGCTGGAACATGTGCTTTGCGGGGTGCGACGCCCCAGGAGCCTCTCTCGGGACGAACGGGTGCGATCGTACGGACATGGCATGCACGCCGCTGAGCAGGTTCGGCACCTACACGTACGTCGTTGCCGGGGCCCTCAAGCCTCCCGGGTTCTGCATGCCCGCCTGTGCGTCGGATGCCTTCTGCGCGTCCATCTTCGGACCCGGGTCGGTGTGCGACATCGCTTCGGGCGTCTGCAGCTAGTTGCCCCGAGACGGCAGAGGTGTGCAAGTTGAGCGAGGAAGGTGCCCGGGCAAGGAGGCTCGTCGAGGGCCTCAACCGCGACATCAGGGATGGAGAGGGAACGAGCAGCCTGATGGAGCGCTTCGATCTGCTCAGCGGGCTCATCGTGCTCAAGGTGATGGATGAGAGGCTCGGGTGCCAGGCGTTCAGGGATCCTGCGCCTGCACCTGCACTGAGGGCCCTGGCCTCACGGATCGCCGCGGACGATACCGGGCTTTTTGCCTGGAGAACCCTACCCATCCCCGTTTCCGATGCCACCCTGTCTGCATGTGCTGCGAGGCTCGCGAGGATCGACCTTCTCTCGGTCGGAGACGATCTCGCGGGGCTCGCCTACGAGGAGTTGCTGCGCCGCACGTTCGACAAGGGCGACAACCAGCAGTTCTTCACGCCTCGCAACGTGGTGGACTTCATGCTGGGTCTCGTTTCGGACCGCCTCGCGGGCCGGGTGTGCGATCCGGCATGCGGCACGGGTGGCTTTCTCGTGCGAGCGCTGGCGATGCTGCGCGACAGGGGCCTCGGGGCGCATCTCGTGGGCATGGAGGTGGACGAGCGCCTGGCAAGGGCCACTCGCGCGAACCTCGTCCTTTGCGCGGCGGACGATGCCAAGGTGCGTCATCTGCCCGGCTCGGGCTCTTTGGCGCAAGGAGCGGTCGAGCTCTCGGGTGGGGATTTCGACGTGGTGATCACCAACCCGCCATTCGGCAGCGATACCACCGATCGCGCCACACTCGATGACTTCGTGCTCGGCCGCGGCCGTGCGAGCCGGCGCAGGGGCGTGCTTTTCGTGGAAAGGTGCCTCGATCTGCTACGTCCCGGTGGAGTGGCTTGCATGGTCGTGGACGAGAGCATCACATCGGGCAGGGCGCAGGCAGACGTGAGGACGCTCATCCTCGAAAGGGCCGCAATGCTGGCCGTGGTGGCCCTCCCGGAGACGGCCTTCATGCCCTACGCCAGTGTCAGGACATCCATCCTGCTATTCGAGAGGAAGAGCGGCCCTGGCAAGGGCCCCGAGACGTTCTTCGCGCGGGCCGGCCAGGTGGGGCGCAGGCCGAGCGGCGAGAGTCACCCCGAAGACGACCTGCCAGGCATCCTGAGAGCCCACCGCGCCCATGTCGGCGCCATGTCCACGGGCGAACCCTGCGGGCAGGCGGAGTGGTTCACCGCCAGGACCGAGGGCGCAGGATCGGATGCGAGGCTGGACATCGCAGCCCACCATCCCGACAGGCTCCGGGTGGCGAAGCTGCTGGAGAGCTCCCGGCACCCCGTCCTGACGCTTTCGAGCATCTGCGAGAGGCGCTACGAGCCCGTCCGGCCCGACAGGGACATCGACGGTTTGACCTTCACTCACGTGGGCCTTTCGGACATGGAGCCTCACACCGGGTTGATGCGTCCGGTCCAGGTCGCAAGGCACAGCGTGAAGGGCCCCGTTCTCAGGTACATGCCCGGCGACGTGATCATGTCGCGCCTCAGGCCCGAGCTTCGAAAGGTCTGTTTCGTCCCTCTGGACCAGCCCGCAGGCCACGTGAGCCCCGAGTGCGTGGTGCTCGTTTCGCGCACGGACGATGCGGGGCGCCCCGTCCTCTTGCCCGGGCTTCTCGCGGAGCTTCTGCGCTCGGATGTCACCATGGATCAGGTGCGCCACATCGTCACGGGCATCGGCAGGCCGCGCCTCGGCACGGCCGCCCTCATGTCCTTGAGCCTGCCGGTGCCACCGCCGGACGAGCAGGCCCGCATGCTCGCAGATCTTCACGAGGCGCTCGCCATGGCCCGCAAGCTGCAGGATCGGGCACGCCTGGCGCTCGAGGAGGCGCGACGACGGGAGAAGGAGGGTCGTGATGCCCTGCTTCTCGACGCCTTCGGAGTGCGCTAGACTGACTGCTCATCATGGAGAACTTTCTCATCGAGGGGGGAGTGCCCCTTGAAGGGACAATACGGGTGAGCGGTGCCAAGAACGCCGCTTTGCCCATCATGACGGCGGCGCTTCTCGCCTCGGGCGAGAGCACGTTCCGCAACGTGCCGGACCTGCACGACATCTCGACGCTGGGGGCCCTTCTCTCGCACCTTGGCTGCAAGGTGGCGCGCGACGGGTCGAGGCACGTGGTCACCATCGACGGGTCCGGGGTCACGAGCACCGAGGCTCCCTACGATCACGTCAAGCGCATGCGCGCGTCCGTGCTCGTGCTCGGCCCCCTTCTCGCCCGATTCAGGCGGGCCCGCGTGTCGCTGCCGGGTGGATGCGCCATAGGTGCCCGGCCCGTGGATCAACACCTCAAGGGGTTCGAGCGGCTGGGTGCGGTCATCGACATCAGCGAGGGCTACATCGAGGCGAGGGCCGACCGGGGGCTCGTGGGTGCGGAGGTTCGCTTCGACATGCCCACCGTGGGCGGCACGGAGAACCTCATGATGGCCGCTGTGCTCGCCAGGGGTCGTACCCTCCTGGCCGGCGCGGCGCGCGAGCCGGAGATCGAGGAGCTCGCCACGGTGCTCAACAAGATGGGCGCCAGCATCAGCGGCGCAGGAACGGATGTCGTGACCATCGAGGGAGTGGAGTCCCTGAGGCCCGTCGATCACGCCATCATGCCCGACAGGATCGAGGCCGGCACGTACATGGTGGCCGGCGCCATCACCGGCGGCGATCTCCTCCTTTTGGGCGCCAGGGTGGATCACATGGGGGCGGTCATCGACAAGCTCAT
>JBFYZU010000356.1:0-7227 GCA_041309365.1 Myxococcota bacterium
ATGAGCCTGGTCGTCCAGGGAGACGAAAGAGCTCGAGTCTCGGCCGAGGATTCGATGATGTCCGTCCTGTTCACCTTGCCGGCAAATGCCACCCGCGACGTAGCGTTCTCCTACAGGTCGAGAGGCATGGACCGGTGGAGCTACAGCTTCGGTCACGACGTGAAGATGGTGGAGAACTTCGAGCTGTCCATGACCACCAACTTCGAGAAGATAGATTTCCCGCAGGGTTCGATAAGTCCCGATCTCAAGGTCAGGGATCCAGGGACAGGAGGATACCGGCTGGAGTGGGACAAGAAATCCGTGGTGAGCGGCCTATCCCTGGGAATGCTCATGCCCCATCGCATCAACCCCGGCCCCCTTGCGCAGAGCATGAGCCTTCACGCGCCCGTGTCCCTGTTCTTCTTCTTCTTCGTGATGTTCATCCTGCAAATCCTGCGCAGTATCAAGATGCACCCGATGAACTACTTCTTCATCGCCGCCAGCTTCTTCGCATTCAACCTCCTGTTCTCCTACCTCGTCGATCACATGGACGTGTTCGCAGCCTTCGGCATCGCCTCGATGGTCTCCATCTTCCTCGTGATCTCGTATCTGCGAATCGTCGTGGGACTGAGATTCGCCCTCGTCGAGGCCGGCATCAGCCAGCTCATCTACCAGGTCCTGTTCGGCCTCGCTCATTTTCTCGAGGAATACACGGGCCTGACCATCACCATCGGGGCCATCGTGACGCTCGCCATCGTGATGCATCTCACGGCCCGGACCGACTGGGATTCCGTGTTCCGCTTCAAAAAGTCCCTTGCACCCGCTCCTGAGCAGAACCCCTTCATACCGTCAGTGTGAACGTCGTCCCCTCTGGCCCCGTCCTCACGGTCACGTCCCCACCCCGCGTCAGGGCCACGGCCTTGACGATGGCCAGACCGAGGCCCGTGCCGCCTCGATCGCGCTCGGTCGTGAAGAATCTGTCGAAGATGCGTTCGAGGTTCTTCGCGTCGATGCCGGACCCCCGATCCGTCACCTCGATGGCCACCATGCCTCCCTCGCGCCTCGCACTTATGACGACGGGACTGTCTCCCGAGTGGCGAAGAGCGTTGTCGAGCAGGTTGCGCACAGCGGATTCCAGGTGATCGGGATTGATGGAGATGGTCCGTGGACAGTCATCGATGATCACGGTAACCCGACCGTCGTGGCCATCGGCGACCCTGCCGAGCGCATCCTCGATGTCCACTTCCTGCGCGGCAGCCGGCGCACTCTGGATACGCGCCAGCTCCATGAGCCTGTTCACGAGCCTCTCCATGCGAGATGCGTCCGCCTCGATGTTGGCAAGGAAGCGCTCACGCTGCGAAGGAGCCATGTCCTTCACCCCTTCGCGAAGCAACTCGGCGGCTCCTCTGATGGCAGTGATGGGGGACTTGAGTTCGTGACTCACGTTGGCGGCGAACTCGGAGATGTACTCGGCCCTGTCGCTGAGCTGCCGGGTCATCGTAAAGAGCGCATCGCCCAGCATGTGGACCTCGGCTGGCGCGAACCCATCCCAGGCGAGCCTGTCGGGGGCTCCTCCCCTGGCGATGGACTCGGCGGCCAGCGTGATCTGTCGCAGCGGGCGGGTGATGGAACGAGCGAACACGAGGCTCAAGAACGCCGTCAGAAGGAGCACACCCACGAGACCTAAAAGCAGCGGCCGGCGGTAGAGGTAGGCGGCCTTGAGCGGCGCCATGCTCGTGCGCGACATCCACACGACCCCTATCACGTCCTTGCGATGGAAGATGGGAAGAGCCGTGAAGACCCGTATGTCCCCACGTCTGCTGATACTCTCCATGGGTGGAGCGGGGCTGTCACTCACCCTTTCCCGTGCCACGGACGTGTACCGGCCCGCGAGAGCCTGCGCGATCTCCGGCAGATCGTCGACGCAGGCACCCATCCAGGTGCCGCTGGCTGCGACGACGCAACCATCCGGGCCGAGGACCCTGACGCTCGTCAGGTTGTAGACCCTCGTCCGCACCAGGAGTGGCGAGATGGCGCGGCCCGCACGCCATGAAGGGCCGCTCGTGTCGCCAGCCCATCGTCGAGGATCCTCCAACGGTGGCAAGAGCCCGCCTCCCAGGTCCATGGTGGGTTCCACGGGAGCAAACATCACGTCTTTCGCAGACGGGGGGAGGATGTCATCGATCGTCGCACCCTGGGCCCCCATCTCCTCGAGCCACCTGTCCCTGTACAGCTCGGCCACCACCACGGACTGCGTGATGAGCCCCGTCTCCGTCTGGCGCACCAGATGAGTCTGGTAGATCTGCATGACGAGGAGCGCACCCACTGGCGAGAGCAGGATGAGGCCGCTCACGCCCGACAGCAGCCATCCCACTGGCAGGCCTCGCAGACGGGGCCGATGACTGCCAGGAGTGATACTCATCCCGGTTCCCTGTCCGCGATCCTGTACCCGAGCCCGTGGACAGTCTCGATGGGATCGCTGGCGCCTGTCCGGGTCAGCTTCGCACGGATCCGCCTCACGTGACTGTCAACCGTCCGCTCAGTGATGTGGTGATCGTGTCCGTACGCCCGCTGCACGAGCTCGTACCGCGTGTACACCTTGCCCGGTCGCGCGAGCAGGGTCCTCAGGATGGCGAACTCCGTCACCGTGAGATCGACGAGCTCACCTGCCCGCTGGCACTTGTGCTGCTCGAGATCCAGCAAGAGATCACCGTGCTCGATGAGGGTCGTTGCCTCTTTCAGGGCTGTCCGGCGCAAAACGGCCCTGACCCTGGCCACCAGCTCCCGCGGGCTGAAAGGCTTGGTCACGTAGTCGTCCGCCCCGAGCTCCAGCCCGAGAACCCTGTCGAGCTCCTGGTCGCGGCTCGTGAGCAGGATCACGGGAATCGTGCCCCGGGCCGCCACCCTGCGACAGACCTGGAGTCCATCCTCCCCGGGCATGATGATGTCGAGCACGATAAGATCCACTGGCCTCTCGTCCACCAGTGAGAGGGCCGTGGTCCCGTCCGCTGCCTCGAGCACGTCGTAACCTTCCCTCTCGAGGGCGTACCGGACGACCTCGCGGATGTGCCCGTCGTCGTCTGCCACGAGGACCGTCGTCACCACGACCTCCATGTTCGTTCCTACCTTAGCACGGCTGCAGCGTGAAGGCTGGATCAGATCCGGGAGCGGATGGACTTCGAGGGGCCATGGATGTTGGACAGGTAGATACCTATCTTGCGGTTGAGGTCACCCTCCCCGTCATAGAAGATGCTCACCACCGGCACCCCCGTCTCTTGCTGGACCTCTGCGAGCACGGCGTCCGACAGAGTGCCGGGCATGCAGCCGAAGGGGTTGGCCGAGACCACCAGGGATGCGCCCTCCTCGATGAACTTGATGGCGCGCCCCACGGTGAGGATGGCCTCGCCCTCGAAGGCCAGCGGGATGAAGCGCTGTCCCGCGTCCATCACATCCGACACGTGAGGCTCGCAGCGATCGTGCAAGTACCTCGAAGCGATCTTGTAGTAGTGCTCATCCTTCTTATGCAAGAACCTGTCCTTGAGATGCAGGGTGACGAAGGCCAGGGGGTTGCGCAATAGGTTCGAGTTGATGCCGAGACGAGCGCTGCGCTTGGCCATCTCCGACGTGTAGAGGATCCACTCTCCCACGGGGGCGAGCCAGGCCTCTCCGCCGAAATGCTCCACGGTCCGAACCACCTGGCTGTTGCAGAAGCCGTTGCAGCGAACGTAGATCTCTCCGACGACGCCCACGAGGGGCTTTCTCGTATCGCTCCTCTCGATGGCGTCGAACCGTCGCAAGGCGTTCTCGAGCGCCGCGTCGAGGCTGGAGCCGGACTCCATGGCAGCGCACAGGGCGTCAAGCCTCTCGAACAGGACCCGATCCGTGGTTCCGGCCACCTTTTCTCTGGGGCGCACCTTGCAGGCGACCTTGTAGAGCACGTCGGCCAGGAGGATGGCATCCCAGAGGAGCTTGCGCAGCTTCTCGGGCAGGCCCATGTAGGAATTGTATGAGGACGGGCTGAGGATGGCCACATCGCCCAGGCCGATCTTCTCGAGGGCCAGACGGTGACTCGTCGCGTACTGCCCGAAGCGACACGGCCCCTCGGCCGTGGGCATGAACAGCGCTTCGCCGGACGGATCCGCTTCCAGATCCCGGATGGTCTTCACGAACGTACCGAGCGTCGCCGCCGTGGGCAGGCACTCGGACCCCCTCGAAAGGCGACGGCCGATCTCGAACGCTTCCATGTCCTCCACGGGCAAGGCCTCGGCGTGATAACCGAACTTGCGGAACGCGGCAGCGAACAGATCCGAGCCCATCTCGTGCATGGGCGGGATCCACACACGACGGCCTGCCCATTGCGTGGGCGGCGCGAACATGTCGACAGATCGGCGACGCAGGCTGGGCCTGTCCTGTCTCATGACGTCCAAAAACGCCTCCACGCGGGTGATGTAGCCCGCGTCGGCTCCGTGCTCGTCCAGCTCGAGGATGAGCATGGGCTTGTCACCCATGATGTCCTCGCCATAGGTGAGCAGGAACGAGTCCGGTCCGCAGGAGAAGTTGGTGAGGTAGACCGGATAGAGAAGGTCATCGTCTGCCACCTGCCTCAGGGCACTGAGGATGCGCTGGCCGTAGTTCCAGTAGGTGTTCCTGTAGCGCTCCCCGAGCAACTCCGGCCGGAACGGGAGGAAATCCACCGGTATGACGGTGATCCCGTACTCCGAGATCTTCTCGGGTAGACCCACATTCACGCCCGGGTCGAACACGTTGTACGGACGGCCGAGGACCACGATGGCCCGCTGGTTTTTCTCCCGGAGCCGACGAAGGGCCTTCTTGCCCTCGATGGCGCAGGCGTCCTCGAAGCTGGCCTGGGCCTTCATGGCCGTGCTCCATGCTCCGGCAATCTCGTCACGGGTATGGCCGGTGGCAGGCCCGACTGTCGCGAGGAGCGAATCGACCATCACCCGGTCGTTCCACCTGAAATCCACGACGGGCGACAGGACCCTGTCCGTGCCCATGCCGTACTGGCGCAGCGCAGCCTTCACTGCTGACGGGACTCCCTGCACCCAGGGACAGAACTGCGAGTCCGTGGTCCACATGTTGTGCTGGTTGGCGATCAGGTGCGGCAAGAACACGAGATCGACGCCTTCCTTGCGAAGCAGGACGTCCATGTGTCCGTACATGGTCTTCACCGGGAAGCAGAAATCGGCGCTCACGAGCTCGAGCCCCCTCTCCTTGACCTGCTTGCCGGTCTTCCCCGATGTGATCACGCGATACCCGAGAGCGTTCCAGAACCGCGTCCAGAGGGGCCGGTATGTGTAGCTCGTCAGGCTCATGGGCAGGCCCACCACGGGTGCGTCCTTAGACACCTCGATCCCCTTCCCGCCCTGGCGGAACAGACGGTCGCGCGTACGGAAGAGGTCGTACTCGATGCGCCGCTTGGCCTTCGTCTCCTCGGGATCGCGCCCGCAGAGATAGCCCCATGAAGGGACCTTCTCCACTCCCTCGATATGGGCGTATGTGATCCGGCACTCGTTGTTGCAAAGGGCGCAGGTCTTGTGGTCGATCTCGACACGGCGACGCACGAGATCGAATCCGCGGAAGACCGACGGGGAAGGACTCGCGCGCCTGTCGGCCATGACCGATAGCGCCACGCCGTAGGCGCCCATCACGTGGCAGTAGGGGCTCACCACCATGGGGCACTTCATCTGCTGCTCGAAGGCCGCCACGAGTCCCTTGTTGCGCGCCGTGGCCCCCATGAAGGCAATCTTCTCCTTGGACACGGGCCTCTTGCCCACGACCTTCGTCAGGTAGTTCTTGACCACAGAACGCATCACGCCCGCCATGGCCTCCACGGGGCTGTGTCCCTTGCGGATGAGCGCGTTCACATCCTGCTCCATGAACACCGTGCAGCGATCCGACGTCGGGGGGGGCAAGACCCCCATCACGGCGTCCCCCACCTCGGCTATCCCGAATCCCAGCTTGCCTGCCTGCTCTTCCACGAAGCTGCCCGTTCCCGCGGCGCAGATGTAGTTCATGTTGGAGTCGACCACGTTCCCGTTTCGCAGGCGGACGAACTTGGAGTCCTGCCCACCGATCTCGAAGATGGTCTCGACTTCCGGATCCGTGTGCAAAGCGCCGATCACGTGAGCGGTGATCTCGTTGATGATCACGTCTGCGCCGATCACCTGGCCGATGAGCTTCCTGCCCGACCCCGTGGTCGCGCAGCCCATGACGCTCACTCGAGTGTCTGTCTCCCGCTCGAGATCCTCGATGGCCGTGAACAGGAGCCTGACGGCTTCGATGGGATCCCCGAGCGTCTTGCGGTACAGATCGCACAGGACCTCGCCGGACTCGTCGAGAAGCACGGCCTTGGTGGAGGTCGAGCCGATGTCGATGCCCATGTGGCAGCTCACGGTCCCGCCTGCCTCGCCCCACCTGGTGATGCGCACCTCGGTCCCGTTGGCGTCCGTGTACGAACGGACTACATCGAACGATGGGTAGGTGGAAAGCCTGAGCTCCAGAGGCCCGTAGTCTCCGTTGCTGGCCGAGGTGCTCCCGTTCCCACCGTGGGCCTTCTCGATGAAGGGTACGAGGTCTCGGGCGAGTTCATCCATCGTGACCGGCACCAGACCGGCATCTTCCGAGGCCAGAAGCGCCGCTCCCAGTGCAACGGCGAGGTGCCCCCCTTCCGGGAACCGGAACCGCGCCTCGGGTGCGAGCTCCTGCATCCAGCGCCGCACCTGGCAATTCTGGCTGACTCCACCGGTGACCGTGACGTTGCCCCTGACGGGGCGTCCCTTGAACAAGGTCTGGAACATGGTGCTGGTCATGCCACGGCAGAGGCCCGACCACATCTGCTCCCGGGTACAACCCTCCTGCTGGCGGTGGATGAGGTCGCTCTTCGCGAAGACGGCGCAGCGGGAGGCGATGGAAGGAGGGTTGTCGATACTCGGATACGACGCGAGCTCCTCGTAGCTGACGTGTAGCCTCTTGGCCTGCTCGTCGAGAAAGCTCCCCGTGCCAGCGGCACACAGGGAGTTTCCCCTGAACGCGTTGAACTGGCCTCTCTCTCCGAGCTCCACCATGGAGAGGCTCGAGCCACCGATGTCGATGATGGCAACGTGGCTCTCACTCTTGTCCTCGGTGCCACACATGAGACAACGGACGACGTCCAGCTCCTTCATGGCACCGACGTCCCCGGCCAGCTTCTCCATGCTGCCGGTCACTCCCATGACCACGGCACCATCG
>JBFYZU010000357.1:0-3647 GCA_041309365.1 Myxococcota bacterium
CCGATGGTCGCCGCCCGCTTCTCGCGCTCGGAGAGCGTCGTCGGGTCGTCGTCGTCGAACGCGTGCTCGATCCGCCGCGTGATGAACCCCGCCAGGCGCGTCACGATGAACGCGCCCAGCAGGATCGCCGCGACGCGGATGCCGTTCGAGAAGACCCACCTGAGAAGGATGTCCATGTCGAGTATGTGCTTCCAGTCAGCGGTCACGACGGGCCTCCACCAGTTCATCGTCTGCATGGGGGTGCCTGCGGCAATCCTACAGCAGGAAGGCCGGGCGCGCCAACGGTTGCAGTATGCTCTTGACACCTATGGGGGGGGGGCATGCGACCATCGTATCTGCACACTTGGTCACGCCATACCAGATGCCGCCGGCCCCACACCGGCCCGTCGCTGGAAGGAGACCGAGATGCTCCCCCGAACGGTCTGCAGACCCGTTGGCCTCGCCTCGAGCTCCAGGATCCCGATCACGTGCATCATCTCAGCCGTCGTGCTGCTTCTCGCGGCGCCGCCGGTATCAGCGGGGACGCTGCAGGACGGGTGGGTGTCACTGGATGGCACGATGACGCCAACCCCGCCGAGCGTCGAGGTCATGTTCTCGAGCTCCAGCGAAGTCGTGCTGCGCGTGACAACGCACGGCGTCCTGTGCGAGACGGTGACCGAGGACACGCTCGAGTTCCACAGGATCAGCACCCCCGGCTGCTACCACTCCCCTGATGTCGGATACGCCTGCGTTCCCCTGATCGGTCAGCTCATCGCGGTCCCTGAGGGGGCCGAGATCGATGTGAGCGTGGCCGTCCCGGACTCCGCAGATACGGTGTACTTCTCGGACGCGGCGGTGTACCCGACGCCGGCCCTTGTGGTGGAGTACACGCCCGAGGGGTGGGAGTACCTCGTGGAGGAGTTCGCGCTTGAGGAGGGCTACTACGACACCGGGTACTACCCGGGCGAGGTGGCGAGCGTGGGTGGTGAGGGAAGCCTCCGGGGCCAGGGGGTAGCGCGAGTAACGGTGTACCCCTTGCAGTTCGACGGCTCGACGTCTGAGCTTGTGGCGTATCCGGAACTCCTGGTGACCATCACGTGGTCCGGTGGACGGGGCGGGCTTGGGGAGCCAACGGGGCCACTGTCACATGTGGCCGGGCTCGTGCTCCCGAACTACGAGGGAGGAGACCGAGGAGGCACCAGCCGGACCGGTGCCGGGGAGTGGAACATCTGCCACTCGGTGGCCGAGTGCGCCGCTCTCGGGGCCGACTACCTCATGATCGTTGACGGGGCGCTGGTGGACTCCGTGCACATCCTCGCGGACCATCGGTCGGCGTGGAACGGCTACAACGTGGCAGTCGTATCCGACACGACGGTGATCGAGAACGCGGACACCTTGGCGATCTCAGATCGCGTGGTGAGGAGGTTCATCCGGGACGTCTACGAGACAGAGAGTGCGGCACACATGGCCGACGGCAGGCTTGGGTACGTCCTTCTTGTCGGCGACGCGGAGAGCGACAGCCCGAACAGCCGGATCCCGGCGCATGACGATCCCGTCACGACTGACCACTGGTACGCGTGCGTGAAGGGCGATGACGAGTACGCGGATGTCATGCTCGGCAGGCTGGCGGCGAGCCACCTGTCGGAGTTCGTGACGGAGGCGAGCAAAATCAGGTACTACGAGGTGAATGCCGCGGACGCGATGGAGTGGCGTCACAACGCCCTGCTGGCGTGCGGGTTCTGCTATGCAACTGACGAGGATCTCGCGGAGAGCGCGCATGATGCGTTCGGCGATGTGGCACCGCCAGGCTACACCGTGGACGAGATCCATGCGCACGAGCAGAGCGGGGAGGACTGCCAGGCCCAGTATGATGCGACGCAGGACACCATCGTGGCTTGGGTGGAGAGAACAGGCTATCACCTGATCGAACTCTGTTCTCACGGATACCCTGCAGGAACCTACGCGTTCGATTGGTGGGATGCCGACACGCTCAGCAACGGTGACACGCTCGGGTTCTGGATGGCGTACTCCTGCGAGACTGGTGCGTTCGACTACGTCCCGGTCCAGCCCGATACGTTCACAAGAGATTGTCTCGGCGAGCGGCTCCTTCATAGGAACGGGATGAATGGGGCGATCGGTTTCTTCGGGTCGACGGAGGTCGTCGAGCGGTCCTGGGAGTACCTCGGCAGATACATGTGGGAGGCGTTCTTCGATTGGGACATGTACACGCCGGGAGAAGCCATCGCATATGCCAAGCTCTCGAACCTCGGAGGAGCAGGCTACGCGTTCGATCATCTGAGGTACAACCTGCTGGGCGATCCGGCGATTGACCTCTTCCTCACCGACAGCGCGGGTTATGGGACGTACCCGGACTACGTCGTGCGGAGCAGCGAGATGTCAGCGACACCGGGCCTGCCTTCGTGCGGCGACGAGGTCCTGCTCCACGCGCGTGTGCGCAACGTGAGCAACTGCAGTCCGCCGGGACCTGTTGCGGTGCTGTTCGAGATGTGTGAGCAGGATGGCACTGAATGCGTCCCAATCGGCGCTGACTCCGTCATCGTGCCGGCGTGGGGGTCCAGGGTCGTGGAGGTGCCGTGGACCGTGGCCTCGGGCGATGTCGGGCATCGTGCGTTCAGAGCGGTGGTTGATCCGGAGAGCCTCCAAGCCGAGCTGCACGACAGCAACAACGATGCGATGATCGACGTGGGAGTCTTGCCGAACAAGGCCGGGTTCCCGGTGCGCCTTGGTGGCACCGGGGGGCTCTCGCCAATCGTTGTTGACGTCGACAGCGACGCGGACCCCGAGATCGTCGCCGTGTCCCGCAATCCCGGCATCGTCAAGGCTCTGTCATCCTCCGGCACTGCGGAGTGGACGTTCGGGCCGTCGGGCGGGCAGGAGCTGCGCGGGCCTGTGGCCTGCGGGGATCTGGATAGCAATGGTGCGCAGGAGGTTGTCGTCTGCCGTGGCGACACCGTGACCGCGCTGGCAGGCTCCGGTGGGACGCGCCTCTGGCGCGGGCGGCCCTACGGCACCGGCCTGGACAGCGGTGCCGTGCTTGCGGACATCATGGACGGTGACGGCACGCCGGAGGTGCTGGTCACGCGCTCCTGGGGGAAGAGCACCGCCTCCCACGAGCAGGTGGCGGTTGAGGGAAACGGGTCAGGTATCTCGGTCCTGTGGCGGGGTCCAGTGCTGGACGGCAGCGTTGCGGCGCCCGTCACGCCACTGGACAAGTCCTCTGCTGCTGCCGATCTTGACGGCGATCGTCTCTGTGATGTTCTGTCCTCCCACTTCGAGGATGCCTCTCCCTCCAACGGCTATTGGGTGACGGCGTATGCGGGGACCGACGGCGACTCGCTGTGGTCCAGGTACCTTGGAGGACCAAGGGTAGGGGTCAACGTGCTGTCGTGTGATCCCGTTCTCGCCGACGTGTCACCCGACTCGGCGGGGCTTGAGGTCCTCTGTGGCGTGCGGTCCGCGAAGTGCTACTCCCATGGTGGTTCTGAGATCTGGGACGTCTCACTCTCCGGCTACCTCGGCGGGCTTGCGGTGAGCCGTCTGGATGACGAGGACGGGCCCGAGATCGTGGCGGTGACGTACGGGTCGGCAGGCGATCCTGAGGACTGCGAAGGACGCCTGTACGTCCTGAGTGCTGATGGTGACACCCT
>JBFYZU010000358.1:0-15337 GCA_041309365.1 Myxococcota bacterium
GGCCTGTGCCGTGGCCGCCAGCCTGGCCGTGGCCTGCGTGGCCGGCTACCTCGTGATGAGCAGGGACGAGCCCCTGGGATTCTGGGTGGGCGAGGAGCGCAGGGCCGGGGTGACGGGCGCGTGGATCGAGCCGGCCGGAGCCTGGACCGAGCCGGTGCGCTTCGAGGACGGCAGCAGGGTGGACGTGCACGCGGGCACGCTGGTGCGCGTGACCGATGCCACGAGGGACGAGGTGAACGTGCTTCTGGATCACGGCCGCATCACGGCCAGCGTGAATCCGGGGCGCCGGGCGAGCTGGCACATCGCGGCAGGCCCGTATCGGGTGCTCGTGACGGGCACGCGCCTGAGCGTGAGCTGGGAGCCGGAGGTGGAAGGGCTGCAGGTGACGGTCACGAAGGGCGAGGTCCGCGTGACCGGGCCCGGCCTGGACGGCAAGGGCACGACCCTCGTGCAGGGGGATCTCTTGCGCATGTCGAGCGGTGCCGAGGTGGCGGTCGTGCCGGAGCCGGACGGCGATCCGGGGCCGGCCGCCGCCAAAGCGCCGGATCCGCAACCTGCCTCGTTGCCCGATGCGAAGACCGCGGCCGCGCCTGCCGCCGATCCGGTGCCCGCGTGGCGCAGGCTCGCCACCGAGGGCAAGCACGAGCAAGCGGTGGCCGAGGCCGAGAAGCTGGGCTTCGACAAGCTCGCGAGGACGCTGGGCCCGGTCGACCTGTGGGACCTGGCCACCTCGGCGCGCTTCGCGAAGAAGGGTAAGCTCGCCGTGAAGGCCCTCACGGCCTACAGGGAGCGCTTCCCCGGCAGCTCGCGCAGCGACACGGCCGCGTTCTTGCTCGGACGCGTGGAGATGGAGCTCGAGGACGCGCCCGCGGAGGCGGCCAAGTGGTTCGAGACGTACCTCGCAGAGAGCCCGAACGGGCAGCTGGCCGAGGAGGCCATGGGCCGGCTCATGGACGCCCAGAAGAAGGCGGGCAACGACGCCCGAGCCAGGGCCACGGCAAAGGCCTACCTGTCGAAGTATCCCGGAGGGATCTTCGCGCCGGTGGCGGAGTCGATGCTATCGAAGTGACCTGGACAGGCCGCTTGCCGGGCGCGGCCGCGGCGGTGCTCGTGCTCGCGGCGCCGGCCACGGCCAAACCGCAGGACCCGTCCATCGTGCTCGTGAGCCTGGCCGAGTGCTGCCCCGAGCTCGCCTGGCCCGAGGCCGAGAAGCTCGTGGCCGACGAGCTCGGCACCCTGGACTTCGAGGTCGCGGTCGTGGGCTCCGAGGCCGTGGACGAGCCGGGCCGGCGCGGCGAGCTCGTGGCCCTGGCCCTCTCGCACGGCGCCACGGGCGCCGTGCAGGTGGTGAAGCTCGAGGCGGGCGGCGCGGAGCTCTGGGTCGTGGACCTGGTCACGGGCAAGACGTCCATCCGCACCCTGACCGTCGAGGCCCTGGATCCCGCCGTTGCCGCGCTGCGGGTGGTCGAGCTTTTCCGGGCGAGCCTGCTGGAGATCCACGTGACCGAGCCTTCTGCCTTGCCTCCCGCGCCCGTGGTGGAGATGACCTCCGTGGTCGCGCCCGCGACCCCCCCCGGCCGCGCGGGCATCCTCGTGGGGCTGTCCGTCCTGGGGTCCGCGGCCGGCGCCGGCGCGCACGGGGCTCTCGAATGGGCCGTCGCGTTCTCGGCCCTGCCCCGGCTCGAGCTCCAGCTCGAGGGCATGGTCACCTTCGCAGGTGAAAATGTGACCGCGGGCGGGGCGGGATCGAGCCTGGACGCGGCGGCCGTGCGGGCATGGGTCCTGTTCGACATCCTCGATCACGGCACGGTGAGGCCCGCCATCGGCGCTGGCGGGGGCTTGCTCGTGGCCTGGGCCAGGGGAAGGTGGTCCGCGGCCGGCGAGGCCGCGCTCGACATTGTGGTGACGGGGCACGCGGGCGCGACGGCACAGCTGGCGCTGGCCTTGTCTCGCAGCGTGTGGCTGCGGGCCGGATTCGTGGTGGGGTTCGCCCTGCCCCGCATCCGGGTGCTCATGCCGGGCGGGGTCGGGGCCGTGCTCGGGCTGCCTCTCCTGGAAGGCTGGCTGTGCATGGAGGTCAGGCTCGGGTGAGCCGCCCTGCCGGGCTCGTGGCACAACGTGCGAAAAAGGAGACGGTCATGAGACATTGCAGGCTCGAGCTCGTGTGTGCGCTGCTTTGTGCCGGATGCAACGACGGCCAGGATCTGTACCCCTTCCTGGACGCCGGGGACACGGGCACGGAGGTGGCGGGCGACACGTACACGGAGCCCTACCCCGACGTGGACATCGAGACGGAGCTGCCCGTGGGCGACCCGGCCACCTGCGCCGAGGCCGAGTGGCGCCAGACCTACGTGGGCTGCGACTTCTGGCCCACGGTGCTGCCGAACTTCGTGGGCAAGCACTTCGACTACGCGGTTGTCGTGTCCAACGCGGGGGAGATGGAGGCGTCCATCTCCATCGAGCGCGACGGCGTGCCCGTGACCACGGGAACGGTGCCGGCCTACGAGGCGCGCAAGTTCTACCTGCCCTGGGTCGACGAGCTCAAGCACTGGACCGGCATGTGCGACACGGATCCGTCCACGTCCGTCCCGAGCTTCGAGTCGCGGCGCGTGCCGGGCTCGGCCTACCACCTGGTGAGCACGTTCCCGGTCACGGTGTACCAGTTCAACCCCATCGAGTACGGACCGACCGGCGGCCCCGAGGGCAAGGACTGGAGCGCGTGCACGTGCCTGTTCGGGTGCCACTCCTACACCAACGACGCATCCCTGCTCATCCCCTCCACGGCCATGACGGGCAACTACCGCATCACGGCTCCGGCCGGGCAGAACACCGCGGACGTGAAGCAGCCGGGCTACTTCTCCATCACCGGCATCGAGGGCAGCACGCCCGTGCGCATCAAGGTGGGCGCCACGGGACAGGTCCAGGGCGGCGACGACGTGCCGGACGCGGATCCCGGCGACGTCATGGACCTCATCATCCACCGCGGCGAGGTCATCCGCATCGTGGGCACCAACACCACGGATCTCTCCGGCACGCTCATCAACGCCATGGGCCCGATCCAGGTCATCGCGGGCGCGCCCTGCCACTACATGCCGGACGAGTACGGCGCCTGCGATCACCTGGAGGAGACCGTGTTTCCCGTGGAGACCCTGGGCTCGCGCTACTTCGTCACGGTCCCCACCAACCCGCGAGGAGTGGCGATCGGCCACGTGGTCAAGATTGTCGGCAACAACGTCGAGCCCACGACCCTCACCTACAGCCCGGCCGCTCCGGCAGGCGCGCCCACGGTGATCCAGGCGGGCCAGGTCTTCGACCTCGGCATCGTGAGAGAGAGCTTCGAGGTCGCGGGCGACCACGAGTTCGCGGTCTCGAGCTTCCAGCTCGGCTCGACCCTCGGAGACCCCGGCCACCTCATCGACTACCGGGGGGATCCGGCCATGAGCAACGTGTACGCCGTGGAGCAGTACCGCACGCGCTACGTGTTTCTGGCGCCCGACGACTACGACATGAGCTTCGCCGACGTGGTGCTGCCCGACGGGGCCATCGTCACCCTCGACGGGGTGCCCG
Organism: Myxococcota bacterium; assembly: GCA_041309365.1. Classification (GTDB taxonomy): domain Bacteria; phylum Myxococcota_A; class Polyangia; order DRWM01; family DRWM01; genus JAFDER01. The sequence continues at coordinate 3,568 of JBFYZU010000358.1, forward strand.
TGAGCGGCGCCTTCACCGCCATCGCCAGCGGCTACGGCGTGATGCGGCTGCCGCTCGGCCCGGGCCGCCAGGGAGCGCACATCCTCGAGGCCACCCTGCCCGTGGGCCTCCAGGTCATGGGCTACGGGTTCGCGACGAGCTACCAGTACCCGGGCGGCCTCGACCTGACCCGCATCTCGGAGCCGCCCCTCATATGATGGGGTATACTCGACACGGGAGGAGCACTGCCATGGACACGAAGACGCCCCTTGTCATCTGCCTGGCGCTCGCGACGGCCGGCTGCGGCGGCACGTCCAGCACCGAGGCAGACACCGCCACGCTGCCCGACGGCCTCGACACGGCCATCGACACGGCCGTGGACGTGCAGGAGGACCCGGACGCCGGGGACGAGCCCGACGCCCTTCCCGACGCGGTCGTGGATCTCGTGGAGGAGGACGCGACCGAGGAGGAGCCGCATCCTGCACGCGTGGTCACCTGCGCGGACGACCCGCCCGAGGGCGCGGATCTCCCCGACCCGCTGCCGGTGTACGAGGGCACCTGCCCCACGCTGGTTGCCGGGCGCAACACGATCACGAGCAGCGGCAACGCGCGCGAGTTCCTGCTGGCCGTGCCAGCGGACATGGATCCCGCAGAGAGGCTGCCCGTGGCGTTCCTCTGGCACTGGCTGGGCGGCGACGCGGCCGGCTTCTTCGAGAAGGGCGAGGTCCAGCCCGCCGTGGACTCTGTACGCTTCATCGCGGTCTCGCCGGAGGCGAAGGGCGACCTTCTCATGAAGTGGCCGTTCCTCATCATCGACAGCGCGGCGCGCATGGAGGAGGAGGCGCGCTTCTTCGACGACATGCTCGCCTGCGTGGCCGAGCAGTTCAACGTCAACGAAAGCTGCGTGAGCTCGGTGGGCGTGAGCGCCGGCGCCCTGTGGACCTCGCAGCTGGCACAGCTGCGCTCCACGCGGCTCGCGAGCTTTTTGTCGCTCTCGGGCGGGACGGGCGTGCCGGGCGACTACCTGAACCCGGTGCACCCGTGGGACGGCGCCACCCACAGGCTGCCTGCCCTGGTGCTCTGGGGCGGGCCCACGGACTTCTGCGGCCTGAGCTTCAACGTGACCTCGGGCTACCTCGAGCAGGCCCTCGTCCCGGACGGCCACTTCTTCGTGGAGTGCGTCCACAACTGCGCCCATGCCCAGCCGCCCATGAACCCGCCGCCCGGCGAGTCCGCCTTCGTGTCGCTGTGGACCTTCATGCTCGACCATCCCTACTGGCTCGACGACGGCGAATCGCCCTACCAGACCACGGGCATTCCTTCCCTGTACCCCGAGTGGTGCGGGATCGGCCCTGGCAGCGCGACCATCCGCGAGGGCGAGTGCACCTCCGGCCCGCTGGGCGACTGCTTCTGAGAAGACCACCCCCGGCGCACGGCCCTGGCACCCTTCACTCCACGGGGTTTTCCAGACCGGGCGCCGGACCCTGGGCCTGGGAGCCGGAGATCATGCTCTCGAGCTGCGCCTGCGCGATCTCGCCCTGGAGCATTCCCGCGAGGGCGCCGGCACCATCGAAAAAGTAGACCGCGGGAATGGCCACGTAGGGCTTCATGTCCGAGTACTTCGAGGCCTCGTCGCCGTTTTCGTCCATGTGGATGCGCGTCACCGTGATGTCCGTCCCCTGCGTGGCCTTCTGGAGCTCGGCCCACGACCTCTCCGTGCGCTTCGCCGTGCAGTCGCAGGCCTCCTTCATGTCGATGAACACGATCTTCGCCACGAGGGCAGCCGGGGGCTGCGCCGCGGTCGACGCGGGCAGAGGGCCGGTGGCCCCGGGATCCGCCTTGGGATTGCAGCCGAACGCAACGACGGCAAAAACGAGCGCTGCGAACATCGATGTCCTGGTCATCGTCTCTCTCCTTGCACTCGAAACCACGGACGCCCTTTGCGCCTCTTGTCATGGGTGTCTTTCCGAGGAGCGGTCCTCGGGTAGTCTCCTGCACGCCTTGCGGGCGCGGTCCTTGCTCGCGAGCCACCTGTCGAGCTTCCCGTCCAGCACGTCGCGTTCCTCACCCTCGAGGACCTTGCCCAGAAGAGAGAGGACGTGTTGCACCTCGACGGCCGGCCTGCCCACCACCCGGTAGTACATCCAGACCCCCTCGCGCCGGTTCTTCACGAGGCCCGCGTTGAGCAGGTAGCGCAGGTGACGCGAGGACTTGGACTGGCTGATGCCGAGCGCTCCCTCGAAGTCGCAGACGCACAGCTCGCCCCTGTCGAGGAGCATGGCCATGATGGCCAGCCTGGTCTCGTCACCGAGCGCCTTGAAGACCGGTGCAAGCTCTCGCATCGCCGCCTCCTTTCACTCCTGTAAGCGTTTAAACGGTTACATGCAAGAAGTATGGGCACGATCCTGTCCCGATGCTCCCGGCGCGGGTGGGCCCCCCGGACTCGGGATCCTCAGAGGTCCATGGTGACGAGGTCGTAGATCGCGAGGGCCGTGCCCGTGGGCGGTGGCAGAAAAGGGTCGTTCGAGAGGGTGATGATCCCGGTCGTGCTCGGGGTGGTGACCGTGACGGTCTCGTGCTCGTCGCCGCAGCCCGTTTTCGGCTCGGCGCCTGGGAGCGAGAACGTGGGGTGCTCGGCGTACCTGTAGTAGCCCTCCTCGTAGACCGTGGCGATGATGGTGCGTGCCGGCTCGTCGTCCGGGGGGATCGTGCTGATGAGCTTCTTCGGCACGCTGGCCGGATCGGCCTCGCCCTCCTTGTAGTGAGCCACGTAGATGGTGATGCCCTGAGGCGCCACGTGCACCTCCTTGTCCATGTGCTCGAGCGACGTGCAGCCTCCCACGTCGATGGTCAGGCTGCGCACGAGCACGATCTCCCAGGGCGGGATCGGGCCCTTGTCCGGGCCCTCGACCGGGCCCGCGGACACTGCCGGGCCGCCGCAGCCGCCGAGCACGAGAGCGAGCATCACCGTGGCCGTCTTACTCATGGATCCATGAATACCACAGTTGCCCGCCGGGCCCAAAGGGGTGGCGCGATCGGGTATGGTTACAAGGCCCGGTTTTCGGGTATGCTGGGGATCCGGGCAAGGGAAGGTCGGGAGGCGAGGCGGGTGTCCCCCTACAGCTACTACGACAGGCTGACGAGCAGGCAGAAGGCCACCTACCGCAGGAGCGACGAGGTGACCGAGGTGGCGCTGCGCGACCTGGACGGGCTGCGCAGGATGGCCGACGGCGTGCGTGCTGCGCTCGGGTCGGATAGGCCGGCCGTTGTGCAGGCGTCTCTGCAGAGGCTCTGCGACGCGCTCGTGAAGGACCTGCGGGTGAGCCCCGTCGAGGTCAGGGTGCTCGCGAAGAGGCCCAGGCGCCACGCCTCTGAGCTGCACGGGCTGTACGTGAAGGCGCCCGGAGCTCTTGCGGTCATCAGCGTCTGGATGCGCACTGCACAGCACAAGAAGGTGGTCACCTACCGAACGTTTCTCAGGACGTTCCTGCACGAGGTGGGCCACCACCTGGATCTGGAGAAGCTGCGCCTCCCGGACACGTTCCACACCGGGGGGTTTTTCAAGCGCGAGTCGAGCCTGGTGCGCCAGCTTGTGCCCAGGCAGGTGAAGGCGCCCGCGATGCGGGCTCGAGAGCACGGCGAGGCCGCCGGGAGGGGAAGCAGGATGAAGGGCGATAGAGCGGCACCCCCGAAGCGGGGCAAGACGGGGACGACGAAGCAGCAGGGGCTGAGCATGGCCACGCCTCCTGCCCGACCGGATACCGGGAGGCCCGCCATGCAGGCCCGGGACAGGCCGCCGGCCCCTGCCGGCCAGCAGCTCTCGCTCTTCGAGAGGTGATCAGACCTCCTCGTCGAGCCTCTCGAGCTTCCAGATCACGCAGTTCTCGTGGTCCGGGCAGCCGAGGGTGATCACGCCTTCCTCCTTCTCCCAGGGGAAGCTCGCACCGAAGCGCAGCGCGGTCAGGTAGGGGAGGATGGCGCCAAACGAGCCGAGGCAGATCCCGCCCGGCGAGTCGCCCTTCACGATGTACTCTTCGCCCACGCCGTGGCCGCGCGGGCATGCGTCGCGCACGTCGACTATCGTCATGCGCACAGCCCAGGGTCCCTTGGCCATGTGATCCTCCTCAGACGATCTGCGACCCGCCGCTGGCGGGCAGGTAGGCTCCGGACACGAACCGCGCCTCGCTCATGGCGAGGGCCAGGATGGCGCCTGCCACGTCCTCGGCCATGGCGTTCCTGCCGAGCGGAGTGCGTTCCGCGCTGGACTGCTTCGCTGCCTCGGGCAGGTGGGCCGTGGCGTCGGTGAGCGTGAGGCCGGGCGCCACGACGTTGACGCGGATGCCGCTCGGGCCCAGCTCCAGCGCCAGCGACTTCATGAGCGCGTCCAGCCCCGACTTGGCCGTGGAGTGGGCGCTAAACCCGCGGCCCGGGTGGCGCGACAGTCCGCTCGACACGGCGACGATGCACCCGTCGCCGCGCTCCATCATGGACGGCGCCACGGCGCGCACGCACAAGAAGGCGGCCTTGATCTCGCCCACGAGCTTGGCCTCGAACGCGGACCATTCGAACTCCATGAAGGGCTTCATGGGAAAATCGATGGCAGCGTTGACGACGAGCGTGTCGATGGGCCCGAGCTCTTTTCCCACCTTCTCGACCATGGCCTTGACCTGCGCCTCGTCGCGCACGTCCGCGCGCACGGCGAGGCCCTGGGAGCCGGACTCGAGGATGTCCACGACCACCAGCGCCGCCTCGTCCTTGCTGTTCAGGTAGTTGACGGCCACCGAGGCGCCGTGCCTGCCCATGAGGCGGGCGGTCGCCGCCCCGATCCCCCGGCTCGCGCCCGTGACGAGCACGACCCTGTCTTTCATCAGCATCGCGAGACCTCCTTTTTCCAGAACAGCGGGATCTCTGCCGCGCACACCGGGCCCACGATCACGGGTGACGCGGTCGAGGCGACCATCCGTTCGCGCATCGGCGCTGCCAGACCGGGGATGACGAGCCTCGAGTCAGCCAGGCGGGCCCTGGCGGGCTCGAGAGAGCGTGCCACGCGCTCCGGCGTGAAGCTTCCCAGGACGAGGGCCATGTCCAGGGTGTCTCCCCTCGTGTCCGTGAACGCCACGAACATGGGGTCCGTCATGGTGGACAGCACTGCCAGGAGGACCTGCACGGTGAGCTCCGAGTTGCCCGTGACGACGACCGGATCGCCCCGGGAAGCGCCGTTGAGCTCCAGGACCGTGGGCGCGACGGGCGAAGGGACGGTCAACGAGGGCACGGCGGGCAGCACGCCGTCGAGCCCAACGGCCGTCATGATGGCCGCGGCCCTGCCCGCCGGCAGATCGGAAGGCGAGAGATGGCCTCCCCGGATCCGGTCCACGAGCTCCTTGCAGGACTGTGCGCCGCACCTCTTGCACTCCTGCGCATCGAGATAGCGCGCGAGGTCTATCCTGGAAAGGTAGAGGTCCGCGTCGGGCATGCCGTCTCCCGTCACCATGGAGTCCTATCGCAGGACGCCCCCACGGACAACCCTGGACCGCTGCGGTGCAGCGATACGGGGATTGACGCTGCCCGCTTCCGGGCTATTGTCCCTGTCATCCACCGGGACGGAGGGACGACCGATGAAGCAGAAGCATGTCAGGGATCTCATGATACCGCTCGCGGACTACACGACCGTTCACGAGGATGCCACCCTCAAGCAGGCCGTGGAGTCGCTCAGGCACAGCCACCAGAAGTACTCCACGCTGCACTACAAGCATCGCGCGGTCCTGGTCCTGGACCAGCGAGGCAAGGTGGTGGGCAAGCTCAGCATGCACGACGTGCTCGTGGCCCTGGAGCCGGCCTATCGCCAGATGGGAGACATGAAGGCGGTGCAGCGGGCTGGGTTGAGCGCGGATTTCATCAGGTCCATGCAGGAGAGCTTCGCCATGTGGCAGCACCCCATGGACGACATCTGCGAGAAGGCCGCCGCACAGATGGTCAGGGACGTGATGTACACGCCCACCGCCGCCGAGCACGTGGAGGCGGACGCGACCCTCGACGAGGCCGTGCACCAGCTCGTCCTGGGCTCCCACCAGTCGCTCCTCGTGACCGACCAGGGCGAGATCACGGGAGTGATCCGGCTGGTGGACGTGTTCCAGGCCGTGTCCGACGCCATCGCAGCCTGCGGCGAGACCGCCAAGGATCTCTAGGTTATAGAGTTTCGCCATTTCTCAAGCAACGCACAGCAGCTCCACGAAGGCATCCTCGAGTTTCTCGAACCCCGCATGAACAGAGGGTTCGGGTAAATTCCGCCCAGCGATGAAGTGCCTTCTCAGCGATGCGAGCATGTCTGCGAACGACGGCTCCGACTTGTGGCGATACCAGGGAGCCAGACAGCGTGCTCGAGCCACGTCGTCGTGGACGGTGCCCTGGGTCAAATACCACAACACCTTGTCATAGCCTCAAGCAGCACCTGAATCCAAGGGGAAGTGCTTCCCTCGCGGGAATGTCACTTGAAAACTCGCCGCGCACCCATGACCTTCACTGCAGCGTCCTGCTCAGCTCCTTGCAGAAAAGCTCGAACGAATGGCATCTGCTCGAAAGAACGGACAGATCGCACCTGCACGCGATCTCGACACGAGCGGTCTTCTCGTCCATCTCGACAGCCGTCTCGTGGATCCATGCGCGCAGAAGTTTCTTGACCTCACCGGCGGGGATGGTCTCCACGGCAGAGGGAGCATCCACGGCGCGCCAAAGCACGAGTCCCACGGTCGCATGGTCGGCCACGAGCCACGCCTCGAACGCCTGGTGTGCGACACCCACGACCTTGTTCACGAAAAGACCCTCGACATGCGCGGAAATGACGCCCCTTCGCTGGTGGTCACCATCGCTGTCCACGAGCACGACGGCCAGATCGGGCCGGCGGCTGGCGAGAGGCCAGGTGAGCAGCTGTCTGAGCCTCGTCTTCTCCAGCAGATCGCTGCCCTTCGGCAACCTACCGCGGAATCTCAGGGGGGCCTCGAATTCGATCCCATCAGTGGGGCCGACAGAAGCCTCCATGCATCGCCTGACCAGGTGATGGGCAGGGCCGAGCTCGTCCTCGGTGAGAGGATCGCCTGGACGTGTGGGGAGAATCGTATGTCCGGAAACCTCCCCGCCTCCCTCCGCGTAGACGACGACTCTCATGCTCGCCAGTCCTCTCAGGGAACGCCCCCCAGGCTGCCCGACAGCCAGGCGTTGCCCAGGGATTCCCTGTACTCCGCGAAGGCCTCTTCCCAGCCGGGAGACTCCGTGGGAGCCTGCTCCACGACCACGGCCCCATCATCGGGTCTCCTGCTCAGAAACCTGACCTCCTCGGGTCTTGCGAACTCGAGAAGCTCCGCGGAATGCGTGGAGAGCACGACCTGCACGGGCCTTCCCCCCAGCTGCCCGCAAGACATCTTGCGGAGCATGCCCACCAGCTGCTCGATGAGATAGGGATGCAGGCTTCGCTCGGGCTCCTCGATGGCCAGAAGATCCACTGCCGGCTTCTGGTGCTGCAACACGAGGAAGGCCATCATCAGCATCGTCCCGTCCGAGACCTCGGGCGGTTCGTACCAGATGGATTCCTTCCAACGGTCCTGGAAGACGAGGCGATGGTATCCGTCGGAGAGGGGCTTCGCGTACACGTCGTTCAGGATCCCGACGAGGCCGCGCAGACTGGCGGCCACGCCCATCTGCGTGCTGCGTGGAAGTGACGCGAACACGTTCGTCAGGTTTCCCCCGTCAGGAGCCAGCCGGAGCTCCTCTTTCACCTGGTTCGATTGCCTGAGCCTCGTGATGTCGAGGTGGAGAAGCTGGGGTGAGTATTTCAGATCCCCTTCTGAATCCACGATCCCGCCGGGAGGGCACTTCCTGATCCTGCGTCGGCCGCGGTCGTCGAACTTGCCGATCTGCACGGGCAAGCTCCGGTCGTGATTCGTGATATCCCTTTCGTTGACAGGGGGATCACCGATGAGCGCGTCGATGATGGAGGTCTTGCCCGAGGCGTTGGGGCCCACGAGGACGGTGAGAGGCTCCAGGAGAAGCGTCACGTCCTGCAGGCAACGATAGTTCACGAACCTGATCTGCGTCAGCATCGAAAGGAGCATAGCACGGAATGAAACACCGAGAAACGTCGCCATCCAGCGCGACGACCCCTGCGATGGCACATCCGGCATGCCTCCACCCCAAACCAGCGACCACGACGGGCCTGCAGCGTCACCTGCGCGGCGCCCCAGTTTCCGAGCGATCTGACCACATGACACTCACCGCTAGCAGGTGCTCTCCGTTCCCGGTGACAAGGGTCCAGGTAGTGCTGCGAGGAACGCATCGATGCTCTTTTGATCGAGAGCATCGGAAAAAGAGCAGCCAAGTGCAGCAAGGGCGGCTTGGGCATTTACGTATCCGATGGAGCAACTCGAGAGGGTCGAGTTCTGAGCGCTGCTCCTGGAGTTTCTGTTTGGCATCCTTGCTCACCGCCTCATGAGCCAAGAGCCGGTCACAGGGGATGGCAGGCTTGTCATAGCGCTTCGTAACCTTGGCCCTATGTCGGATCTTCTCCAACAGCTTGAACGAGGTCTGGAAGAAGTTCACGTAGTGGCGGGCGGCACCAAACAGATGTGCGAGCGCCTGCCCCGCAACCAGTCCACTGTACCGGTCGTGGCCAACGAAACGACGAATCACGGTGCGCCTGGTGGCGATCCCGTGATTCCCAGCAGCCGTACAGCATGTTTTCGATGGCAGCCGACCACCGCCACGAACTCATCAAGTATCTTGCCCTTGTCGGTTTTCGTTGCGCCGGTGTACCGCTGCCTCAGAACCTCCAGCAGTTCCCCTCTGGCCCTCTTGCCAATTCGTTTGCCCATCGGTTCACCTCAGATATCGGTAACATTACGATGAGGCAACGGTACCTGTTCGGTAACAGGAACGGTGAGTCAACGCGTCCTTGTCGTCGTCGTCGACGTCGGCGTCGTCGAAGTCGACGTTCCAGGCGTCGGACGGATAGGCCGCATGCGACGACGTTGCCCGGCCACTTGGATTCCCCGGCCGATCCTGTCGGTACGGCCGGATTCGTTGCATGCCGGACGTTCGACATCCGGCGGGCCGGGCGCACCGTGGACCCGTACGCGCGCTCACGGCCGTCCCCCCGCGGGGTTGGTGGGCCGCGACTCCGGCGTCCGGGGCGCCTTGCTGTGATCGAGCCACCCCTCGCACTGACGGCCGATCTCCACCGCCGTCCTCGCCGTCCCCATGTAGGCGTCGAACGACTTGAACGCCTTGACCTCCTTGGCCAGCGCGAGCAGGTTCTTGAGCACCTCCACCTCGACCCTGAGCGCCTCCAGCTCGGCCACCCTCTGCCCCCCCGCTGCGTTCTGCGCGCGGATCACCCTGCACAGCACCTCCTGCGACGCGGCCTGCAGCCTCGCGCCCAGCCCGTACTTGTGCCGCTTCGCGAACCCCGCCACCACATTCTCGATGCCGACCGCCAGGTCGAAGCTCCTCTTGTAGATGGGCAAATGTTCGTATCGTGCCATCGTGAAAATATCCGGAGGAAAAGGGTCAAAGGGCCACCCTGCCTCGCATGGCTCGACTCTACGTCCGGATGGGAGTGCCGGGCAACTCCCGCCGTTTGCCCGTCGCACGGGCACCTTTCTCGAAAGCGTCCATTGCTCTATATTTTGGTGCTCCGGGATCGAATCATGCCGCGCGCGAAGGACGAAAAGGACGGCCGCAGGGCGGGATCGGGCACGAGGCGCCGCGATCGTGACTGGCTCGTGCACGAGCTGCTCTCTTGCTCGACCAGGCCCGAGTCGGACACGACCTTCTTGACCAGCATCGGCAAGCTTCTGGTGGCCTTCTCGGGATGCGAGGCGGTCCAGCTGTGGATCCGCCAGACGGACCGCTACGCCCGATGGGAGATGTCCAGAAGCCCCGAGAGGCTCTACCGGATGGGGGACGTCCATGCGGCCATGGTGATCCCGCGCGCGGATGCCACGGAGCACTGGTTCGACGACTACGCCCAGGCCTGGAAGGCACACATGGAGACCGTGACGCCAGGCAGCCTCTTCGAGGACGAAGGGGCCGTGACGGGCATGCGCAGCTTCGTCCTCGCACCGCTCGCCACGGGTACAGGGCATATCGGTTTCGTGATGTACAAGCACCGCCGCTCGCCGGGCCGCAAGGCCATCGATGACCTCTTGCACGTGTCGCGCCTGCTGGCCTTCGTGATCGTTTTCCAGCGGCTGAGGATCGAGCAACGCGAGCGCGTCAAGGAGCTGATGTGCCTGTACCACATCGGGAAGGCCACGTCCGAGTCGGGCGCGACCCTCGACGTGCTCATGCGCAGGATCGTCGATTGCCTTCCGCCGGCATGGCAGTACCCCGAGATCACGCGAGCGCGCATCGTGCTCGACGACACCGCCTACGAGACGTCCTGCACCGGGAAGGAGCGTCACGTGCAGGCGTCGCCCATCATCGTGGCCGGCGTCGAGCGGGGCATGGTGCAGATCGCCTACTGCGAGGAACGTCCGGACCTGGACGAGGGGCCTTTCTTGCGCGAGGAGCGACGCCTCATCGATCTCGTGGCCAGCGACATCGCGCAGGTCGTCGAGCAGAAGAGGGCCGAGGAAGAGCGCGAGGCGCTCATGGAGCAGGTCCGTCACGCGGACCGCCTCGCCACCATCGGCAAGCTGGCCGCAGGCGTGGCGCACGAGCTGAATGAGCCTCTCGGCAGCATCCTGGGCTTCGCCCAGCTCGTTGGCAGCCAACCGGATCTGCCGGGCCAGGTGGCCCAGGACATCCAGAAGATCGAGAAGGCCTCCCTTTACGCTCGCGAGGTCATCCGCAAGCTCATGCTCTTCGCGAGGCAGACGAGCCCCACCAAGAGACCCACCGGCCTGAACCAGGTCATCGAGGACGGCGTGAGCCTGCTCTGCACACGTGCATCGGAAAGAGACATCGAGGTCGAGACGCGTCTGGCCGCGGACCTGCCCGAGATGACAGTGGACCCCGGTCAGCTCGTGCAGGTCGTCGTCAACCTGGTGGTCAACGCCATCCAGGCGATGCCCGACGGCGGCACCCTGGTCGTCACGTCGGGCCGGACGGCGGACCACATCGTCCTTACCGTGAGCGACACGGGAAAGGGCATGGCGCCGGAGGTCATGGACAGGATCTTCGACCCGTTCTTCACGACCAAGGACGTGGGGGAAGGGACGGGCCTCGGCCTGTCCGTGGTGCACGGCATCGTGAACGCTCACGGGGGCCGCATCGAAGTGCAAAGCGAGGTGGACGGGGGGAGCCGTTTCTCGGTCCACCTGCCCATCGGGGGGACGAGCGATGGAAGATGACAGGCAAGACGGGGGCAAGGTGGAGGGCAGGATGATCCTCGTCGTCGACGACATCCCCGAGAGCATCGAGATCGTGAAGCGCAACCTTGAGCCACGCGGCTACATGGTCCTCACTGCGGGTGGGGCGGCCGAGGCGGCACGGATCCTCGTGCAGAGCCAGGTGGACCTCGTCATCACGGACTACAAGATGCCGCGCACGGACGGCCTGGACCTCATCCGCCACGTCAGGGAGAACCACCCGGGAACCGCGGTCATCATGGTCACGGGCTACGCATCCGTGGAGGGCGCTGTCGAGGCCATGAAGGTGGGCGCGGAGGAGTACCTGGCCAAGCCCTTCACGTCGGAGGAGCTGCTCGCAGCCGTGGCGCGGGTGATCGAGAAGGTCGAGCTCAGGCGCTCCGTGCGCAGCCTTTCCTTGAACGCACCGCTCGGGTTCATCGGGGAGTCCG
>JBFYZU010000359.1:0-3860 GCA_041309365.1 Myxococcota bacterium
CGGACGTGCCCGGGAAGCAAGGGGCGTCGAAGGACGAGGCCTCGAAGCCCGAAGAGCCGGTGGGGCCCGTGCCGAAGACGAAGCTGGGCACGACCGACACGGCGCGGGTGGATTTTGCCAGGTGGCTCGAGCCCGTCCTGGTCGACGTGACGCCGAGAGTGAAGCCCTACCCTTTGCCGCTCGAGGAGTCGTCCATCGCGAACCTCGAAGAGGTGAAGCCCAAAGTGGGGCTCGGCCCAGGGGCGCAGGAGAAGCTTTTCGCCTCGGGTGCGGTGGTCGTCGAGAACCCCTTCGACCCCCGGGAGGAGTACTTCACGCCGGTCTACGACCGGCTGAAGGGCGCCGATGTGCCCGTCTTCGTCACCACGGACTCGCTTTTGCACGCCTATCACGTGATGTTCGACGCCACGCTGCGCAGCATCGAGGAGACGAAGTTCTATCCGTCCTTGTGGGCGATCCTGGAGGCGCTCATCGATGACCAGGAGGCGATCCGCAAGAGCACCACGGGAGAGGTCCGCGAGGCCGCTCGCAGGAACGTGGCCTACCTGTCCGTGGCCCTGTCGCTTCTGGCACCCTCGAAGGATCAGATCTGCGACAAGAGCCCATGGGAGTGCCCCCAGGACAGGGTGTACTTCTACAAGGATGAGTTCGCCCCGAAGCACGAGCCTTTGGCCTGCGTGAAAGAGGACGTCGAGAAGGAGCTGGCCCTCATCGCCGGGCATGCCGACTTCGCCTCGTCGCCCATCTTCGAGTACCAGGAGGACTACACGCAGTACGTGCCGCGGGGACACTACACGGCGACCGAGCGGCTGAAGAACTACTTCAGTGCGTTCATGTGGCTGGGACGCATCTCCATGCTCCTCAAGGGCAGGCCGGCCGACGGATCGGAAAGCGGGCTCGTCAGCGAGGACACCGCGCGCATCCAGACCATGCAGGCCGCCATGCTGGCCTCGAGCATCGCGGGGGACCCGGAGATCATGAAGGGGTGGGAGCGCATCTACTCCGTGACGGCCTTCTACGTGGGGATCTCCGACGATCTCGGTCCCTACGAGTACGTGCAGAGCATGAAAAAAGTGTTCGGCGAGACGTTCGAGGCCAGCGAGCTCGACGCGGGCACGGTGGGCAAGCTCAAGGCCGAGCTCGCCGCGTACTCGGCGCCCAGGATCTACGGCGGCACGGGCAACTGCACGCTGCCCCCACCCTTCACCCCGGAGTCGGCAAACCAGTGCCTCGAAGACACCAAGGGCTTCCGGTTCATGGGCCAGCGCTTCATTCCCGACTCGTATCTCTTCTCGAACATCGTGTTCCCCCAAACGGGCCTCTTCATCGGCGGATCCTGCGACGCCGTCTTCTCCTGCGAGATGGTCATGATGAAGCCGCAGCGGGTCTTCCCCCGAGGCCTCGACGTCATGGTGCTTCTGGGATCGAAGCGTGCCCCGGCCCACCTCGCCCGCATGGGCGACTCGAGCTACGAGAATTACGCTGCGCAGATGGAGGCGCTCGAGGCCGAGTTCGATGCGTTCACCGAGGACGACTGGCACCGCAACCTCTACTGGGCATGGCTCGATGCCCTGAAGCCCCTGCTCGTGGACTTTCCCGAGGGCTACCCAACGTTCATGCGGACGGATGCGTGGCAGGACAAGGAGCTCGTGGCTGCCCTCGCGTCATGGACGGAGCTTCGTCACGACACCATCCTCTACGCCAAGCAGAGCTACGCGATGGCGGGGGCCGGAGCCCCCATCCGCCCGCCGCCCAGGCCCGTGGTGGGCTACGTGGAGCCAGTGCCCGGGTTCTATGCGAGGCTCCTCGCCTTGACCCGCATGACGCGCGAGGGGCTCGTCAAGATGGATGCCATCGACCAGCAGAGCAAGTACCGGCTCGAGAGCCTCGAGAAGACCCTCGAGCGCCTGCTCGACATCTCCATCACGGAGCTCGAGAACGAGGAGCTGACCCCCCAAGATCACGACTTCATCAAGCACTTTGGCGCGTCCATGGACTTCATCATCGGCGATGTCGAGGAGAGCACGAGGCGCGTCACGATCGTTGCCGACGTGCACACGGACGGCAACACGAAGCTGGTCCTCGAGGAGGGCCTGGGGTACGTGCGCCTCGTGGTGGTCGCCTACAGGCTGCCCGACGGACGCATCCTGGTGGGCGCGGGCCCGGTGTTCTCCCACCACGAGTTCACCCACCCCATGAGCGACCGGCTCACCGACGAGAAGTGGCGCGAGCTTATCGAGACGAAGCCTCCCCTTTTGCCCGTCTGGTCCACCTCGTACCCGGAGTGATTCCCCTCTTTGCCGCCCGCTGCGCGTGGGAGCGGGCGGGCCGGGTCGGTACGCTTCATCTCGCGCGAGAGGTGCTCCTGGCGCGGGGCGGGCGAGGCTCCCTGGGCTTGGGCTTCGCGGCCGAGCCGGTGGCGTTGCGGGCGGTCTCCGAGTGGTAGGGGTGGGTCGCGTCCACGGGCACCTTGCGGCGAATGAGCTTCTCGATGTCCCTGAGCGCATCGCGCTCCTCGGCGCTGCAGAAGGAGATGGCGTCGCCGTCCGCGCCCGCCCTGGCCGTCCGGCCCACCCTGTGCACGTAGGTCTCGGGATCCGCGGGCAGGTCGTAGTTGACCACGTGCGTGATCCCCTCCACGTCGAGGCCCCGCGCCGCGATGTCCGTGGCCACCAGGGCCCGGATCTTGCCCGCCCTGAAGCCCTCGAGGGCCGCGGTGCGCGCGGTCTGGCTCTTGTTGCCGTGGATGGCCAGCGCCTCGATGCGGGCGGCCACGAGCTTGCGCGTCACCTTGTTGGCGCCGTGCTTGGTCCTGGTGAAGACCAGCACCTTGTCGAGCGCCCTGTCCGAGAGCAGGCGCGCCAGCAGCGCGTCCTTGTCGCCCCTGTCCACGAACATCACCCGCTGGCCGATGCGCTCCACCGTGATCTGGTCCGGAGTGACCGAGACGTGCACCGGGTCTCTGACCAGGGTGCGGGCCAGCTCGATGACCGGGGCAGGCAGCGTGGCCGAGAAGAAGAGGGTCTGGCGCTTTCTGGGCAGCTTCGCGATGACGCGGCGCACGTCGTGGATGAAGCCCATGTCGAGCATCCTGTCGGCCTCGTCGAGCACGAACGCTTCCACGCCGTCGAGGTGCACGAGGCCCTGCTCCATGAGATCGAGCAGCCGGCCAGGCGTGGCCACAACGATGTGCACCCCCTTGTGGAGGGCGTCGGACTGGGGCTTCTGCCCCACGCCGCCGAAGATCACCGTGTGGGTGATCCGCAGGTCGAGGCCCAGCGCCCGGATGCTCTCGCCGATCTGTGCCGCGAGCTCCCGCGTGGGCGTGAGCACGAGCATCCGGGGGCGGCCCGGAGTGGCGCGCCGCGCGTCCTTGCTCAGGTTCTGCAGGAGAGGTAGAGCGAACGCCGCCGTCTTTCCGGTGCCGGTCTGCGCGCATCCCATGAGGTCTCGTCCCTCGAGCACGTACCTGATGGCCTGCTCTTGGATGGGAGTGGGGATCTCGTACCCCATCCGTTCGACGGCACGGGCCAGCTCGGGGATGAGGAGGCCGAACACGTCATCCGACGACCTCCCCGGCCCGGGCAGCGGCGCAGGGGTAGCTTGCACCTGTGGCGCCGGGCCGGTGTCGAGGCTGCGTCGCGTGCGTCGTCTCTTGCGCTCCATGGATGTCGTTTCCGGTGGCCCGTCCCCCAGCTGGCGCCTGTATAGGCCCGTGGGCCACAGGTGTCAATCCGCGCCCGGCCCGTCAGGAGCAGGTACCGGTCAGGCAGGCCAGGACCTCGGAGCTGCAGCTCGAGATCATGCACGACTGGCAGCCCGGGGAGCTGGGGACGAGGCAGTCCACGAGGCAGTTCGTG
>JBFYZU010000360.1:0-15076 GCA_041309365.1 Myxococcota bacterium
CGGACCTGGGCATCGACACGGTCAAGCAGGCCGAGCTTTTCGCCGAGATCCGCAAGACGTACGACATCCCCCGCCAGGAGAACCTGCGGCTGCGCGACTACCCGACCATCTCGCACGTGGCCGGCTTCGTGGCCAGGTTCGTGAAGCGAGACATCGAGCCCCCAGCGCCCGAGCCCGCATCGACCGCGCCTCGCGCAGGCGTGGCCGCCGCGGATGCGAGGCCATCGGTGCCGCCCGAGGCCGTGCTCGCCATGAGCGAGCCGCGCGATGCCCGTCCTGCCAGCCCGGACGAGGCCGTGCTCGACGCCCGCGTGCTCGTGCCACATCCGGCATGGCTGCCGCCGGCCACGGCCTTCGGCGCCACGGGCCGGGCCATGGAGGGCCACGGCGCGCCCGTGGTGCTCGTCGGCACGGGACCCGTCGGGGACCATGTCTCGACGATGATCGCCGAGAGGTCCGTCACGGTCCTCGACGCGGCCTCCCTGTCATCGTCCGAGGGGCCGGTGGCGGGGGTGATCATCCTCGACGAGCCCGTGCCGGACGACCTGGCCGAGGCAGGCGCGAGGGTCGTCGAGAGAGCGGTGGAGCGCTTCGAGATCATCAAGACTCTCGTTGCGAGCGGACGCCTCGACCTTGAGAAGGGCTTCGTCATCGGAGCCACGTTCACGGGAGGGCAGCTCGGCTACGGCGACGCCGGAGCCGCCTCGCCCTCGGGTGGGGCACTGAGCGGATTCGTCAAGGCCATCGGCGCGGAGTTTCCAGGGTCGCTCGCCAAGGTCGTGGACCACGATACATGCTGCGACCCCGCCCTGGCGGCGAGGCGCATCCTCGACGAGGTGCACTTCGACCCGCTGACCACCGAGGTGGGCTACAGCGCGGGCCAGCGCTGGGGCGTGACCCTGGCCGAGGGTTCTCTGCCAGGCCCGGTGGACCCGTCCGCGCTCCCCCGCCGCCCCGTGATCCTCGTGACCGGCGGCGCGGGAGGCATCATGGTGCACATCGCCGAGAGGCTGGCCTCGAAGCTCGCGGCCCGCATCGTGCTCACGGACGTGCTCGCCGCGGACGGCGTCTCGGAAAACGATCCCCAGCCTGCCGAGCGCATCCTCGGGGCCATCGAGCGGGTGGAGATGGCAGGGGGTACGGCCCTGTACGTGACAGCGGACGTCACGGACCCTGCCGCGGTGGACCTGGCCGTCGAGGCCGCCATCGCGCGCTTCGGCTCGGTCGACGTGGTGCTGCACGGGGCCGGCATGGAGGAGAGCAGGGGGCTCGCGAAGAAAAAGACCGAGACCTTCAGGCGCATCCTCGCCGTGAAGGTGGCCGGCGCGGCCAACCTCGCAAGAAGCGTCCTTCGCCGGACGCACCCGCGCTCCATGCTCTTTTTCTCCTCGGTGGCTGGCCGCTTCGGCAACGCCGGTCAGGCGGACTACTCGGCAGGCAACGACTACATGACAAGGCTCGCCTCGTTCCTCTCCGCGCGTCACCCGGACGTGAGGTTCAATGCCGTGGACTGGACAGCCTGGGACGGCGCGGGCATGGCGCATTCGAGCTCCATCAGGGCCGTGCTCGAGGACGCGGGCATCCAGGTGATCGACAGGGAGGTGGGCGCCGAGATCGTTTGCCGCGCGGTGTGCTCCGACAGCCGCATGCCCCATGAGGTGGTCGTGGCGAGGGGCCTGGGCGTGCTCGAGGAGCGCATGGCACGCGCCGAGGGACGCCGGGTGTCCGTGCGGCCAGCGGCAGGCAGATCCGTGACCGGTGACGTCCAGTGGTCGGGCAACCGGCTGGAGCGCACCTTCACGGTGGATCTTGCCAGCGCCTCCTGGCTTCAAGACCACGCCGTGGACGGCACGCCCGTGCTCCCCGCTGTCATGGGCCTGGCAGAGTTCGCGAGGACGGGCCGCGCCCTTCTGGGCGGCGAGCTCGTGCCCTTGAAGATCGAGCGCTGCGCGTTTCGCCGCGCGGTCAAGTTCTTCGGCGGGGCCCCGCGCGAGCTCCGGGTCGTGCTCTCCCCCCTCGGGGTCAAGGGCGATCGCGTGGCGGCCTGCTGCGTGCTCGACACCGAGAACCGCAACGCCGTGCAGGGAGGCAGGGTGAGCCACTTCAGCGCCCGCATCCTGTTCGGCCGGCCGGGCGGCGCCGCGCTTTCTCACCGACCTGGCGTCATGTCGAGGGGCGAGAGCATCGACAGCCTCCGGGGCGCGTACGACTCGCAGGACGTGGACCTGGCCGGCGACATCTACGCTCACCTGTTCCACGGCCCCACGTTCCGGGTGATGGAGCGGTTCGGGCACGGCGGCAGGTTCGGCGAGATGGGGGTGGGGGATCTGTCCAGCGCCTCGGATCTGGCCTGCCTTGGCATTTACGCGCTCACCGAGCTGGGCATGCAGACGGCTGGCATGTGGCTTCTGCGCAGGCAGGGGATGGCCGCGCTGCCCGCGTCGATCGAGGCCGTGCACGTGCTCGAGGAGCCCTCCACGGCGAGCCCGCACAGGGCCGTGAGCGTGTACCGCGGCAGCCACGACACGGGCGCCGAGGGCGTCCACCACGTGTTCGACGTGACCGTGAAGGACGCTGCCTCATCGACCGTGCTGTGGCTCGAGTCGCTCGTCCTGGTGGAGACCGGGGCGCGGCCCGAAGCAAGGGCCGTCCACGCACTCCCCATGTCACCTTCCAGCCGCGTGGCCGCGGGGCGGAGCTGACAAGGGATCCATCGACCGTCCGGTGCGCCTGCTGTGATATAGTCGCTTGGATGTCCGAGAAGACGCGGATCATGCGGGTCGTCGTGGGGGGCATGTCCGTGCCGGTGGCGCTCGGTTTGCAGAAAGACACGCTCGCGCGGGCCGTGGCAGGAGGCGAGGGCGTGCCTGTCTCGTCGCTGCTCTCGAAGCGCGAAAAGGACCTGTACCGTGGCCTGACAGTGGACAAGCGCCGGCGCGACTGGCTCTCTGGCAGGCTCGTGGCCAAGCTGCTGCTCATGGACGTGCTGGCCGACGAGGCGCCGGTGCCGTCGCAGATCGAGATCCTGCCCGACGAGGGCAAAAGGCCCGTGCCCCGGATCGCCGGCCCGAAGGGCGGCCAGGACCTGCCCCTGTGCCTGTCCATCAGCCACAGGGGCGAGGCGGCCGGGGCAGCCGTGCTCGGGGTTGGGCAGGGAAGGGTGGGCATCGACATCGAGATCATGGAGCCTCGCAGCGAGGAGCTCGCGCTTTCTCACTTCACGGCCACGGAGATGGAGCGGATCGAGCGCCTCGCGCCCGGCGCGAGGCCGTGGGGCATCGCGCTCTTCTGGTCGCTCAAGGAGGCGGCCCGGAAGGCCGCAGGGGTCGGGCTGAGCGTGCCGGCCCCGGACGTGCAGGTGGCCGAGCTGGTCGAGGCCTCGCAGCACGGAGTCATGCGCCTCTCGGGAGAGGCCGCAAGATGGCTCGGGCCCGACCTCGGGGGCATGGTCCGGGCGCCATTCACCTACCTCGTCTTGCCGCCCTTCATCGTGAGCGTGGCCGTGATCGCGGCACCCCCAGCGCGCACGTAGACCGGACGACGTTGCCGGGTCAGGTGCGTCGTGGTAGCTTGAGCCATCGTAGATTCTCATTGCAAGGAGATGGGGAGATGAGCATCAAGACGGCCGACGTCCCGGCGAGCATGGACGCGGAGTTCCGCGCGGCCGAGCGCTACGTCGAGAAGTACTTCGAGACCATGAAGATGGACCCTCGTGCCGGTACCATCACCGTGGGCGACGACAGGTACGTCATCCTGAGGGCGTCGTCGCTCTCGATCCGCTTTCTGGAGTTCGTGAAGGGCATGTACCCGGCTCTCGATCCGGCCGAGGCCCTGGACGCATCCAGCCGGGTCCAGTACGACCTGGCCCACGCGATCGGCCGCTCGGACGCGCGACACTTCCAGGCCGTCACGGGAGTGACGGCGCCCATCGAGAGGTTCTCCACGGGCCCGGTGCACTTCGCGTACACGGGATGGGCCAGGGTGGCCATCAACGAGACGAGCAGGCCGTCGGCCGACGAGGAGTACTTCCTCGAGTACGACCACCTCAACACGTTCGAGGCGGACTCGTGGCTGGCGTCGCGGGGCCGAACCGATTTTTGCACCTGCTTCTGGAGCGCCGGCTACTCCGCGGGCTGGTGCACCGAGAGCTTCGGCCTGCCGCTGGACGCCCGCGAGGTGGCGTGCCGTGCAAAGGGCGATCCCTCGTGTCATTTCGTCATGACCCACAGGGACCGCATGACCGGCGTGCTCCGGAAGTGGAAGCAGGAGCACCCTCTCGTGCCATGAGCCAGGAGCTCTACAGCAGCATCGTCTCGAAGATCGCCACGGCCGTGCCCATGTTCGCCAAGAGCATCGTGGACGCGGCCATGGAAAAGCACGGGCTCACCGCGTCGACCGTGAGCCCCGTGCAGATGATGCGGCTCATCCGGGACGAGATCCAGCCGCGGCTTCGAAAGTTCGTCACGGGCGGCGGCGCGGTCATGTCCCTGGGGGCGGGCATGGTGACCACGAGCGGACAGGGCAGGGTGCTGTGGATCGATCACATGGCGCGCTTGCTCCTCGGACTGCCCGACGACGCGGTGGGGGACCACGAGGCGGTCCTGGAAGTGCTCGAGCAAGCCGGGATCCTGGTGCCCGGCCGGCCCGTCCTGTCTCCGATGGTCATCGAGTTTTACCATCCCCCCTCGGCGCGGACCCTCAACGTCGCTTTGGCACCGCGATACGACAGGGACGGCCTCCCGTCCGGGTGCTCGGCCATCATACAGGACGTGACCCTCCGGGTGGCCCTGGAGGAGGAGGTCCTGCTCTACCAGGAGGATCTGGCCCGCACCAGCCAGGAGCTGGCGCAGCGCAACGCACAGCTGGAGGAGGCCAGCAGGCACAAGACCGAGTTTCTCTCGCGCATGTCCCACGAGCTGCGCACGCCGCTGCACTGCATCATCGGCTACACGCAGCTGGCCATGCAGCGCCGGGAGGAGATGGACGCCGAGGACCTCCAGCAGAACCTCGGCATCACCATCACCTGCGCGTACGACCTTCTGGGGATCATCAACGAGGTGCTGGACCTATCGCGCATCGAGTCCGGCGGCATGGTGCTGTCCGCGGCGGACGTGGACCTGGTGGAGGTCGCCACCGAGTCGGTGGACGCCACGCGTGCTCTCGTGGGCGACAAGCCCGTCGTCGTCGAGGTCCTGGCCCCGCCCGTCCCCGTCGTGGTGCGCACGGACCGCAGGCGCATCAAGCAGGTGCTCCTCAACCTGCTCGTCAACGCCGTGAAGTTCACCGAGCAGGGAAGCGTGACCCTCTCGGTCGAGGTGCCAGACACGGATCGCGTCGTCATGCGTGTCACGGATACCGGCATCGGTATCGAGCCCGCCCAGATCGAGAAGATCTTCGAGAGCTTCTACCAGGTGGACGGCAGCACAACGCGGCTGCACGGAGGCATAGGCCTGGGCCTGGCACTGGTCAGGCACGTGGTCACGCTCATGGGAGGGAGAATCGAGGTGGAGAGCGAGCCGGGGCGAGGGACCACCTTCAGCGTGATCCTGCCCGCCGGGATGTAGTCACTTCTCCGAGAGCTTTGCCAGAAGCGCCCTGAAGAGCCTGTAGAAGCTCACGGTGGTGGAGATCTGGACGGCCTCGTCCGGCGAGTGGGCGCCCCTGATGTTCGGGCCGATGGAGATCATCTCCATGCCGGCGAACTTGTCGCCGATGATCCCGCACTCCAGGCCCGCGTGGATTGCGGTCACGTGCGGCTCCTTGCCGAACTCCGCCATGTACACCTGCTTCGTGGTCCTGAGCAGCTTCGAGGACATGTCAGGCTGCCAGGCCGGGTAGCCGCCGTGGTCCTCGACCGATGCTCCGGCCAGTGCGCCGGCGGCCGCTATCTGGTCGCGGTGCGCGCGCAAAGCCGGCATCACGGAGGAGCGCGACGAGGTCAGCACGACGACCCTGTTCTGGTCGCACCGCACGGACGCCAGGTTGTTGGAGGTCTCCACGAGACCCGGGATGTCGCGGCTCATGGTCGCCACGCCGTGTGGGATGGCCATGAGCATGTCCACGAGCCGGGAGGCGTCCTTCTTGTGGATCACGTCCGCGGGCGCCGATGGAGCGTCATCGACGGCGATGGCGATGTCGGGGTCGATGGTCCTGTACTCGGTGAGCGCGTCTTTGGCCAGGCTCTTGGCGAGCTTCCTGAGCGAGGCCGCGGCGCGGTTGCTCGCGTAGAAGTCCGCCCACGCCTCGCGCGGGATGGCGTTGTGCTTGTCGCCGCCCGAGATCGTGCCGATGAAGATCTTGCCGCGCACGTCGGCCATGGCCGCGCGCAGGTACCTCGTGAGGAGCTTGATGGCGTTCGCGCGGTTCTCGTGGATGTTCAGCCCGGAGTGGCCTCCCTTCAGGCCAAAGACCTTCACCCTGTAGGCGTGCTTGCGCGCCGGGGGAGGCACCCTCCTGACCGTCAGGGTCGTGATGTTGTCGCCGCCGCCCGCGCAGCCCACGTACAAGGTCCCGTCCTCCTCGGAGTCGCAGTTGAGCAGGATCCGCCCGGTCAGGGCGCCCGGCTCGAGCTTGACGGCGCCCGTGAGCCCGGTCTCCTCGTCGACGGTGAAGAGCAGCTCCAGGGGGCCGTGGACGACCTCGGGATCCGTGACCGCGGCCAGACCGGCCGCCATGCCGATACCGTTGTCGGCGCCCAGCGTCGTTCCCCTGGCCCTGAGCCAGTCGCCGTCCACCCATGTCTGGATGGGATCCCTGGCGAAGTCGAAGGTCACGTCGCTGTTCTTCTCGCACACCATGTCCATGTGGCCCTGGATGACCACCACGGGCGCGTTCTCCCGACCGGGCGATGCCTTCACCTTGATGAGGACGTTGCCAGCCTGGTCCACCGTGCTCTCGCATCCGTGCTCCCTGGCCCATCTCTGCAGCCAGTCCCTGATTCCCGCCTCGTTCTTCGACTCGCGGGGGATGCGCGTGATCTCGTGGAACCACTTCCAGAGCTCGGCCGGCGGCTGGCCGGCAAGGGGGTTGGTCATGTTGTCTCCTCTCGTGCCGTCGGGTTCGTGATCGGATCGAGGCGTGAGACAAAGTAACCGGATCGAAGGGCATTGACAAGGGCAAGGAGGCGATTGATCCCAGCCGGCAAGAGGTTGCAACCTTGCCAACGAGGTGATGTCACTGTACTGTTGCAGGCACATGACAAGCCCGGTTTCCGACGCATGTCATGTCCGGCCAGGGGATCGAGGAACCTGTAGTATCGAGAGCTAGAACTGGAATCCGGGAAAATCCGGGAGAGCGACGCGGCCAATCAGGATGAACGACGAGGAAGCAAAAGGCAGCGGACCCGCCCCTGTGGATTTCATCGATCGCGAGCAGGAGCAGGTCGCCCTGCTCATCGAGGTCTCGCGCAGGATAAACTCCAACGCGGACATGAGCTCCATCCTCACGAAGGTGGTGGAGTACTCGTTGCTCCTGACCAGGGCGGAGCGCGGGTTTCTCTTCCTGGCGGACGGCACCGATCACCTCAAGGTCAAGGTCGCCCTCGACGCCGGGGGGCGCAGCATCATCGACGAGCCCGTGCGGATCAGCTCGGGCGTGGTCTCGGCCATGCTCGGCGACGGCATCCCCATCTTCCTCGAGAACGTGAAGCTCAACCCCGCCTACGCCACGCGCCACAGCCTGCTCGAGATGGGCGTGCAGTACATCATGGGCATCCCGCTCAAGATCAAGGGCCGCATCCTGGGCTTCATCTACGTCGACAACAAGCACAGCTCCCGCAGGTTCTCGCCGCGCGATCGCCAGGTGCTCACGAGCTTCGCGGACCAGGCCGCCCTGGCCCTGGAGAACTCCAGGCTCAACAAGGAGAGGTCGCGGTTCGAGCGCGAGGCGGCAACGGGCAAGATGGCCGAGAAGCTCCTCGACACGGTGAGCGATTGCGTCACGCGCCTGCACGAGGCCCGCGAGTCCATGGGCCGAGACGGCGATCCGGCCGAGCGCCTGGCCAGGGTGGACCGCGAGATCCTGTCGGTGGCCGTCACGCTCCACGACCAGGTGCGCGAGTTCGGGGAGTACTCGGAGTTCATCAACGACCAGATGTACATCCGTGTGGGCTACCACGATCTCGATGCGGTCGTGGCGTCGGTGGTCGAGCGGATGGCGCCCGTGCTCGAGAGGGATGGCGTCCAGATCCACTCTTCGTTCAACGTGGGCAGGCAGGTGGCCTTCGACGAGCGCTGGATCGCGCGTGCCGTCGAGTGCGTCCTGCGCAACGCCGTGGAGGCGGTGGCGGGCCGTCCGGGGCCCGAGGTGGCCGTGACCACCGCGCCCGTCCCCGAGGGGCTCCTGGTGGAGATCCGCGACAACGGGCCGGGCGTGGACCCGGACATGGTGGAGCGGCTCGTCATGCCCTTCTACTCCAGCGGCAAGGGCGCCCGGCCAGGCCTCGGTCTGACCATCGCCCAGCGCATCCTGGACCAGCACCGTGGCTCGCTGGAGATCCGCACGCGCAAGGGGCGAGGCACGAGCGTGTGGATCGTCATCCCATCGGACCTCAGGCCGTCCATGTTCCCGAGACCGCCGCGCGCGTCCGTACCGCCCTCGGCCCTCTGACCTTCACCCCTCGAACACCAGACCGCGCACCCATTTCTCCCAGCGCACCTGGAAGTCCGCCATGTCGTCCTCGCCGAGCACACTCGCGAGGGTATGATACCCGGTGGGATCCCCGTCGTGGCCCTTCACCATGGCGTGGTAGAGGTCCACGAGGAGCCCCTCTTGCTGCAGGTAGAGGAGCAGGTAGCGCGACTGGGAGTAGTTCGTGCCGGGATCCTCGCCGTAGAACTGGGCGCTCGTGCGCGACGTGAGCCACTCGAAGGACGGCACCGTACCGGCCTCGATGGCCTCCTGGAGCCCTGCCAGCCTCCAGTTCGTGAGCCCCACGAGGTGCCCGTCTGCGAACATGCTCTGCTCGTAGAGCGATCCCATGCCCTCGTTGAGCCAGGGCGGACAGCCCGGGAAGTTGGCGTGCATGAAAGGGTGCACGATCTCGTGCACGAGCGTCCCGCCGCCCGTGCCGATGTTCATCACGAGCGCCCTGTCATCCTCCGAGTAGTACCCGTAGGGGGTGTCGGGCTCGTCCCCGAACAGCAGCTTCGCGTGCTTCATGTAGCTGTCGGCGTCCCGAAACAGCCAGATGTCGATGATGTCCGGGTCCTTCTCGAAGAAGTCCGCCTTCAGGGCATCGACAGAGGCCTTCACGGTCCCCGAGGCCCGCTGCTTCACGACGCTCGCCGGCTCGTCGCCGATGACGACGAAGGGCGGCTGCTCGACGACGGTGAACCCCGGTGGGACCTTTCCTGCAAGGGCCGCCACGTGTTCGGCCATGTCGTCGCCGTCCTTCTCCACCCCATCTTCCGACCGTCCTGCGTCTTGTGCTTCCGCCATCTCGGGAGCGGGCAATCTCATGGCCTGCCCCAGGGGCCTGGCGCACGTGGCCAAAAAAGCCACGGCGAAGGCCGCCGCCAGGCCGAGACCCAGCATGATCCCGGCAAAGGGCCGATCTCCCATGCTCCTCTGACCTGGTTCGCCCACCGGTTCTTGGCTCAGAGCCCCGTGACGGTGAGCAGGTAGCTGCCCGCCGACGTGCTCGTGTAGGCGTCCACGACGACGTAGTAGGTTCCTGCCGCGAGGTCCAGCGACAGACGGGAGGCGGTGCTCGTGCCGGAGTCGTCGTCGCAGCCCACCTCGATGCCGTCGCAGGTGCTCCTCCGGACGTACAGGACCGTGTCGTAGGTGCTGCCCGACGTGTCCAGGACCACGGTCCTGGCTCCTCCCAGCGTGAGCCTGAACCAGGCGTCCCGGCCTCCGGTCGTGGTCGTGGGGCAGGTACCCCGGCCCGTGTCGGTGAGCGCCGTGTTGTTTCCGCCGAAGGAGCCGCTCGCCGAGATGGCGTGCGCCGTGGCGCAGGTGTCGTTGCCCGTGACCGGCACCGGCACGAACGACTCGCGCACGTCCAGGGTGTAGGCACCCGAGTAGGACCCGCTGAAGCCCTCCACGAAGACGTAGTAGGCGCCCGCGCCCAGGGTCAGAAGGATGGTGGGATCCGAGTACGTGGCGCAGTCGAGCTCCGTCCCGGTGCAGGACCCCTGCCTGACATAGAGGATGGGGTAGATGGACGTGGCCGACACCTGCATGAAGACGGTGGTCGTGTCCGCCAGCACGAGCCTGTGGACCATCTCCGGCGACGGCGACGACGACGCGCAGCCTCCCTGGGTGATCGACGCCGCGCCGGCCGTCGTGCCCGTGTAGGTGCCGGGCAACGTCAGGCCCACGGGGCAGTCGCAGCTCCCGACTGCCCCGTCCAGACCGTCGCAGTCCTGATCCACGCCGTCGCCGCACACGTCGGTGGCTCCAGGGTGCACTCCGGAGCTGGCATCGTCGCAGTCCGGCCCGCCGCAGGATGCGGGCGCGTACCCGTCGTGATCCGCGTCGACGAGCGTGTTCTCGCAAACGTCGGCGGCCACGTTGCACCTGTCGATCGTGCAGGCGTCGCCGTCGTCGCAGGAGAGGTCCGAGATCGTGTGCATGCAGGCGCCCGTCAGAGGATCGCACAGGTCGAGGGTGCAGGTGACACCGTCCGCGCAGTCGACGGGCACGTGCGTGCACGTGCCGGTGATCGTGTCGCACCCCTCGTCGGTGCATGGGTCGTGGTCGTCGCACGAGGCCGAGTCCACCTCGTGAAGGCAGCTCGCCGCCGTCTCGTCGCAGAAGTCGATGGTGCATGCCGCCCCGTCGTCGCAGTCCGGCGCCGGGGTCCTCCGGCACACGCCCGTGGGGTGGCAGTACTCGGTCCCGTTGCAGAACAGGCCGTCGTCGCACTGGTCGCTCGTCTCGCAGGGCGCCCCTATCTCCGCGGGCGGATCCGAGGGCGGGTCGGACGTGTCCACCGAGTCCGGCAAATCCGTCGCGTCCAGCACGTCCACCACGTCGGGATCCCCGGCCGTGTCCGCAGGCAGGGTGTCGCCCGCCACGTCGGGCGAGGTCGTGTCGCCGGCCGTCTCCGTGAACGAGTCCGACCCTATCTTCTGGGCGCCCTCGCACCCGAGCGCGAGCACCGACACGAACGCGACGATGACGGTCTTCATTCGACCCTCCACCTGACCTCGTGGCATGCCGACAGTATAGCGCCAACTCGCTGCGAGAGCACGAGACCAGGCGAGGATCAGGGCTCGACCTTCTTGACCGTGCCCAGAGACGAGAGCTGCTTTTCGAAGGCAGAGGCGTCGCCCACGAGCACGATGAGCGCGGTGTCGGGGTGGATGTACTTTTTGGCTATCTTTCTGACCACGTCGGGGGTCACGGCCTGGACCTTCTGGGCGTAGGTGTCGTAGTGGTCGGCGGGCAGGCCGTAGACCATCCGGTCGATGAGCATGTCGGCCACGCTGGCGTTGGTCTGGGCCTTGATGGGCAGCACGCCCGCCAGGTAGTTCCTGTAGCTCGCCAGCTCCTCCTCGGTCACGGCGCCCGATCCTGGATCCGCGGACATGAAGGACGCGATCTCGTCGAGGATGGCCTGCACGCTCAGGGTGGTGCTCTTGGTCTTGGTGGACGTGTCCACGAAGAAGGCCCCCACGTCCACGCGCATGGCCGCGCTCGAGTAGCAGCCGTAGGTGAGGCCCTTGTCCTCGCGCAGCGACATGAACAGCCTCGATGACGCGTTGCCGCCCAGGGCGTGGTTGGCGACCATGAAGGGCACCACGTCGGGGTCCTTGCCCTTCAGGCTGACGTTGCCCAGGCGGATCACCGTCTGCGCGGAGCCGGGCCTGTCCACGATCACGATCTCGCGGCCCGTGCGCTCCGGGATCGCCGGCCACTGCATCTTCACGGGCTTGCCCTTGGCCATCTTGCCGAGGGTCTTCTCGAGCACGGCCAAAAGGCCGTCCGCCTCCATGTCGCCCACGGCCACGAAGAACGAGTTGCTCGCGCTGTAGTGGCCCGCGTGGAAGCCCGCCACGTCGTCCCTGGTGAGCTTCGCGAGCGCCTCCTCGGTCGTGTCGTAGCGCGAGTAGGGGTGGTTGCCGTAGAGCTCCGCGAGCAGCACCTTGTCGGCCACCCACTCCGGATCCGAGAGGCTCAGGGCGAGCCTGTGCTTCTCGCGTACCCGGAAGCTCTCGAGCTCGGCCTCGTCGAAGGCGGGCTGCGTGGCCAGCTCGGCCAGGATCCCCAGCAGGTCGTCCGCCTGGCCTGACAGGCCGTCCGTGGCCAGAAGGGTGTAGTCCGCCCCCGTGACGATGCTCAGCTCGGCGCCGAGCGTCTCGATGTCCGTGCTCAGCTTCTCCGACGTGCGGCTGGCCGTCCCGCCCTCGCGCAGCATGTCGCCCGTGAACACCGACAGCCCGGGAAGCTGGGCCGGGTCGTGGGCCGTGCCCGCGAGCACCACGAGGTTCAAGGACACCATGGGAAGTGCGGGGTCGTGCACCAGGTACCAGGGCAGGCCGTTTTCGAGCTTGCCCTGCTTCACGTCGGGAAACTCGTAGGTGATTTCGCCCAGAGGCGCGGGCCGGGGCACCACCTTCTGGCGCTGCGCCTCGATGGCCGCCATCACCTCCGGGGGGATGGGGCTCGTCTGCAAGAACTCCGCCTGCACCTTCACGTCGGGCTTGCCGTCGTCGGGGCCCGGCTTCGGCTCCACCGTGGGCTTGTGCGGGCCGCACGAGGTCGCGGCCAGGACGAGCAGGAATACCAGCGTTCTTGCGTCCCTCATGATCCACCTCCCACGGCGCCCGTGGCCACGGGCGGCGGCGCCATGGCACCGGGAGGCATCACGTCCAAAATGACCCGGTTCTCCGGGACGAGGTACTTCGCGGCCACCTCGCGGACCATGTCGTTGGTCACCGCGTCGTACTTCAGAAGCTCCGTGTTCACGGCATCGGGGTCGTCCCAGTAGAGCTTGTAGCGGCCGAGCACCAGCGCCCGGTCGAGGTTCGTGTCCAGCTGGTTCAAGAAGGCCATGCGCAGCCTGTTCTTGACCCTGGCGAGCTCCGCCTCGCCCAGACCGTTCACGATGATGTCCATGAGCTCCTTGTCGATGCGGGCCCTGACGCCCACGGGCGACTCCTTGCCGCTCAGGATGCAGAAGACGCTGAGCAGGTCAGGCCCACGCCGGCCGTCCATGGAGGCGAAAAGCTCCACCACGGTCTCGCTCTTTTTCACGAGCGCCTGGTGCAGCCGCGAGCCGTCGCCGTCGCCCAGGGCGCGCGCGACGAGGTTCAAAGGGTAGTAGTCCGGCGTGCGCATGGGAGGCGTGTGGTAGGCCATGTGGAAGGCGGGCAGCGGCGCCAAAGGATCCTCCATCGCGTCGTAGACCTCCCCTGCCGTTGGCTGCCAGTCGTCCCACGTGAAGCGGGTGGGCTCGTGCGACACGATGTCGCCGAAGTGCTGCTCGACGAGATCCTCGGCCACCTGCCTGTCGAAGTCTCCCACGATGACGAGCACGGCGTTTCTCGGCGTGTAGTACGTGTCGAAGAACAGCTGCGCGGCCTCGACCGTGGCCGCGCCGATGTCCTCCATGGAGCCTATGGTGGAGTGCTCGTAGGGCCAGTAGCCGGAGAAGGACAGCTCGTTGATCTCGAGGAAGCTGGGCACGTAGGGCTGGTTGTCGTAGTTCTCCCTCTTCTCCTCCATCACGGTGTCCTTCTGGTTCTTCAGGTTCTCGGGCGTGATGGCCAGAGACCTCATGCGGTCCGCTTCCAGCCACAGCGCGATGGGCAGCATGCTCGACGGCAGGGCCTCGTAGTAGTTGGTCCGGTCCTCGCTCGTGGTGCCGTTCATCACGCCTCCGTGGGCGTTGACGATCTGGAAGTGCTCGGACTTGCCCACGTTCTTGCTGCCCTGGAACATCATGTGCTCGAACAGGTGGGCGAACCCCGTCATGCCGGGAGGCTCGTTGCGGCTGCCCACGTCGTAGTACACGGCCACGGCCACCGTGGGCGAGGCGTGGTCCTCGCTCAAGACGATCCTCAGCCCGTTGTCGAGCACGTACTGCACCACGGGCAGCTCGAGCCCCCCGTCGCCGGCCTGGGTGACCGGCCCGGCGGACAGCATGGAAACGAGCGCCGCGCCAATACCGGCCGCGGCCATCCATCTGCGTTTCATCTCGTCCTCCTCGGAGGGCCACTGCGGGCGATCCCGGGCCCACGGCATCTTATCGCATCCCCCGCGACATGCCGCAAGCGTTGCCGTGCCGGCCGTCCTGGGCTATCCTCTTTCCTGTCGCACCGTCTTCACGGAGGGTCCATGGCAGCAAGCACGAGGATCGTCGCACCGGCCATCGCCGCAGTCGCCCTGTGCGCGGCATGCGATCAGGACGACATATACAACATGCTGGACACCTCCACGGACATCTGGATCGACACGACGCCGGACATCGTCTGGGACGTGCCCGTGGACTCCACGATGCCCGACATCCCGGTGGACACGGCCACCGACGACGCCGGCACGCTGGTCGAGCAGGTCTGCTCCCGCTGGAACGCGGACCGAGCGGATCTGTCCGAGGGGTCCTGGTCCGGCAACGTGGGCACGTGCAACGCCGGCGACATCTCGGCCAGCGGGCGGGACAACACCCTCAGGCTCGTGAACCTCTACCGCTGGATGGTGGGCCTCGGCCCCGTCTCCCTCGACGGCACGAAGAGCGGCGAGGCGCAGCAGTGCTCGCTCATGATGCACGCCAACGGCACGCTGAGCCACTCGCCGCCCACGTCGTGGGCGTGCTACACGTCCGATGGCGCCAACGGCGCGGGCAACTCCAACATCGCCACCACGGCCGCAGTCGCGGCCGTGGACATGTACATGCAGGACTGGGGCAACGAGGACACCATGGGCCACCGCCGCTGGATCCTCTCGAACGGCCTGTCCACCATCGGCGTGGGTTCCACGAGCGAGTACTCCTGCCTGTGGGTGCTCCACTACCCGTTCTCGGGAGGCAACGCCTGGACCGCCTGGCCGCCGCCGGGGCCGTTCCCATACGAGGGCGTGACCATGTCCTGGGTGGGCCTGGACGAGACCGGGTGGAGCATCCAGAGCG
>JBFYZU010000361.1:0-4857 GCA_041309365.1 Myxococcota bacterium
GAGCTACAAGCTCCGCGCCGAGATCCCGGGCGACTTCAACGTGCTCCCGCACAAGGCCTGGGCCATGTACGCACCCCGCATCAAGGCCATCTCCGACTCCTGGACGATCTCCGTCGAGTAGTGGGGGGCCGCATCAGGAGGCCCAGTCGTGCTCCTTGAGCGTGGCCAGGAGCGTCGTCAGCTCCTGGCGAAGATTCGCAAGACCGCTGCGGCAAGGCGCCAGATCTCCATCTCTGGCAGCGAGCTCGACTTCCGAGGCGAGCTGTCTCAACCTCAGCCCTCCCAGGTTGGCAGCTCCACCCTTGATGCTGTGAGCGTACTCCGCCACGGCGGGAGCGTCTGACGAGGCCGACGCATGCTCCAGCTCGTCCATGAGGCCCGGAAGCGTCTCCTCGTACGTGCAGATGACATCCCTGATGGTCTCCACGTCGTCACCGAGCATCTCTTTGAGCACGGAAGGGTCGTGGATGGGGGCTTGTGGCTGCGCGGCGGCGGAAGCAGTGGCGACGGGGGCGCTCACGGCACCCGACAAGAGCTCCAGCAGGGCCGGAACGTCGAAGGGCTTGTGGATGACACCCGTCGGTTCCAGTCCCCGCACGGCCTGTACCCTCGAGTGGCCGGGGTCGAGAGACGTCGAGACGACGATGCGGGTGCGAGAGTAGCGGTCGCTCGAGCGCAGGTACCGGATGATGGAGGTCCCGTCCATGCCAGGGATGTCGAGGTCGCAGACGAGCAGATCGGGCAAGAAGCTGCCCATGAGCGTGCAGGCCTCCACGCCATCGCCCGCCATCCGGATCCGGGCTCCTGGGTAGAACTGCCTGAGCGCCTTGTGGATGGTCGCCTGATAGGCGACATCGCTTTCGGCCACCAGGACCTTGCCGATCTTGAGCACGGCTTCGGTGCACCGATCCCCCATGTACTTCTTGAGAATCTCCCTCACCGCCTTCCTGGTGATGGGCTTGGACGTGTAGTCGTTCATGCCCGCTGCCAGGCACCTGTCCCTGTCGCCCTGCATGGCATGGGCCGTCATGGCGACGATGGGGACGTTCGCGATGGGGGATGACATCTGGCGGATGCGCCTCGTGGCCTCGTAGCCGTCCATCTCGGGCATCTGGCAGTCCATGAAGACGAGATCGAAGAACTCCGCCTTGAGCCGGTCCAGGGCCTGCCGGCCATTCTCCGCAACCTCGACCCTGCAGCCCAGCTTCTCCATCATGATGCGGGCCACCTTCTGGTTCGCGAGGTTGTCCTCGACGACCAGGATGCGCCCGCTGGACAGGGGCATGGTCCCCGTGTCCGTCGAGGACGCTCTGGACTCCTGCTCCCTGAGGTTGATGGACGTGCGCATCGGGTCCCCGTCTCCGGTCATGGCAGCCATGAGCACCCTGACGAGGTTGGCCGAGCGGACGGGCTTGTACAGATATCCCGAGAACCCGATCCTCGAGAGGTCCTCCATGCTCAGCTCGTGGGTGGCCGAGGTGAGCAAAACCAGCTTGGTCTCCGCAAGCCTGGGATCTGCCTTGACGAGCTCTCCCAGCTGGATGCCGTCCATGCCTGGCATGTGGTAGTCGAGCACGGCGATGTGGTAGGGCTTGCCCTCGGCGACGGCCTGTTGCATGGCTCGCAGGGCGGTCCCCGCCGATTCGACGCAATCGTAGTCGAGATCCCAGGAGGCGACCTGCTCGCAGATCACCTTGCGGTTCACCTCGTTGTCGTCCACGACCAGTATCCTGGTGCCCACAAGGCCTCCCACGCTCGAGGTGCGCAACCGGTGAGGCTCCGCCTCCTCGTGCATGGGCAGAGGAATGTCGAACCAGAAAGCCGTGCCCGCGCCCAGGGTCGACCTGAATCCTATCTCCCCCTTCATGAGCTCGACGAGCTGGCGCGCGATGGCGAGGCCCAGCCCCGTTCCCTCGTGGGCCCTGGTCGAGGATCCGTCGGCCTGCGTGAACTTCTCGAAGATGCTCCTCTGGGCAGCATCCGGAATGCCGATCCCCGTGTCCTCCACGAGGACGTGGTACCTGGCCACCCCATCCGTGGCCCCGGTGCAGGTCACCTCGATGAGGATGTGCCCCTTCTTGGTGAACTTCACGGCATTTCCCGCGAGGTTCATGATGATCTGCCGGATCCTGACCTCGTCACCGACGACCCAGCCGGGCGCATCCGGGGCGAATCGCACCACGAGCTCCACCCCGGTCTTCTGGGCCTTGATCGCGAGGAACTGGCCCACGTCCTCCACGAGGTTGCGCAGGTCGAACGGCGCCGCGTTGATGGTGACCTTGCCCGCCTCTATCTTGGAGAAGTCGAGTATGTCGTTGATCACGGAGAGCAGCGACGCAGCGGACCTCGAGATGGTCTCGGCGTAGCCTCGCTGCTCCTCCGTGAGATCCGTGTCCAGGAGGATCTCGGCCATGCCGATGACGCCGTTCATGGGAGTGCGGATCTCGTGGGACATGTTGGCTAGAAACTCGCTCTTGGCCCGGTTGGCCCTCTCGGCGATGTCGCGAGTCACGACCATCTCGCGCTCGTATCGATCACGCTCGAAGGCGTTTGCGATCACGTCCGTCAGCGTGCCCATGAGCGTCGCGTCCTGCTCCGGGAACAGGCGTTCCTCGTGCACCGCGTCGAACCCGAAGAACCCGATGGTCCTGTCGCTGTGCCTCATGGGAAAGCAGGCGAGGGAACGGACACCCCGGGATCTGAAGTAGGTCCTCTCCGCGTCGGCCGCCTGGGGCAGGTCCGAGAGCGATCCCACGATGACCTCGGAAGGAGTGAGGATGCGAGCGGTCAACCAGGGCAGGCTTGCGCACGGGATCCCCTGACGGTGAAGGATCTCGGGGCTCGTCCCCTTCCTCGCCCACTCGTGGAGGCATGTCATGGTCTGGTGGTCTTCGGAAAAGAAGAACAGGTACGCCCTGTCCATCTGCTGGAACTCGCCGAGGACGGTGAGCGCATCATCCAGGGTGGACTCGAAGTCCTCGCGCGCGGTATTGATGAAGCTCGAGGAGATGAGGTTGATGTGCTGCTCGAGCATGGCGCTGCGCGCGACTGCATCCTCGGCGGCCTTTCGCTGCGTGAAGTCCTCTATGATCTCCATGGCGCCCACCACCCGCCCTTCGTCGTCGAGCAGCGCCGTGGCGCGCGTCTGCAAATAGACGCGCCGTCCGAGCATGCTGGTGTAGGCCTCCCCCACGAGCACGGTGCCTTCCCGGCGGAAGTTCTCGTAGAGCCTCTCGTGCGACTGGTCGGGCTCGAGCACCAGGTCGATCATGATGGGCCTGCGCTCCCCGTAGAACGGCACGGCATACTCGTGATCTCCCTTGCCGATCATGGCCTTGGCAGCGATGCCTGTCATCATCTCCATGGCCCGGTTCCAGGCGATGACACGTCCAGTTGCGTCGATGACGAACGTGGCATCGGGCAAGAAGTCCACGATCCCGAGGAGCAGACCCTTGTCGCCCTTCGAGGCCACGTCGTACGGAAAATCCGCTACAAGCTCGTTTTCGATCGGCATGACCCTCTCCGTCAGCGGTGGATGTCCTGTGTCGGATCGATCCCCATCTCGGATGCCACGGCGGCCAGCGCCACGGCCACATCGGCCATGCTCGCGAACCTGTCCGATACGTCCTTCGCCATCATCCTCGCAACCGTCGCGCCAAAGCCACCAGGCACGGCCCTGTCGAGATCCGTGAGAGGGGCCGGAACGTGCTCCATCACCCTGATGAGCCTGGCCTCGACGGTTTCCGCCTCGAACGGGCTCTCGCCTGCCACCGTCTCCCAGAGCACCGCTCCGAGGGAAAACTGGTCCGAGGCCGGACCTCCCGCCTTGCCCCTGATGCGTTCCGGGGCCATGTAGCTCGGCGAGCCGAACACGCGACCCGTCCGGGTCACGCTCCAGCCCTCCACGGATGCGAGACCGAAGTCGAGCAGCCTGGCCTTTCCGTCCTTCTCGACCAGCACGTTGGAAGGCTTGATGTCCCTGTGCGTCACGCCTCTCTCGTGGGCGTAGGCCAGCGCATCCGCGAGCTCGAAGCCCACGAGCACCGACCTTCTGACCGGCAGCCTGCCTTCACGCGTGAGCATCGCGTTGAGGCCCTCGCCGTCGATGAGCTCCATCACGATGAACCAGGCGTCGAGGTCGTCGTCGTGGCCCATGTCGTGCACGCTCACGATGCCCGGATGAGAGAGTGCGGCCGCCGCCGCGGCCTCTCGCTGGAAGCGCTGCACCATCTCGACGAGGTGCGACCTCTCCTCGGCCACGAGCTCGAGCACCTTCACCGCGACGCTCCGTCCCAGGAGGGGATCCTGGCACCGGTACACCGTTCCCATCCCACCGCGGCCGATGCGCTCCACGACCTCGTATCGCCCTATGAGCCGGGGCTTGCGGACCCTGGGCAGCGGCGGCGGTGTGGCGCTGTGCTTGACCGGCCCCACCTCGATGTCGAGAAGAAGCGAGCTCTTGTCCCGTCCTGCAGGCTTCGTGGGCCTGGTCACCTCGTCGTTCCCCTTCCTCGTGCCAGAGGAAGGAGGCCAGGACCAGTCGTCCCTATCGACGGCGCCGCCTTTGACTTTCGGCACCGGTGACACACGGGCTTTTCTGCTGGTCATGGCGGCATCCACGATCTCCACGAGCCTGTCCGCCCGCAAAGGCTTCTCCAGGAACTCGAACGCACCGGACTTCATCGCCTCCACGGCGCTCGGCACGGACGCCGTGGCAGTGAGGAAGATCACGGGCGCATCGAGACCCGCATCGCGGGCCAGCCGCATGAAATCGAGGCCGCTCATCCCCGGCATGGACAGATCCGTGATCACGAGATCGAAGCGCGTCGTCGTGCACGCGTCCAGGGCACCCTCGCC
>JBFYZU010000362.1:0-13415 GCA_041309365.1 Myxococcota bacterium
GAGCGGGATCGACGTCCCGCCCGAGAACAGCCACATGGGCTGCGTCTTCCAGGACGGGAGGTTGTTGTTGCACCTCACGGTGAAGGGCAACCTGAGGTACGGGGCGAGGCCCACCGGCTCACGGGACCAGAAAGTCTCGTTCGATGACGTCGTGACGCTCCTCGGCATCTCTGGCCTTCTCGACAGGTGGCCGTCCACTCTCTCGGGCGGCGAGAAGCAAAGGGTCGCCATGGGCAGGGCCTTGCTGTCGAGCCCCCGGGTCCTTCTTCTGGACGAGCCGCTGGCGTCGCTCGACCCCGGCCGCAAGGACGACGTTTTACCCTTCATCACCGAGCTCTCGCGCACGATGGCCTTGCCCATCCTCTACGTGAGCCACTCCGTGGACGAGATTTTGCGGCTGGCCGACACCGTGGTGAAAATAAAGAACGGCCGGGTGATCGGCACGGGCAGCGTGGAAAGGATGCTCCTCGCTCTCGAAGGTGAGGACAGGGTGGACTAGAAGAGGCCCTTGACCTTGCCGGTCTCGACGTCCACGTCGACGCGGCGGTAGGCGGGGTTGGAGGAGGTTCCCGGCATCAGGCTGATGGTGCCTGCCACGGGCACGATGAAGCCGGCGCCGCCGTAGGTGAGGATGTCGCGCACGAACAGCTTCCAGCCCTTGGGCACGCCCTTGATGTTGGGGTTGTCCGAGAGGCTGAGGTGCGTCTTGACCATGCAGGTGCCCAGCTTGGACAGGACCGGGTCCTTCTCGATCTTCTCGGCCTTGGCCGCGGCATCTGCGGAGTAGTCCACGCCGTCCGCGCCGTACACCGTCTTCGCGATGCGGGAGATCCTGTCGCGCAGCGGCAGGTCGAGCTCGTAGAGGAGCTTGAACTGGTTCTTCTGCTCGCAGGCCTCGATCACCGCGTCCGCGAACTCCAGCGCGCCATCGCCGCCCTTCTCCCAGTGGCGGGAAACGGCCGCGCGGGCGCCGGCGGCCTCGGCTGCCTTGCGGACGACCTCGATCTCGGCCTTGGTGTCCGTGTGGAACGCGTTGATGCACACGACCGGGTTGATGCCGGCCGTCTTGACCGTGCTGATGTGCTTCACGAGGTTCTCGCAGCCCTTCTCGACCCAGCCCACGTTCTCGCTCTTGTACTCCTCGGGCATGGGCAGGCCGGGCTTGGGAACTGGCGCTCCGCCGTGGCACTTGAGGGCGCGGATCGTGGCGACGATGACGGCGCAGTTGGGCGTGAGGCCGCTGAAGCGGCACTTCAGGTTCCAGAACTTCTCGAAGCCGATGTCGGCGCCGAAGCCCGACTCGGTGATGTGGTACTCGCCCAGCTTGAGCCCCACGCGGTCCGCGATGATGGAGCTCTGCCCGATGGCGATGTTGGCGAACGGGCCGGCGTGCACGAGCACGGGCTGCCCCTCGAGGGTCTGCATGAGGTTGGGGTTTAAGGCCTCGACCATCCACGCGGTCATGGCCCCGTCCACGTCGAGGTCCTTGGTCGTGACGGGGGTGCCCTTCTTGTCGTAGGCCACGACGATCTTGCCCATGCGCGCGCGCATGTCCTTGAGGTCGTTGGACACGGCGAGGATGGCCATGACCTCCGACGAGACGGCGATGCCGAACTTGCTGCGCATCATGAAGCCGTCCATCTTGCCGCCCATGCCGATGATGATGTTGCGCAGCGACTGGGCGCAGAAGTCGATGATCCAGCCCATCTCCACGTTGTCGGGGTCGATGTCGAGGCGCCTGAGGCCGCGCTTCTCGAGGGCCTTGTCGGAGTAGTTGAACTCGTGCTGCATCCTGGAGGTCATGGCGACCATGGCCAGGTTGTGGGCGTTCATGATGGCGTTGATGTCGCCCGTCAGGCCCAGGGAGAAGGGCGTGAGCGGGATGCACTGGGCGAGGCCGCCGCCTGCGGCGCTCCCCTTGATGTTCATGGTCGGACCGCCCGAGGGCTGGCGGATGGCTGCCGTGACGCGCTTGCCGCGCTTGCCCATGCCCTCGGTGAGCCCCATGGTGGACGTGCTCTTGCCCTCTCCGAGGGGAGTGGGGGTGATGGCCGTCACGTCGATGTACTTGGCGTCGGGCCTCTTCGCGAGGCGGCCGAGCACCTTGCGAAAGTCCAGCTTCGCGACGTAGTGGCCGTGGGGGAGAAGCTCCTCGTCGGTCAGGCCGATCTCCTCGGCGATCTGCCGGATGGGCTTCATGCGGGACTCTGCCTCCTCGGCAATCTCCCAGTCTGCATGCTTGGTAGGATCGAGCGCCATGGGTTCCTCCTGGATGGTGGAAAGTATTGTTTACCCCCTGGTTCACGGGGGCTCGGTTGCCTCTCGAATGTCTCGCCCGGCAGCGAAATCCCTTGCGATCCGGCCCGGATCCCGCTGGCAAGCAGGCGACAGTAATAGGCCGGATGGAGCGTGTCAAGCCGGGAGAGCATTGGCCGTTCAGGGATGGCGCGAGGCTCTTGAAAGGCTCGTAACGTGTTTGAATTCAGGGTGTTACGTGAAGCTCGAAATCGGCGGATGGCAGCGCGCAGGGCGCCTCGATCCACGATGCGAGGCCAGGCTCGAGGAGCCGCTAGTCTTTTGCGAAGCCCTCGAGCTTCGCGGCGATCTCGCGGATGCAGGCGGGTATGGAAACGACGTCCGGGTAGGGCAAGGCGCCGTTGCGATCCGCCTCGAGGAGGCTCTCGTCCACGGGCACGAAGCCGATGACCTCCATGCCTGCCACGCCGTTTCTGATGGCCTCCTCGTCGGCGCTGTTGCGGACGCGGTTGCCTACGACAGCCAGCCTCGGGATCTTCAGATCCTGTGCGAGCGACCTGATCTGCCTCGCCGCGGCGTGGCTGCGCGAGCCCGGATCGACGACGATGAGAAGCAGGTCCACGTAGCGGCTCGTGGCACGGCCGAGATGCTCCACTCCCGCCTCCATGTCCAGGATCACCACCTCGTCGCGCTGCAAGACGAGGTGCTGCGTGAGCGCCTTGAGCATCACGGACTCGGGGCAGATGCAGCCGCTGCCTCCTTTGTCCACAGACCCCATCGTGAGCAGCTTCACGCCGGCCACGTCGACTCCGTAGGTGTCGGGGATGTCGTCCACCTTCGGGTTCATCTTGAAGATGCCGCCGAACTTGCCCGGCTGCGTCTCGGTGCGCTCGGCGATGAGCTCGCGCATCTCGCTGATGGGGGTCGGCCAGCTCGCCTCGGGCAGGCCCAGGGCGGCGCCCAGGTTGGGTACGGGATCCGCGTCGATGGCGACGACCCTGTTGCCCGTCGATGCGAGCGAGCGGGCGATGAGGCCACAGAGGGTCGTCTTCCCCACTCCGCCCTTGCCGCTGATTGCCAGCTTCAGGCTCATTTCTTCGCTCCCCTGATGAGCTTGTACGCCGTCAGCCCCGACAGCGTGGCGATGTCCTCCGTGGAGAGGTAGGAGGTGATCTGGCTCGACATGAAAAGGCTCACGTCGGCTCCGAACTCCTCGTCCGCCCTGTAGAACACGAGCGTGATGTCGATCCTGGGGAAGGCCGGTATGGTGACGGCCACGTCGCCGCCTCTGTCGAGGCGTCCTCCGATGGACTCGGCCGCAGGCACTGCGCGCTCGGGATTCGCTCCGAAGACGGCGACGAGGGGCTTCTTCGCGCGCCTGTCGAAGGCCGACGAGTAGAACTCGCCCGAGGGGACCTCCTTGAACGTGATGGGCTCGCGTTCGGGCAAGACCGGTCCATCCGACGACAGGTAGTGAAGGACGAGCACGCGCTCGTACTGCTCGAGCTCCTTGCCGCCGGGAAGGTAAACGAGGTGTTCCGGGGTGGTGACGCGAAGAGGCGTACCGATGTAGTCGAAAGACAGGTGGCGCTGCCCACCGTCATCGACCAGCCTCGCGCCGCAACGAAGGGCCTGCCTCTCGATGTCGAGCGACGCGAGCTTCGACAGGGCGAGCCGCTCCGCGACGTCCAGGTTGTCCTGCTCGACGAGCCGGATCGTCTCGAGCGGGTTTGGTTTGGTCTCCATGCAGGTACCATCTCTCACATAGTGCCCGGACGGGGCAAGGGAATGGTCGAAAAAAAAGGAGGGCCGAAAAGGCTACAGGTCGAGCCAGGAGTCGGAGTACAGCGAGTGGCCCATGAGGAGCTTGGCCGTCTTGAGGTAGGGCCGCATCTTCGAGTCCACGGAGTCGTTGGGCACTGTCTCGCCGTCCACGATGCGCGCACAGATGGCGTCGAGCTCCGGGAACCTGTCCTTGGCGATGCCGAGGATCTCGGCGTCGAGACCGTCGAGGATCGCGCTCTTGATGCCCTGGTGGCGCAGCATGCACAGGTAGGTCTGGTTGATGATGGGGCGGAGCTTCTCGGGCGAGCCGTTGGATACGTTGGAGAGCCCGCAGGTGCTCAGCGCCTCCGGCGCGATGTCGGGCAGCATGGCCATGAACGCGGTGCAGGAGATGACCTGCTGCTGCTGCGAGCTCACGGGCACCACGATGGGGTCGTACCACAGGTCCGACTCGGGGATGCCGTACTCCGCGGCCGTGGCCTGCAGGATGGCAGCCAGCTCGCCCCTTTCGTTCTCGTCGCGCGGGATGCCCTCCGGTCCGTAGAGGAGCGCCACGGCCATGGAGCCGTACTTCTTCGCCATGGGGAACAAGAGCTCCATGCGCGCGGGGTCGGCGCTGATGGAGTTTATCACGGGCCGCCCCCAGTCGTTCTTGTGGACCTGGAGGCCGGCCTCGATGGCGTCCGCGTTCGACGTGTCCAGGTAGCAAGGCTTGTGCACGTGCTTCTGGATGATCTCGACCAGCCAGGCCATGCGCTCGGGGCCGCCCTTGCGCGCGGGACCGAGGTTGATGTCGATGTAGTCGGCTCCGTTCTCGACGCTCTTCTCGATCATCTTGAGGATCGGTCCTTGCTCCTTGTTCTTCATGGCCGGACCGATGCTCTTGGACATCACGTTGACGTTCTCTGCGATGACTATCATTGGCATCCTCCCCTGCCGGCGGGGTGAAAGGTCCACGGCCCTCCGGCGATGGGTTGTCAAGGGGTTGTCACTGGGGGAAGTTCGCTTTCAGGTACGGTGTGATGGTCGAGGCGTCCCTCGGGCCGATCTTCACCTCCCAGCCCGAGCCGAGCTCCTCCTCCACGTCGCCGCTGATGACGGCCGTGGCGCCGGGCAGCACGAGCGTGGGCTTGGCGAGCTTCTCCGCTATGCCCGTCTTCTTGATGAACGGGCCGATGGAGTCGCCCACGAACTTGCCCGCGGCCCAGGCCGTGAGGACGCTCAGTCCGTCCGTGTCCACCACGGCGAGGTAGGCCGGCTGGCGGCTGGCCTCTATCTCGCCCGACACGATGAAGTAGGTCAAGGAGAAGTTGCAGGTCACGAGCACGGGCGACTTGGGGCCCGGGTTGTTGAGCTCGTAGATCTTCGCGTCCGTCTTCATGGGCCGCTGCGGGTCGGTGTAGATGTTGAGCCTCTCGAGGAGCAGCGGGAAGGTGTTCTCCCCCTTCAGGTCCGAGAGCACGACGATGGAGGCGTACTTGGCGATGAAGGTCGCCGCGTACATCGCCTCCATCATGAAGTCGTCGGTCATCTCGCACGGGAACGCGATGGTGGGGAAGCCGAGGTCGCGGAAGGTCTTCTGGATGGCCAGGCGGCGAGCCGCCACGTGATCCGCGAAGGACTGCTTCATGGTCCTCGACCCGAAATCGATGACGAGGTCCTTGAGCCCCGCGTCGGCGAGCTTCCTGGTCATGGCCGGGAGCGCGTCGATGCTCTCGCCCCTGACCGCCAGGGGGCAGCCGCTCTCCTTCGCCAGGGCGCCCATCTGGTCGGCGTTGGCCGAGGTGGCTGCATAGATGAGGGGCTTTCTGTCCTTGACCGCCTCGAGCGCCTTCACGAGAGGCTCGCCTTCGGCCATGAGGATGAGGGGCAGGTCCACGCCGGTCTTGACCTTGTTCACGAGGGCGAGGTACGTGTCCGCCTTGCCGCTCTCGCACTTGAGAGCCAGCATGCTGACCTTGAGGGTGAGACCCACGCGCTCGAAGACGAGCGCCTTGATGCGCGCGATCTTCTCGTCGACACTGGCCGCCGCCTCGGTGTCCTTGATCATCATGGTGATGGCCGTGGGGTTGAAGAAGGTCTTCTCGTGGCGGAAAAGGACGGTCTCGCCACCCACCTTGAAGGCCGATGCGCCCGTCCCGATCTCCACGGTCCTTATGGGGGGCGCGCTCTCCTCCGAGAGCTGCGCCTTCGATTCTGCCGAGACGTAGGGGCACTTCGCGAGCTCGGTCTTTCCCTGCGCGAGGCTCATGGCGAATGCCAGGCAGGTGGGGAAGCCGCACTCCTTGCAGTTCGTCTTCGGCAAGAGCTTGAAGATCTGGATTCCGGTGAGGGCCATCTGGTGCCTCCTTTGAAGGTCAAACCCTTTGGGAACAAGGAACCATCACATCATGGGATCCATGGAGAGTGCAGGGTGGTTCTTCTCCTGCAAAAAGGCCATGATCTCCTCCTCCGTGATGCCCACGGTCTCGTCCGCGATGCGATCGATGAGATCCGGCATGCCCTGGGCGGTGGCTGCCTTGGTGAACCTCTCGCGGATCTCCTCCTTGAGCCGCTTGGGCATCCAGGCCAGCCGCTTGAGGCCGCCCTCGGCCATGATGAACTTCTGCGATGAGATGTAGTGCTTGGAGTGGCCGACGAACCCGGGGACCACGAGGCCTCCGCCCACGCTCCCTGCGAGCGTCGTGAACTTCATCCCGCAGGGTGTCTCGCCCGTGTAGTCGCGGTCCACGGTCATGACGCCGTTGACCATGGGCAGGATGGCCGCGATGCACTCGAAGCACCCGCAGCTCGTCATGGGGTCGGTCATGATGGAGTAGGCGTTGTAGTTCGCCACGGCGCCGCGCGAGGCCTTGCTCACGAAGGCGTTGACGCCCTCCCACGCGCCGAGCTTCTGGTCGAGGATCTTGCCTTTCTGGATGGGCTGGTTCGGGCCCGTCGGGTTGATCTCGAAGGACGCCTTGCAGTCCAGCCAGGAGTACGCGCCGCACAGGCCGGTGCGCTCGGGCGTGACCACGCAGACGTGGTTGGGGGCGAAGCTCTGGCACAGGGTGCAGGAGTAGAAGGTCTCCGTGTCCTCGTCCTTCATGCCCTCCACGCGGTCGTCGCGGGTCTTGTAGGCCTTGCGGGCCTGCGCCAAAATCTCCTGGACCTTGGCCTCGTCGGTGTAGAGCTTGACCTGCACCTTGTCGAGGATGTTGCCGAAGTCCCCGTGGAACTTGGCGTGCAGGATGGAGCCGATGTGCTTCAGGCTGAAGCCCTTCTCCACCGCACCCTTGGCGATCCGGACCCAGGCGATGTCGCGCTGCCCAATGTGCATCGCGCCCTGGGCGTAGTTGATGAGGTGGTGGATCTGCCGCTCGAGGATGGGCTCGAAGTCCTCCTGCATCTGGCGTCCCGCGACCTCCGCGAGGATGGCCAGCGGCAGCTTGGTGCCTGCCGGCACGTCCTTGAGGTCCTTGCCGAAGAGCTCTATCTTGCCGTCCTCGACCTCGTCCATGTCCCTCATGACGGTGAGCTCGACGGCCTGGGTGCGCCCTCCACCGGCCTCGAAGTAGATGTCCGAGCCCCTGACCCGCTCGCCCTCGAAGGCGGGGCCGTAGCTCACCGGGACCGGGACCTTGGCCACGGTGACCTTGAGGCCGCGCACCTCGGTGGCCTTCTGCACGATCTCGGTGTGGGGCACGTCCGAGACCACGTGCTCGTAGGTGCACACGCCGGTGGGCAGTATCTGCGGGATGGGCGTGTCCGCGATGATGGGGAAGCCGTAGTTCACGCAGGCCAGCCCGTTGGCGTACCACTCGTCCGTGACGTGGCCGATGGTCATGGCGAACGCGAACACGCGATCCTTGTTGTAGATGAGGAGCTTGCGGTAGTCGCCTGGCTCGATACCGCCGAAGCTCATGGCCGCGCGGGTCGCGAACCCGAGGGCGAACACGGCGGCTCCCACGTGCGGTCCGAACGGGACCAGGCGCGTCGGCCAGCCCACCTGGATGTTGGCCTCGACGAGCTGCTCGGCGAAGTGCTTGCCGTTGTGCTCTCCGGCCATGAAGACGTACAGGTTCTTCTCCTGCAGCTCCTGGGCGATCTTTGCCGCGACCTCGGGGCTCGGGGCCGAGCCGAGGATGGCTGCGAACCCGGGGGCCGTGCCGTCGACGAACTCGACCCCGCGCTTGCGCAGGATGATGTCGTCGGCTGCGCCCAGCCAGAGCTTCTTGTCCGAGGGGTCCTCGCCCGGCTGGTAGAAGTCGGGCTCCAGGAGGTAGCGGATGGCCTCCTCGCACTCCTGCGCGAAAAGGGC
Source organism: Myxococcota bacterium (assembly GCA_041309365.1). Taxonomy (GTDB): domain Bacteria; phylum Myxococcota_A; class Polyangia; order DRWM01; family DRWM01; genus JAFDER01. The sequence goes on from JBFYZU010000362.1 coordinate 8,342, forward strand.
GGCCATGCCCGCGTCGAGCGCCGGCCCCAGGTAGGGCAGGTGGCAGTCCGCCCGGACGAGCGGCGGCAGGAGCAGGCGGCACCGCTCCATGACGGGCTTCATGTCCTCGAGCTTCTCCACCTTGAGCCCGAGCAAGCCGTAGATGCAGGGCAGGTAGTATCCCGTGTTGGGGAAGGCCACGGCCGCGGTGGCGCCCTTGGCCTCCATGGTTTCCTTCCACTTCTTCTCGACCCGGTCCACGATCTTGTGGGCCCCTCTGATTCCAGCGGATGCGATCAGCTTCGACATGTTGTCCTTCCTCTCGTCTCGCTATCCTGCGATCACGTTCGACACGTTTCGCCCGGCTCCGTCAGTCGATCTCGCGGCGCATGGCCATGTCCATGAGCACGCGCTCCTTCTTCTTGTCCAGACCGAGGGCCTGGCGCCTCCCGTTGATGTGGGCGATCATCTTGTTGGCGCCATCGATGGGATCGAGGGCGTAGTCCCACATGCCGCCGTACATGTCGAAGTACTCCTCGAACAGGTGTTTGGTGAGCTTGGGCGATCCCAGCGTGGGGAAGCTCACGCCGAACACGGTGTACACGCCCGACGTCACGAAGTACTGGCCGATCGAGATGGCCTTCTCGCTCATCCACTCGGGCGCTGCCCCGGCGGCGGGCAGGTCCGAGATGTCGTCGCCCAGGCCCCCCTCCTTGACCACCGCGGTGGCGGCCATGAGGATGCGGGAGTTATCCACGCACGAGCCCATGTGCAGCACGGGCGGGATGCCGACGGTCTCGCAGACCTCGGCAAGGCCCGCTCCGGCGTACTTCTGGGCGGCTTCCGGCACGAGCAGCCCGGCCTTGGCGCAGTCGATGGCCGAGCAGCCCGTCTGCAGCACGATCACGTCGTTCTTGATGAGGTGCTTGACCATCTCGACGTGGCCCTCGCCGTGGCACATCTTGCAGTTGTTGCAGCCGACGACGCCGGCGATGCCCCGGATCTTGCCGTTGATGATGTTGTCGTTGAGCGGCCTGTAGGAGGCGCGGAACGTGCCTCCCAGCAGGTAGTTGATGGTCTCGTGGGAGAAGCCGGCCACGAGGTCCATGTGCTCGGCCGGGATGCGCACGTTCGTCTTGGCGCGTCTCGGGAAGTTGTGGATGGCCGCGAGGACGATCTTGCGGGCCGTGTTGAGGGCGTCGTGCTCCTCGAACTGGATGTGCGTGGCGCCGGGGATCTTGGCCCTGTAGTTCGTGGTGATGAGCTTCGTGTGGTAGCAGCTCGCCACCTCCGAGAGGCTCTGCATGATGCACTGCACGTCCACGACCATGGCATCGCAGGCGCCCGTGACGATGGCGAGCTCCTGCTGGAGGAAGTCGCCCGCGATGGGGATGCCGTGGCGCATGAGGATCTCGTTGGCCGTGCAGCAGATGCCTCCGAGGTTGATGCCCGCGGCGCCGACCTTCTGGGCTTCCTCGACGATGTCCTTCTGCTGCGCCGCCATCACGATCATCTCGGAGAGCAGTGGCTCGTGGCCGTGGATGATGAGGTTCACGTGATCGTCGCGGATGATCCCGAGGTTCACGCGGGATGGCAAAGGGACCGGCGTGCCGAACAGGATGTCCTGCAGCTCCGTGGCGATCATGGAGCCGCCCCAGCCGTCTCCCAGGGCCGCGCGGGTCCCCTGGAGCAGGATGTTGCGGTACTCCTGATCCACGCCGATGTGGGTGCGGTGCATGATCTCCACGATCTCGCGGTCCACGCCACGGGGCACGACCCCCAGCTCCTCCCATATCTTCTGCCGCTTGAGCGGCGCCCTCTTGACGAACTTGATGGGGCCGTGCTGGCTGCCGAACATCTCGAAGGCGGCCTTTCCCACGTCGACGGCTATCTCCTTGATCGGGCGGTTGCCCACCTCGATGTCGAGATCCATGGCCACGGCGTAGAGCTTCTGCTCGTCCTTGATCCCGTAACCGGGCGCCTCGCCCTTCGCGGCTTCCAGGAAGAGCTCCGCCACCCCGCGCCCGTGGTCCGAGTGCGCGGCCGCGCCACCCGCGATCATCCTCACGAAGTTGCGGGCGGCGATGGTGTCCGCGTCGGCTCCGCAAACGCCGTACTGGGGACCCTCTCCGAAGGGGTCCACCTGGCAGGGGCCCATGTTGCAGATCCGGCAGCAGATGCCCAGTTGCCCGAAGGCGCACTGGGGCTCCTGCCTGTGCAGCCTGTCCCAGCAAAGGGACACGCCGTCCTTCTCCGCCTTCTCGACCATCGGCGACGAGGTCGGGTCGATGCTCAGCTTCTCGTACTTGGCCATGGGTTTTCTTACCTCCCGAGCCGGGGATCGTGTGCCCGGCCGTTGTTCCTGTCTACAGGTGACCCTCTGCGATGACCGTGCGGGCGTATCGGTCCCGCTTGCAGTCGGTGCAGGTCACGAAGATGTCCTCCTCGAGGAACATCTTCTTGCGCAGATCCTCTATCTGCCTGAGCGTACCGACGGGCTTGCCGCAGATCCGGCAGGGTACGAGCTCGTGCTCCGTCTTCCACCTCTTGAATATGCGGCGCAGGCCGACGTCCTGCATCCCCACGGCGCCCGTGGGGCAGACCGCGTCGCAGGCGCCATCGCCGATGCAGGTCCCTGCCGACTCGTCGAAGGCCGTGGTCATGTCCTTGTCGCCGCCCCTCCCGACGAAGGTGATGGCGTTCGCACCGATGACCTCGCTGCACACCCTCGCGCACAGACCGCACAGGATGCAGTCCTGGCCTTCCTGCTTGCGGGCCCTGATGTCCTTGACCCCCAGCTTCTCGGCCATCGCGCGCACCTTGGGTGCCTCCGGCGCCCTGGCCAGGATGAGCTCCATCATCAGGCGCCGGTCGGCAGCGATCTTCTCGCTCTGCGTGGTGACGGTGAGGCCGTCCAGGACCGGGAAGTTGCAGCTCGTGGTGAGCTTGCGCCAGTCGGGCTTCCACCCCTTCTGGTTCACCTCGACCAGACACAGCCTGCAAGCCCCGTAGGGTGCCACCGAGTCGTGCCAGCACAGCGTGGGGATGTCGAAGCCGGCCTCGAGCAGGACCCCGAGCAACGGGCTCTCCTCGGGTGCCTCCATCTGCTTGCCGTCCACCGTGATCTTCACGTTTCTCGTCATCGTAGACCCTCTCATCCCTTCACGGGCTTGAGCTTGCCCTTGGTCTTTTCGCAGATGCGCTCGTACTTGCCGCTCACCACCCGCACCGAGCCGTACTTGCAGGCGTCGAAGCACACGCCGCACTGGATGCACTTGGCCTGGTCCAGCACGTGCACCGTCTTCTTGGCTCCGCTGATGGCCTGGGTCGGGCACTGCTTCCTGCAGATCCCGCAGGCGGTGCACGCCGAGTCGATGATCTCGTAGCGGATCAGCGCCTTGCACACCAGCGCGCGGCAGGTCTTGTCGTTGATGTGCTCCTCGTACTCCTCGCCGAAGTACTTGATGGTGCTCATGAGCGGGTTTGCGGCCGTGCCGCCCAGCGCGCACAGGGACGCTTCCGCCACCAGGCCGGCCACGTCCTTGAGGAACTCGAGCTGCGCCTTGGTCCCCTTGCCCGCGCACATGTCGTCCAGAACCCAGCTCATCTGCCTGAGGCCCTCGCGACAGCTCACGCACTTGCCGCACGACTCGTCGAGCAAGAACTTCGTGAAGTAGCGGGCCACGTCCACCATGCACGTGTCCTCGTCCATCACGATGGCGCCGCCCGAGCCCATCATGCTGCCGACCTTGGTCAGGCTGTCGAAGTCCACCGGAAGGTCGAGCAGGCTCGACGGGATGGCTCCTCCGCTCGGTCCGCCCGTCTGGACGGCCTTGAACTCCTTCCCGCCGAGGATCCCGCCTCCCACGTCGTAGATGAGCGAGCGCAGCGTGAGGCCCATGGGGACCTCGACGAGGCCGGTGTTCGCCACCTTTCCGACCAGTGAGAAGATCTTCGTGCCGGACGAGCCCTTGGTCCCGATCCCGGTGAACCAGCTCGCGCCGTGATCGACGATGAGGGGCACGTTCGCCCAGGTCTCCACGTTGTTGAGGTTCGTCGGCCTGTTCCACAGGCCCTGCACGACCGTGTGGATGTGCTTGGCGCGAGGCTCGCCGACCTCGCCCTCGATGCTCGCCATGAGCGCCGTCGACTCGCCGCAAACGAACGCTCCGCCACCGCGGTTTCTCTTGATGTCGAAGCTCATCCCCGAGCCGAGGATGTCGCTCCCCAGAAAGCCGTACCGCCTCGCGTCGTCGATGGCCTTCGTGAGCGTCTGGACCGCCAGCGGATACTCGTTCCTGATGTAGACGTATCCATCGGTGCCGCCGATGGCCCACGCCCCGATGACCATCCCCTCGATCACGCGGTGGGGGTTGCCCTCGATGACGCTCCTGTCCATGAACGCGCCGGGATCGCCCTCGTCCGCGTTGCAGATGATGTAGCGTATACCCTCCGGCGCCGGTGCCTTGGCGCACTCCTCCCACTTGCGCCCCGCCAGGAAACCGCCGCCTCCCCTGCCGCGGAGCCCGCTTCGCTTCACCTCGTCGAGGACCGCGCCCCTGTCCATGGAGAGCGCCTTCGCCAGGGCCTGGTATCCTCCGGTCGACAGGTAGTCCTCGATGTCGAAGGGATCGATGCGGCCGTTGAGGTCGAAAACGAGCCTCTTCTGGTTCTTGTAAAAAGGTATGTCCTTCTCGAGGGTGACGTGCTGGCCGGTCGCCGGGAGCTTGTAGAGCAGGCGTTCGACGATGTTGCCTCCCCCGACGGTCGCCCCCAGGACCTCCTCGACGTCCTCGGGCCTGACCTTGTTGTAGAACACGCCCGATGGGTGGTGCACGATGAGCGGGCCCTTCTCGCAGAACCCGTGGCAGCCGGTCAGCTTGAGGGCGACCTTGCCGGCCATGCCCTTGCTCTCGATCTCCTCCTGCATGGCGTGGGCGAGCTGGAGCGCACCGCTCGCCCTGCAGCCCGTGCCAGCGCACAGGTAGATGACGTTCGCGAGCGGCGCCTTGGTCTTCTTGGCGTCGTCGGCAGCCTTGCCGTGCTGCTCGCGCGTCCGGATGGGTAACTGCATGATCACAGCTCTCCTTGGCTT
>JBFYZU010000363.1:0-4100 GCA_041309365.1 Myxococcota bacterium
AAGCGGCCGTCCGTGTCCGTGCCCGTGAGCCGCGCGCCGGAGATCAGGCGGTTCGAGCCGCCCAGGGTGCTCTCCTGGGGGAAGTAGCCGGTGAGCATGGGGCTTTCGGGATCGATGTCGATCGATTCTGTTCGGCCATAAAAGCACACTGAACTTGACATTGACATCCCCCCCCCCCCCTCGAGTACAGTCAAACCTTTATTAACACATATTCCATCAATGGGGTAACGGATGCCAGCCTGCTTCAAGCTCGACACCGTCATTGTTCCACGTTCGGTCACCTCCATCGACATGGTGGAACCTGGCCGCGCGACACAGTGGGCCAGCATCATCGTGATTGCCATCTCGATGCTCATTTCTCGACCTGCGATCGCAGGGCCTGGCGACGAACTCCCGCCGTTCGTGGACTTCAGCGGGATCCCGCCAGCAAGCTCCGTCTGCGAATCGAAGGCGAGGCTGCAGGACAGGCGGCACGCGGCCATCAAGGCCTGGGCCAACACCGGAGGCGGTTTCGACGAGTACGGGAGCCTGGATCCCCTCGTGGACTGGACCGACTGGGTCGAGAGGAGCGCTGGGCTCAGGCCGGCCGGCACGGCAAAGAACGCCATCAACTACCAGGCGCTCGCGAAGCTCTGGATGCTCGAGAACGTCCCGGAGCCGGATTGGTACGGCGACTGGGGCATGCTCTGGTCACCGACGAGCGTGGAGTATGCCATCGACGACTACCTCGTGAACGACGCCAACATCTACGCATTGTCCGGAAGCGACCAGCACCAGGACCAGTACGTCTTCTTCTGCCACAGATGCGGCGACTACGACTTCTTCACCACCAGCCTGCTTCCCATCTACTTCATGTTCGGAGATCGGCTGTCACCCCAGGCCAGAAGCCGGATCATCGACGGCCATCCGTCCGATGCTCCTTGTCCCAATTCATACTGCTCGTGCGACGACGCCGACTCGTGCAATCACTGCAGCAACACGGCCGACGACCTCGTGTTCTTCACGGGAGACCCGGGAGCCGAGCAGACGTTCTCGGTGAAATGCGACGACTACATGCCATGCATCATCGCCAACGCTGTACTGATAACCTTGTTCTTCGGTCCTCTGATCTGGTCACTCGATCCCATTGCCATATACACGACGGTCGCCTCCTCGTTGCTGGCGGACATCGTCTTCACCCCCTGGTGCAAGCGTGAGGTGAGCCAGACCTTCTACGACTCCGAGAACCACGTGATGATGCAGGCCACGGCGCGCTACCTCGCGAACATGGTCAGGGGCTACCCCAACGACGAGTTCGACCGGTGGTGGCTCTACAACCCCTCGCGGATGGACCGGGACACGTCCTATACCTTCTTCAACCTGACAGACAGTCTCCGGGAGGACTTCAGGGAGTACAACGCACATCCCTATCAGACCTACACGATCATGACCCTTCACAACCTCTACGACTTCGCCCCGGAGGGGAGCACCACCCGGCTGGCGGCACACATCAATCTCGACTACCTCTCCGAGAGGTTCGCGATGCAGAGCACGGACCTGCGCCGCAACGTCCCGTGGCGCCGCCACGCCGACCGGACGATCCTCGAGGATCCCGACGTCTTCGTCGAGGACGGGACACCGGACTGGTACGCGATCCTCGCGGGCAACTACGACGGGATGCAGCTCGGGAGCGAGATCCGCTGGGATGCCGGTGCGACAGCGGAGGCGGTCGTCGCGGGCGAGACGACCGCGGGCAAGGGGACTCTCATGGCCGCCCTGTGCGGGTACCGCGTTCCGGACCCCGTCCTCGACGTGATGATCGACAAGGGCAGTAACCCATACTTCTACGCCGCACGACCGATGCACAACACGGTCGAGATCGGCTACTTCGAGCGCAACTTCGCGATCCTCGCCGGAGGAACGACCTGGGACGCCCCCGATCCCGGCCTTGCCTACGGGCTCGACTCCGGCGATTTTTCTCGCGAGAAGGACGGCATGGCCCAGAGCACGAGGGTCTTGTTCACGGGCGGCGGTCGCTTCCGTGAGGACGCCGGGGATCCCGACCATCCCGAGATCGCCTATGCCGGGTTCGAGATCTACCATCCCGACATGGACGACATGACGAAGATACCCTTCAGAAACGAAGACGCTGCAGGGGCTTTCAACCGCGTCAACAGCACCTGCGTGTTCGAGAACTTCGCCTGCGGTACGGAGATCTCGTGGGGGTCGCTGCTCGTACCGTGCATCGCCGCCACGGCGGTCGTGCCCGGCACCGGGGAGACGTGGACGTTCTTCGACATCACTGGCGGTGACGATGGTTGTCCCGACTTCGGAACCTACGCCGCCGTGCTGCAGAGGGGGCCCGCGTACGAGCATTTCCAGCAAGGTGGCTTCATGGAGATCGTGGATGCCGGCGAGTTCGCCTCGAGCGGCGCTGCCTCCTTCGAGAGCTTCTGCACGGCGGCGATGTCGGGAATCGGCCCGGCCGGCTACAGGACGACCCGGGGCACCCTCATCGAGTTCGACGCCTTCACGACCGACAGGACGCGCTGGGCGATCCTGGACGTCACGTTCCCGGATGGACGCCACTTCGACCCCGGGCATCTCTGCGGCTTGCAGCCGGCGATCGACGTGGCCGACTTCCAGCAGTGGCCCTTCATCTACAGCCACAGGATGACCACCGGCCCGAGCGGCGTCGTCGTCGGACGCGACACGAACGACTTCATCCAGTGCGCCGACGGCACGGGCCAGGTCCTCTTCAACAGCACGAACCGGCAGGAATCCCTGCTGCTCAGCCTGGCGGATCCCGGGGAGCCGGTGCGGCTCGTGCAGAGCTGCCCCGTGCGAGACGTCGCCACCTACGCGGGTACCGATCCGCGCATGGTGACCCTGGACCAGTCACCCGGCAGGGGCGTGGGGTACGTATCGATCCTGTGGTCCTGGAGCTCGACCCCCACATCGGTGGACTTCGAATTCTCCTCCCCGCTCAGGACATACAGGACCTCCAGGGCCGTCACTCATGCACCGGGTGATGCGCCCTACCGAACAGATCTCGTCCTACCCGAGGAGATGAGGGACATCCCGTTCGAGCGGCTCGAAATCGTCCCACATCCCCCGGACTCGACGATCCTGTCCGTCGAGGCCTACGAGTACTGCCCTCCTCTCGATCCCCTCACCGGCGGAGACTGCGATCTCGACGGTGTGCGCGATGACTTCGAGCGTCCCGACTGCCTCGACCCCGCCATGATCCCGGGCCCGGGCCGCCCGGACACGGACGGTGACGGCGTCATCGACGAGTGCGACATCTGCCCTGCCGGATACAACCCCGACCAGAGCGAGTTCCCGGATATCCACTCGTGGGAGGACACCGGGGTCTCCGTGCCTGGCCTGCTCTGTACCTCGCCGGCCGTGCACACGCATCCGCGCAGCGTCGACCTCGACTGCGACGATCAGCCCAACGGCTGCGATCCCTGTCCCAAGGTACCGGGGCCCGTGGACGGCACGTGGGCGGACCTCGACGAGGACGGGGTTCCAGACGACTACTGCGACAACTGCGCGGGGAACATCTCGAATCCCGACCAGGCCAACTGCGACGAGGCCTACGACAGCGGCAGCCACCTGTACCCGGGGGGCAACCCCGGGACCTACGCCAGCATCGATGCCGGCAACGCCTGCGACCCGGACCCGTGCATCGAGGTCACCTCGGTCGACTCCTCGGGCCCTGGATGTCTCTCGCTGTACGTCGGTGGCGGCGTCGGTTCGGTCGCGGAGACCGTCCGCGCCACCTACTACGGGTTCGAGGAACCCCTCGGGACCGAGACCTCCCCTGCCTCCCGCGACCTGCTGGTCGATCATGCGTTCTGCGATTGCTCTTCTGTCCCTAGAGCCGATGACTGCTGGCTACCTCCACCAGATGGATACGGCTGCGGGCAAATCGAAGATATCGAGGCGAGCGTCAACAACGGACCTGGATGGCATTACCTCGAATTGTTGGACGAACTCCCGGAGCACCCGGCAGACATCCCACCAGATCAGCACAGAGGTCCCATCGAGCGGACCTTCAAGCAGTACGGAAATGCAGGGGCAAGGAGAATCGTCTGGGACAGATCGGAAGAGCGTCG
>JBFYZU010000364.1:0-16219 GCA_041309365.1 Myxococcota bacterium
CCGGAAGGCAGGGGCTCCACGTCGTGGTGCGACATGTGATCGGCGCTCGAGTAGGTGAACTCCCACAGGATGTTCCCGTCCCAGTCCATCTCGTACACCCTGCCGGCCTGCCCGCCCTGGTTGAACACGGGGTTGAGCGCTGGCGGGAGCATCTCCGTGCGCAGGAGGTGCCCGTCGTCGAGCAGGTACACGACCGTGCCAGGCACGTACTGGCCCTCCCACTGGTGGACCACGCGGCCGCACATGTCGATGAGGTAGGTGAAGCGGGAAGGGATGGGGGCGAAGAGGGTGTAACCCTCGAAGGCCCCCTCGCGCCAGAACTGCAGGCCCACGGTCCATGTGGGGTTGTCCACCGGGCAGTCGGGGTCGAACACGTCCGGCACGCCCGGATCGACAGGCGCATCGCCGGTCGTCGCATCCGCCGCATCCTCGATCGTATCGGGCTCGGGCTCCGTGCCGATGTCAAGGAGCATGTCCCCGGATCCCGGGTCGTCCGCGACAGGATCGACGCCCGCATCCGCGTCCCCCCCGGCACCGCCCTTTCCGCCGCAGGCGCCGCAGACGAGCAGGGCCGCGACCCAGGGGCCTGCTCCTCGCATCCCGACGCGCGACTGGCACGACATGGGCCCCACTCTACACCGGATCGCGCATGGATCAACCCGGGCGCAATGATTCAGCCCCTGAGCCAGTCGAGGACGCGGGCCGCGAGATCGCGCTGGCACCTCGCGGGGTCGAGGCCGGGTTCGGCGATGACCTGCGCGACCTTCCTGCGGATCTGCTCGCAGAAGGCCTCGTCCTCTGGCGTCACCTCGCCGGGATGTCCGTCGAGGCAGTCGCGGACATCCTCGCCGGGTGCACGCATGGGCCCATCTCCTCGATCACGAGTACCCTGCAGATAGGATACGACGTGTTTGCCGGCAAGGCACGCCGGACGATCGTCCATCGATCGGATGGGCGCTCGCCACGTCCCCGGCGGCGCGGTCGGCGGGACAGAGACCCGATCAGGGGCTCATCTCGCAGCGGCCCGCCAGGACGTGCACGTGGTCCTTCCACACACGATCGAACCGGGACGTGTCCACCATGGGCCTGCGGATCATCCCGAGGCAAATGGCCTGCCACCATGGCGGCAGGAAAAGATCGTCAACCTTTCCAGCCGGTTGAGACCTCCATGACAGGGCCGTGACGGTCCGGTGACCTCGCGGTGACACCCGGGGACGACACTGGCCGCGAAGGAGGGCGAGTCATGACAGACAGGCGCAAGCGAGTGCTTCTCAGCGGCGTGTTCGGTCCTTTCGGCGTGGACGACGAGTTCGGCCGCAAGGAGAACATCATGGAGCTGTTCCACAACCAGGTCACCAAGGCCCAGGGCATCGCCTCGTTCAGGTTCCACCACAGGTCCTTCGGGCTGTACTTCATCGCCGAGAACATCGACGCCGACGTGACGGTGCTCGACTTCCCGAGCCGCAAGAGGTTCGCCGAGGAGGTGAAGAAGGGCTACGACGTCGTCGGCATCTCCTTCATCATGCCCAACTTCAAGAAGGCCCGCGAGATGGCGCGCATCACCCGCGAGGTGGCGCCCGCCAGCGTGATCGTGCTGGGTGGGCACGGGGCCGCCATCGACGGTATCGAGGATCTCATCGAGTGCGACCACGTGGTCAAGGGCGAGGGCATCCGCTGGATGCGGGCCTACCTGGGCCAGGATCCGGACGCGCCCATCCACCACCCCACCCTCCCGAGCTCCGAGAGGCAGAGCATCTACGGCGTCCCGGTCCCGGGAACGCCGGCCACGCTGCTGGTGCCCGGAGTGGGCTGCGTGAACGGCTGCAGCTTCTGCTCCACGAGCCACTTCTTCGGCAAGCGCTACACGCCGTTTTTCGCTACCGGACAGGAGCTGTTCGACACCTGCTGCCGTCTGTCGGAGGAGACCGGCACGGACCAGTTCTTCGTCATGGACGAGAACTTCCTGAAGAACACGCAGAGGGCGGTCGATCTGCTCGCGCTCATGGAGAAGCACGAGCGGTGGTTTCGCTTCGAGATCTTCTCCAGCGCCGAGGCCATCGAGGCGTTCGGCATCGAGAACATGGTGCGCCTCGGCGTGGAGTTCGTGTGGATAGGCGTGGAGTCCGCGTCGACGATGGGCAACTTCGACAAGAACCGGGGCGTGGACCCGGTCCGGCTCGTGACCGATCTGCGAGAGCGCGGCATCATCGTCCTCGCCTCCGGGATCCTCTGCCAGGAGCACCACACCAGAAAGAACATCCAGGAGGACATCGACTTCATGATAGGCCTGAACGCGGACTTCGTGCAGTTCATGCTGCTCACCCCGCTTCCCGTCACGGCGCTTTACAGGTCCCATCAGAAGCGCGGGCTTCTCAGGGACGATCTCGCGTACGAGGACTGGCACGGACAGACCGAGCTCGCCTACCGCCACCCCGAGTTTCCCGGCGACGCCGCCGAGCGATGCCTGAACGCTGCCTTCGCCGCGGAGTACCAGGCGAACGGCAGCTCCATGTACCGCGTCGTCAAGACGACGTTTCTGGGATGGACGAGGCTTGGCAGCATGACCCGCGACGCCTGTCTCGACAGGAGGATGGACCAGATCGAGAAGCGCCTGCGCACGTGGATGGTCATGCTCCCGACCATCGTCAGGTTCCCGGCCAACGAGAGGGAAAGGTGGCTCGCGCGCGAGCTGGACGCACGTATCCGGCAGGAGATCCGGCCGAAGGTGGCCGAGATCGCGATGCGCCTGGCCACGCCCGTGGCCACGGCCCTCTGGAAGGTGCGCGTGGCGCGCAAGGGCGACATGATCCAGCCGGCGAGCATCGTCACCCGATACCGCAACAGGGCAGCCAGGTCCGGCATGAACAGGCCCGCTGCCCTGGTCATCCCCTTCCCCCAGGTGAAAAAGACCATCGAGAAGACGGCGGCCGCGGCCGCTGCGTCCATGGTCGAGGCCCCCCAGACGGTCTGAGAGCGCTTGTGCCTCCCTCGCCGGTGGGGGTAGCATGGTTCGAAAGGCCATGACGACGCAGAGGCGCACGAGGATAAGGCGGCCCAGGCTCGACCTGGGAGTCTCGGGGGCGATCATCGCCATCTCCGTGGGCGTCCTCGTGCCGGTGGTCCTGGCCTCGGGCGTGGGCATCTTGGCAATCGCCATCGGCGAGAGCACGGTCTCGCTCACGCTGGGAGTGCTCGTGACCATCTTCGCGGCCGCGGCCATCGGCGGCGGCGTCCTGGCAACTGTGCTCCTGGGACGCCGGGCCAGGCTCGCGCGGCTCCAGTCCGATCTTCTCGCCAACGTCACCCACGAGCTTCGAACGCCGCTCTCGGCCATCCGGCTGCACGCGCAGACGCTGCAGGAGGATGGAGTCGCCGACGACCCCGAGGCGATGGCGAGGAGCCTTGGAACGATCGTCCGTGAGACCGAGTGGCTCGAGTCCATGATAGACAGGGTCCTCACCTGGCGAAGCGCCGAGAAGGACATGATCGCCCTGGACAGGCAGCCCGGTCCCATCAGGCCGACGATAGAAGACGCCGTGGCCGGGTTCGAGAAGATGCTCGTCAACGACGAGGTGGAGTTCTCGGTGACGGTCGTGACCGATGCGGTCGTCGATCACGACCCGAGGGCCATCACCTCGGTGATCGCCAACATGCTCGTGAACGCCTACAAGTACACGGGAATGGACAAGAGGATATCGCTGCGGGCCGAGGACGAGGGAAGCGACGTGGTGATCTCGGTGGCGGACAACGGCATCGGAATCCCGCCGTCGGAGCACGAGCGGATCTTCGACCCCTTCTTCAGGATGGACTCGCGCCTGCGCAGCCAGGCCGCGGGCGCCGGTCTGGGCCTGGCCATCGTCAGGCAGGTGGTGAGGATGCACGAGGGCAAGGTCTACGTGAAGAGCGAGCAGGGAAAGGGCAGCACGTTCTTCGTGTATCTGCCCGCGCTGGAGGCGAACCCATGACGTCCGCGGCCGTGCAGACAGTTCTGGTCGTGGAGGACGACCGATCCATCAGGGACGGGTTGAGGTTCAACCTGGAGCGCAAGGGGCTCAGGGTCCTCGCTGCCCAGGACGGCGAGGAGGGCATGCGCCTGGCCGTGGACGAGCAACCGGACATGGTCATCCTCGACATCATGCTGCCCGGCATGAACGGCCTCGAGCTGCTCAAGGAGCTTCGAGAACGCGACCGCGGCGTGCAGGTGCTCATCCTCAGCGCCAGGGATCGCACCGAGCACAAGATAGAGGGTCTCGGCCTGGGCGCGGACGACTACGTGACCAAGCCCTTCGATCTGCGAGAGCTCATGGCCAGGGTGGATGTCATGCTCAGGCGCAGGAGGCAGGACCGCGAGGCCGAGCCGGAGATCCGCTTCGGCGAGATCGTCGTCGATCCGTCGGGCCGGAGGGTGACGCGCGGTGGCGAGGAGCTGAGCCTGTCGAAGAGGGAGTTCGATCTGCTCCTGCTCCTCTGCAGATCACCGGGGCGCACGTACACGAGAGACGTGATCCTGGACCGCGTCTGGGGGTGGGGCTTCGACGGCACCGAACGTACCGTGGACAACTTCATCGTGGCGCTGCGCCACAAGATAGAGCCCGACCCCAACAAGCCCACACACATCCGTACGGTCCGGGGCGTTGGCTACAAGCTCGAGCCCTGATCATTGCGCCTGGTCGTATCCTCCGGGGCACCACTTCCACGGATCGATGTACTGCTCGAAGCACTGCAGGTACTCGGGGTTTCCCGGCGCCACGACATGGTTCACGGCGTACTGGTGCGCGAACCCGTGGAAGTCGCCCATGTAGATCCGGTCGCCCGAGGTGTGCAGGGTGGCGACGGGCAGGTCGAGCATCTGCGCCCGGTGCAGGGCATCGTCGTGGGCCTGCTCGAGCTCGGCCCGCACGTCCTCGTCACCGTGCCTGTAGAGATTCGCGATGGCCCATGTGATGTGCCAGACGTTGAACTCCATCAGCCTCGCGTTGCCCTCGATGACGGAGTCGACGTTCGCGAAGTACATCGCGCTGACCCGCCGGGCCTGCGCCGGCGTGATGACCTGGTCCTTGAGAGCCCACAGGCCGAGCACAACGCCCTTCTCGAGCTCCAGCTCGGCCACGTCCAGAGAGCCGTCCACGTCGATGTGGGGGATCTGGATGGCCTCCCTGGAATGGTCGATGTAGATGGCGCACCCCGTCATGACGACCGTGAGGGCCATGACGGCATATGCCCGGTTCGTTCGTTCCCGTTCCATCTCGCCTCCTCGACGACCCATAGTGCCCAGTCGCCCGGCCGCATCCCCGTCGACGCCGAATAATGGATCGTGGAGGTGAGGCTCGCCTATCCTCGGGTAAAATGCCCCGTGCGGTGGGCGGGTTTGAGGTGCGTCATGATGTTGCCGGGACTTCTCGCGGGCATGGCACTGGGACTCCTGCTCTCGGCCTCCACGCAAGATGAGGACGTGGACACGCAGGCCTTCGAGGCGGTGGAGAAGGTCAGGTCGTCGCTGTGCCAGGAGCGCAGCCCCTGCCGCATCAACGAGATCCACGACGCGGGTGTGGACGCCAAGGGCCGCGAAATCACGATCGTGGAGCTCGCGCTGCACGACCGCGAGGGCGACGAGTGGAAGTACCCGGATGCCGAGAAGTGCGCCCCGTGGGAGGTCTGGCGGGTCAAGAGCTGCAAAACGGGGCCATGCGGCCAGGTGAAGCTCATCGAGCTGTGCAACGACGGTTACGGGACGGCGGGCGTGGGAGAGGACTCCATAGAGGTGAACGATAACGAGCTCGTCCACGGCAGGCAGGGCGGCAGCGCGTGGCGCTGGTACGACGAGACCACCTGGCAGCTCGACCCCCTGAAGGTGATGGCCATCCAGCACGACACCTTCCACGACATGCTGGCCGTGCAGTCCACCACCATATGGGACCTGCAGTCCTGGGCAGGCTGGGTCGAGTGGTACTCTCCCGTCTGCCCGGGCGAGGGCCTCGTGGAGGTCGACGAAGAGGACATGTACTCGTACCAGCCGATCATCCTGGCGACGGCCCCGGAGGGATTCCTCGACGGCGCATGGAAGACCACGGGCCTGGGGACCTGCGCCACGAGGATAGACGCTTCGGGCACCATCGGGAGCGGATGGGTCGTCGAGGGAACGCCATCGACCCCTTCGGACGGATCGCTGAGCGCCGTCCTGCTCGACGGCAGGACGCTCATCGTCGAGGTGCGCGACGACGCATGGGTCGAGGGATCCGGAGACTGGGTCACGGACGACCACATCGAGCTGTGGATGGCCGGCGCGTACGACGAGACGGGCCAGTGCGTCTTGCCCCCACCATCGCCACTGCAGTGGGGAATCGATCTGGCCGATGGCGCGGTGCATGCCGGGCGCGGCGACCCGAAGGCGGCCCTCTCGGTGGAAAGGCACGAGGCGACAGTGAAGGGAATCCATGTCGTGAGGCTCAAGATCGTCCTCGACCAGGCGCCGGAGATGATCACCATCGTGCTCTCGGACTCGGACGACGGTTCCGGCACGGAGAGGCTCGTGGCCACGAGCCGGCTCGCGCCCGAGTCTGCCCTGTCACTGGGCGCTGCCGGCGCCGTACCTTCCACATCGGCCAAATGCGCGATCTTCGCATCCAGGCTCGACTTCGTGGAGTAGACCTGCCCTTTCCCATCGCAGCAATTCGGTGATGACCATTGATTCCAAACCGGGTAATATGGATCTTCGCGTTGCATTACAGGGGTCCGTGGCGGGCGGCTCAACATCTTGATAACACTGGGGAATCTCATGGCCAGAAAGAAGAGTACCAAGCCGAGCGCAGACACAGGGGCGATGGATCAGGCCCTGGACGCGGCCATCAAGGCCGTGGAGAGCGATCCCGGAAACAAGGACGCCATGAAGCACCTCGAGCAGATCGCCGAGGAGCTCCAGCGGCCCGATGCGGTGTCGCAGCTGTACCGGCAGATCCTCAACAGGTCGATCGATCCCGAAGTGCGAGAGGAGATCGCCCAGCGTGCCGTGGCGTTCCACGAGGAGTGGTTCGGTGACGATCTGGATGCCTTCGTCACCCTGCTCGACAGGATCTTCGAGCTGGACACCAGGGCGGACTGGGCCTTCGAGAGGCTCGTCATGGAGCTCACCGACGCCCGTCGATGGGACGAGCTCTTGTCCTACTACGACAAGGCGCTCAGCGCCATCAAGGACACGCGGAGGCGACGGCAGCTTCTGGACGATGCCGCGCACGTTGCCAAGGACTTCGCGGATCAGCCGGACCGCGCCCTGGACTACCTGGGCAAGCTGCTCGAGATCGATCCGGACAACGCCCAGCTCCAGTCGCAGCTCGAGAGGCTCTACGAGCGCCAGGGCCACTGGCTGGAGCTCGTGGAGCTCTGGCGCAGGCGCATCCCCCCGGCCACGGCCAAGGACGTGCCGGACATCCGCGCGCGGATCGCCGGCACCTACCTCGATCAGGTGGGAGACGCCGGACGCGCGCTGGAGGAGATAAAGACCCTCATCGACGTGAGCCCGGGCAACGAGCAGGGCATCGGCCTGCTCGAGCGCATCCTGGACCTCGATATCGCCACCACCGGAATCCGTCTCGGCGCCCTGTCGCTCCTCAGGATGAGCTACGACGGATCAGGAAGGACCGCCGACTCGGTCCGCATCCTCGAGAAGGCCATCTGCTTCACGGAGGGAGAGGAGCAGACCAAGCTCCGCAAGGAAGCTGGCCATACTCTGGCCAACCTCGAGCGATGGGAGGAGTCCATCGAGCACTTCGCAGCCCTCGTGAAGGAGAGCCCCGGGGATCTGGACGCGCGGCGCAACCTGTTCAGGGTGGCCAAGCGCGCTGGACGCAACGATCTGCTCGCCAGCGCCATCATGGCAGCCGCCGAGGCCTGCGACGAGGAGAACGTGCAGGTCCACCTGCTCACGGAAGCCGCGTATCTCTACCGCAACGAGATCAAGGACCCCGAGAAGGCCATCGCCCTTTTCGACCGCGTCCTGCAAGCGGAGGCGGCCGATCCCAGGGTGAAGCTCAACTCGGCCCACGTCCTCAACGATCTGCTCGCCGAGGTGGGAAGGAGCGCGGACAGGCTCGCAGTGCTCGACAGGCTCGCGGTGCTCGAGCAGGCCGAGTCGCTGCGCAAGGCGATCGTGGGAGAGGCGGCCAGGCTCGCCGAGGAAGTGGGGCAAAGGGATCTGGCCATCCTGAAGTGGAAGGAGCGGCTGGGCAAAGATCCCGGCGACATGGAGGCCCTCGACGCCCTCATCGACCTGTACACCGAGGCGGCAAGCCACGCCGAGCTCGCAAGCGCCCTCGCCTCGCGCGCAGGCGCCAGGGTCAGGCCCCAGCAGCGCCGCTCCGACCTCATCAACCGGGCCACTCTCCAGGGTGAGAAGCTCGGCGATCCCGATGCCGCCATCGAGACCATCATGGCCGTGCGAGCGGAGTTCGGGGACGACCAGGAGCTCCTCGAGACCCTCGACAGGCTGCTGTCGTCACAGGAGAGATGGGCCGAGCTCGCCGAGGCACTGAGGCCATCGGCGCTCAAGGCCCACGACTGGGCCTGCCTGATCCTGGAGAAGCTCGGCGACGTGCACCGTCTGCACCTCGACCATCCCGCGAGGGCGCTCGAGTACTACTCCTCGGCCATCGCTGACAACCCGCAGAGCGAGGTGGCCCGCGCCGGGCTCGTCGCCCTTCTCGACGAGAAGAGCTGCGCTCACCAGGCGGCCGAGGTGCTGTCGCGCGCCTACGAGGCCACGGACGACTGGAAGGCCCTGCTCGCACTGCTCGAACCGCAGCTCGCCGCCACCGATGACACCGACTCCCGCGTGCACATCCTGGTCCGCGCCGCCAGGATCGAAGAGATGCGTTCCTCGAACCCATCGAGGGCGCTGTCTCTCATCGCCAGGGCGTTCACCGCGGCGCCGTCCGACATGGGGCTCGAGAGCAACCTCAAGAGGCTCGCCCGGGCCACCGGCGAGTACCATGTGGCGGTCGCGGCGTACCGCGATGCCGCCGACTCCATGGACGACACGGAGCGGGAGGCCCAGCTGCGCTACGAGATGGCCCGCATCCTCGAATCGGAGCTCTCGGACGAGGCGGCGGCCATGGAGTCTCTGAGCAAGGCCCACGCCCTGGATCCCGCACGCATGGACATCAAGCGAGACCTGGTCCGGATGGGCGCCGCTCTCCAGAGGCAGAACCCCGGAGTCGAGCTCGTCGAGACCTTGCTCGTCGTGGACGAGATGTCCTCCCAGGATCTCGACGCCTTGCGCGAGGCCGCCGATGTGGCCCTCTCGCACACGTCGGACCGCGAGCTCGCGCAGACGGTCCTCAAGAAGCTCTACCTTCGCGCCTCGCGCTTCATGCTGGCCAGGGCCGAGACCACCGGGGAAGCGGATGCGGCCGAATGCGCCCTGTGGGCGCTCGACAGGCTCGTCGGGCTGCACCTGGATCAGGGGCGCGACATCATCGCGGCGCAGACCCTCGTGGAGGGCACGAGGCTGCCCGTCGACGACGACCTCAGGCGCACGTGGCGCTCCCGTGCTGCCGGTATCTACGAGAAACGGTCGGACACCGGCCGTGCCCTGGCCCTCTATGCCGAGATGCTGGCCGACTCTCCCGACGACATCGAGACGGTGCACAGGTGCTCGGTTTTGTGCGAGAAGGAAGACCGCGTCAACGAGATGATGTCCTACAAGCTGAGGGAGCTCGAGCTCACCACCGATCCGGAAACAAAGCTCGCCCTGAGGTTGCAGATATCGGACCTCGCAGAGCGCTTCGAGAAGAAGGGAGGCAGGGTCGAGGCCCTGGTCGCCAACCTCTCCGACAGCCCTGGCCACCGCGAGTCCGTGGCCGCCCTCGAGAGGATCCTCTCGGATCGCGGGCAATACGACAGGCTCGCCGAGATCCTCGCCGCGCAGGCGTCTTTCGTCGAGGGTAGCGATCCGCAGCGCTCGGCCGAGCTATGGACCATGGTGGCCGGGCTGTCGGAGACGCGGCTCTCGGATGCGCAGCGTGCCATCGACTCCTACCGCAAGGTCGTGGACCTCGCCTGCACGAGCCACGCGCTCGACTCGCTGGCCAACCTGTACGCATCCAAGGGCAAGCACGACGAGGCATCCAGGTGGCTTTCGAAGCGGCTCGAGCTGGCCACCGAGCAGGAGCACGTGGCCGTGATGCTCAGGCTGGCGAAGGAGAAGCTCGCCGCCGAGCAGCGCGAGGAAGCCCTCGTGACCCTGCAGCAGGCCTTCGACGAGGCGCCCAGGAACGCCGAGGTCCGCCGCCTGCTCATCGACGTGTACCGCAAGACCCGCAGCTACGGCCAGCTCGTCAAGGTGCTCAGCATCGCGGCGGAGAGCACCAAGGACCGCGCCGCGATCCTCGCCTACGCATCCGAGGTGTACGAGATCTGCACCACCAGGCTCAACAGCCCTGCCGAGGCCGTGTCGGTCCTCGAGAAGGCCCTCGAGCTGGCCCCGGACGACGGCGATCTCAAGCAGAAGCTGGCGGACGCCCTCGTCGCCGCCGGACGGCACGCGGATGCCAGGACTTACATCGAGGAGCGCATCGAGAGCTTCGGCAGGCGCCGTTCGCCCGAGCGCGCCGCGCTGCACCTCCTTCTGGCCAGGGTCCACCGGGCCCTCGGGGATACCACCGAAGCCATCAACGAGCTCGAGCTGGCCTCCAAGATGGACCGCTCCAACGCGACCATCGTGGCCACCATGGCTTCCATGGCCCTCGAGAACGGAGATCTGGACAAGGCCGAGCACGCCTACCACACGCTCCTCATGACCGTCAGGCGCCGCCAGGAGGAGGAGGCCGTCGATCTGCCCATTGGCCCGGCCGAGGTCTACATCGAGCTGAGCCGCATCGCAAAAAAGCGCGATCAAGAAGACAAGGCCTCCGAGCTGCACGAGTCGGCCATGGAGGCCATCGTCCAGAACGACGACGAGGCTCCCCGCCTGCAGGACAACCTGCGCGAGCACGGTGACCACGACCTGCTCAGAAAGGTCCTCGAGGTCAGGCTCCAGCACGTGCGCACCCCTCGCAAGCGAGGTAGGATCCTCTCGGAGCTCGCCCAGCTCCTGGAGCACGAGCTCGATGACGCCCAGGCGGCCCTCGACACGCGGCTCAAGGCCATGGAGATCGACCCCGTCTACCCGCCCCACCACGAGGCGGCCCGCGAGCTGGCGCGCAAGCTCGATCGCGTGGACACCTACGTGAAGACGCTCGACAAGCTCCTCGATCAGTCGAGGAGAGGCACCGACGTGTACATCCGTTGCGAGCTGCTCTTGAGGCTCGGGGAGGTGATGCACAGGGATCGGGGCGACCACGCCCGCGCGAAGGAGCTGTTCGCGCAGGCCGAGGAGACGGGCGTGCGCGAGGTGGACGTGTGGCGCGCGCAGGCAGAGCTCGCAGGCGAGACCGGCGACAGGGAAGAGCAGATGAAGCTCCTCTCCAAGCTCGCCAGCCTGGGCGAGGACCGGGCCGACGCCAGGGCGATCGCGCTCTACTCCATGTCCGAGGTGCACTTCTCGAGCGAGGAGACGCTGGACGAGGGGCTCGACACGCTCTCCCGGGCCCTCGAGGCGGACCCCCTCTGGGCACGCGCCGGCCGCATCATGCTGCGAGCCTCGGACCTGCACTCGGGCAGCGAGGAGTTCATGGCCCTGTTCGAGAAGGTGGCTCGCCGCTGCAACGACGAGCACATCCTCCTCGGCTTTCTGGAGAAGCACGCTTTTTCGGCAAAGGCCACGCCGGAGCAGGTCGAGGAGGCCGTCGGCATCGCCCGCCGCTTCGAGGAGCACGACCGCGCGGAGAAGCTCATGCTCAGGGCGGTCGAGATGGGGCGCGATCTCGGAGAGGAGATCCACCGCGTGGGATGGGCCCTTTTGTCGCTGTCGGAGCGACGGCTGGAGGTCGGCGACATGGCAGGCGCGGTGCGATGGCTGAGCGAGGCGAGCGTGGCAGCGGATCCGGATCGCGTCTTCTCCCTGGGACGGAGGATCGTCGACGCGGCCACCGGGCCGGAAGGGGACCTGACCCTGGTCGCACGCCTCTACGAGGCCATGCTGGAAGGCCACCCCACGGCGAGGGAGGCATGGGAGCCCCTTGCGGGGATCTACGCGAAGCTGGGTGACATGGAACGCCTGGGCCAGCTCGTGGAGGGCACCCTGGACGGGTTGCCTTCCGTCGAGGATCGCAACACCCTCAGGCTCGTCTGGGCCCGCGCTCTCATGGGTACCCCGGATGGGATGGACCAGGCCGTGGACCTTCTGCGCATGGTGCTCATGGAGCAACCCGATCACGACGAGGCGCAGTCCCTTCTCATCGACCACTTCGAGTCCTGCGGGCGGACCGAGGACATGATGGATCTCTTGCGCAACAACCTCATGGTCGCCCAGAACGGCAACGACCTGGCAACCATCCGCTCCATCTCCATGAGGCTCGCCGAGTTCCACCTGGAGTCGAACCCGCGCGAGGCCGAGTCCATCTACAGGGCCGGCCTCGAGTGGATACCCGACGACCAGGCGCTGCTCGCGGCCCTCTTGAAGGTCCTGCCTGACGAAGTGTCACCCAGGGATCGCGCGGAGATCATGGAGCGCATCCTCGCGGGCAAGCAGGGTGACGAAGCCGCAGAGAGCGCCCTGGAGCTCGCCGAGATCTACCGCTACCTGGAGGACCAGGACGGCGAACTCCGTGCGCTGGAGGCAGGCTTCGAAGGCGCACCCTCGAACGTGCAGCTGCTCAACCGGATCGAGCAGGCCTACGGAGAGCGGGGGCAGCACAGCTCCCTTGCCGAGAAGCTCGTCAAGGCGGCCGGGCACCGCGATGACCCCGACACGAGGATCGAGCTCTACATGAAGGCATCGCGGCTCTACCGCGAAACGCTGAAGGACCCGGCCACGGCCTCGCGCGTGCTGGAGAAGGCCGTCGAGCTCTCACCCGACGATCCGAGAGTGGTGCTGGAGCTCTGCTTTGCCATGCGCGATGCCGGCGAGCATTCCCAGGCCATCGACAGGCTCACCCGGCTTCTCGAGACAGACCCCGGCGACTGGAAGCTCGAGGTGCTCAGGATGAGGGCCGAGCTCTACGCGTTTCTGGGCAGATCCGAGGAAGCCATCGGGGATCTCGAGGAGGCGTACAGGATCGACGGCAACATCGTCGAGGAGCTCGAGAAGGCCCTGAACGTGCGACGCATGTCGGCAGCACAGAGAGGCGAGACGGAGGTGGAGCGGACCGCGACGCTCAGGCTCGTGGAGCTCTCCATCGTCAGGGACCGCCAGGAGCTCGCCCGCGAGATGCTCGACGAGTGGGTGCAACGCGACCCCGGAGACCTCCAGGTCCTGCGCCAGCTGCGCGACTTCGACATCAAGCAGGGCAACTGGGGGGGAGTGGCCAGCACCTGCGCGATGCTCAGCAAGGTGGAGACGGGGCCGGCCATGATCGACGCCGTCCTGGACATGGCGCGGGCGTTCACCGAGATAGGCAAGGTCGAGGAGGCGCGAGAGAGGCTCGAGGCCGTGCACCTCGAGCACCCCGACAACAGGGACGTCCGGGCCGCCCTCATGAAGGTCTACGAGGCCACGGGCGTCAAGAAGGAGCTCGCCGAGCTCCTTCACGAGCAGGCGGCCAGCTCCCGGGACGAGGACGAGAAGGTGTCGCTCTTCACGAGGGCCGGCGAGCTCCTGGTGCAGGCGGGGGAGATAGCCGAGGCAGGAAAGGTGCTGCGCGATCTCCTCGCGCTGAGGCCGGGAGACATCCAGATCACCGCGGCGCTGTCCGACGCCTACATGGCCTCGGGCGACATGGACGGCGCATGGCAGGTGATCGAGGACACGCTGAGCACGGCCAAGCGCGTGCCGCAGATCAGCACGCTGCTCAGGCGCCAGTCGCGCATCATGGGCGAGAAGGGCGACCACTCAGCCCAGCTCTCCTACCTCTCCGAGGCGTTCAAGCTCGACCGCAAGAACGGCGAGCTCGTGGCGGAGCTGGCGGACATGGCGGAGAGAAACGGCGACTACGAGCTCGCGCAACAGGCGCTGCGCACGGTGCCGCTGGTCGAGGAGTGCCCCATCACGGTCGTCGATTCATTCCTCAGGCAGGGGCGCATCTGCCTCATCCTGGGCGACGCCAAGCGGGCCCTGTTCTGCGCGCGCAAGGCGCAAAAGGAGGACCCCGAGAGCAAGGCCGTGAGCTCCTTCCTCGCCGAGCTCGGCGAGAGCTGAGCCCGCTTCCTTTTGCACCGCCCGACCCCGTCTTCCAGACTCAGCCCGTGGAGGCCGACATGGGAGAGCTCCTCGACGAAGCATCCCGGGCGGCCGTCGTGGGCGCCGTGCGATACTTCATCAAGGCCGGCGACGCGAATGACGATCTCACGGCCGGCCGAGGCTTCGACGACGACGCCATGGTCCTCAACCACGTCATCGAGGTGACAGGCTCGGGAATCACGCCCATCGTCGTCCGCTGATCGCCCGCACGGGGCCCCGGGGTCATCGAGGATCAGAACGGCGAGCCGTCGATCCGCGTTCCTGGCGACCAGGGCGAGGCGCCGGCGACGTCCGCCGTGGAGTGCAGGCTCCAGGCGCCCGTCAGGTCGGGGCTCAGGGTCCAGGACTGGTCGCTCTCCCCCTCCTCGCCGTACGTGTGGTGCACGAGCTCCGTGGCCCACGCACCCGACTCGTCGTACCAGACCTCGATGGTGTCGCCGACGTTGTTGAGGCCCAGTGCGTTCAGCGGCTGGTTGGCCCAGGTGACCTGCACGCTTGCAGGCCACATGATGCACCCCGAGGGCGATCCCGGCATCGAGCCGGGGATCCCGCCGCCGAACACCACGATGGGCTCCCCCGGCGCCAGGGTGCGCCAGCTCTCGAACAGGTGCCTCATCCGCCTCGTGGCCACCTCGTCCCAGATGCTCACTCTGGCCAGGCTGATGCGGTTGGTCGAGACGTTGACGAGCTCGACGAACTCGTCTTGCAGCGGCTCGAGCACGCCGTCGCAGTTCGCGTCCCCCAAGAGGACGGGCGGATCCGCCAGAAACTCGTTGAGGACGAGATCCCCGGCCAGCGGCGGCACGCCGCACCACCACGTATCAACGTTCGACAGGTCGGAGGCCTCGTAGGAGTGGATGAAGTAGACACCGTCGAGCTGCTCCACCACGGCGAGCACGTCGAATGCGGCGCCCGCGCACAGGGGCCCAGCATCCTCCACGCGCAAGAGCACGTCCGCTGCCGTGCCGTAGCCCACGATCATCCCGTGCGGATCCGTGATCTCCGGGAGGGTCGCCCCCCTCACCCGCACGAGCTCGTGCTCCAGCGTGGCGCCGGGGACGATGCCCGCGCTCAGATCCTGGACCAGGGCCAGTGCCTCGGCCAAGTGCCCCGGCTGCGCCCACCGCACGTCGAAGCCCACGATGCGCAGGTTGCCGCGAAAGTTGTCCACCCGCGTCACATCGAGGTCGACGAGATCCCCCACGTCCACGGTGGGCGCCACTGCCGTGGACACTCCCGCGCCAGGCCCCGCCGGATCCGACTGCACGTACCACCCCTGGCCGGACACGTAGGTCACGAGCACCCCGCACAGGGTCAGGTCAACGTCTGCTGTCTCCCCGTGCGAGGCAGGCAGCATGGCACGGACGCTCTCGATGGTGTCGAGAGAGGTGCACTCCGGCCTGATCTCCTCCTCTCCCTCGTCCGTGGCGGCATCCAGATCCTCGACCTCATCGCCGGCTGCATCCCGGTCATCCAGGACATCCGCCTCCACGTCAGACCCGCCATCCACTGTCACGTCCGCTGGAACGTCCAGGGGCCCATCCACCGGAGCGTCCGCCCACGGGTCGACACCGTCCGGGGCATCGAGGTCCCCGTCTCCGGCCGGATCGACCCCGGCATCCTGCGTATCGCCACCGTGATCGTCCGTGTACACGTCGCCGTCCGTGGCCGGCTGATGGCACCCTGCCAGCAGAGACACGAGGACGGCGAGAGGCGACGGGCGACCCATGCGCTCCAATGTACATGATGATCGCGCTCGCCACCAGAGCGCCTCGCCATGGCTTCCCTGACGCTGCGATCTGTTCTATACGAGAGGACCACGGTCATGAAGACGACGATGACAGCGATCTTGCTCGCGCTCGCGCTTTCATGCACGGCCGGGTGCAAGGGCTGTTTCGCAGGCGATCCCGGAAGGGCCGGGACCGGGGAAAGAGGAGGATCTCCTCTTTC
>JBFYZU010000365.1:0-5088 GCA_041309365.1 Myxococcota bacterium
CAGGGGGCGTGACGGGCTCCTCTCGGAGCTGGGCCTCAGGAGCCGCTCCACGGGCATGCCCTACCCGCAGGCGGTCATGGAGGAGTCCAAGAGCGAAGGAGAGGCTCCGCCATCCCCAGCCATGGCCAGGTCGGTCAGCACCGGCGAACCTCCGGGAGGCAAGGCCAAGGTCATGAAGGACATCCTGGAGAAGCTCGACGACGCGCCGGCCGGGGGCGTGGGGCAGTCCTCGGCCCCGGACGTCCAGGCGCGGGGAGCCTTCAGCGACACGGCGTTCTTCGTGCCGCACGTCGTCACCAAGGCGGACGGCAAGGGCCTGTTCTCGTTCGTGGCGCCCGAGCAGCTCACGTCATGGCGCGTGAAGGCCATGGCGTTCACGAAGGACGCCAGCGAAGGCACGCTCACCGACGAGGTGGTGACGAAGAAGCTCCTCATGGTGCGCGCCGACATCCCTCGCTTCTTCAGGGAGAAGGACGAGGGCACGATCACGGCCATCGTCCACAACGAGTCGGACGTGCCCATCGGGGGCGAGCTCTTCGTCGACGTGACGGACCAGGGCAGGAGCATCGCGGGGTCGGTCGGGCTCGTGGAAACGGCGAGGACCTTCGAAATCGAGCCCCACTCGCTGGCCAGCTTCGACTGGATGCTGGAGGTGCCGGCGGGCGTGACCACCTGGAAGGTCAAGGTGACGGCCGTGGCCGGAGAGCTGGCGGATGCCGAGGAGCGCATCCTGCCCATCCTGCCCTCGCGCCAGAGGCTCGTCGAGTCGGCCTTCGTGACCCTGAAGGGCAAGGAGACGAAGACCCTCTCCATCGCGCTCGCGAGCGATCCCACCCGCATCGACGAGTCCATGGTCGTGCAGGTGGATCCGCAGCTGGCCCTGAGCCTCCTCGAAACGATCCCCTTCCTCGTGGAGTACCCCTACGAGTGTGTGGAGCAGACCCTGAACAGGTACGTTCCTCTTGCGGTGCTCAACGAGATCTTCGAGAAGTACCCGGACCTGAAGAAGGCCGTGGCCGGCGTCCCGAAGCGCACGACCCTGACCCCGCCCTGGGAGGACGACGACCCGAGGCGGCTCATCACCCTCATGGAGACGCCCTGGGTGCGAGAGGCCGAGGGGTACACTCCTTCTTACCCCATGACGGACCTTCTGGACCCCGCGATCGTCGAGCAGGAGAAGGACATCTCCATGGAGAGGCTGCGCGCGGCGCAGTACGGCGACGGGGCTTTCCCGTGGTGGCCCGGCGGGCAGCCCAGCATGTACATGACGCTCCTCGTGCTCGCGGGCCTGGCCGAGGCGCAGCGCTACGGCGTGGACGTGCCCGTGGACATGGTGGATCCTGCCATCTCCTACGTGAACAGGGAGATCGCCGGCCGGCTGACCGAGGAGGACTACGACCTCGCGCTGACCGCGTACGCGGGCTGGGTGCTCACCTCCTTCTCGCCGGACGTGTTCGCGCATGCCAGGGAGGGTCAGGACAACGCCAGGGGCTGGACCAAGCACCTGGAGAAGCACATCCACGCGCTCACTCCCTTCGGCAAGGCGTACCTGGCCGCCACGCACCACCGCCTGGGCAACACGAAGAGGGCCATCGAGATCGTGGACATGATCATGGACTCGGCCCGCGAGGATCCCGCCATCGGGGTGTACTGGCAGCCCGAGAAGTACTCCTGGGTCTGGTACTCCGACAGCGTGGAGAAGCACGCCTTCATCCTGCGCACGCTGGCGGAGATCAGGCCGGACGACGCCCGCATCCCGGGCATGGTGCAGTGGCTGCTGTTCAACCGGAAGGGAAACCAGTGGAAGAGCACCAAGGCCTCTGCCGCGGCCGTGTTCGCGCTGCTCGAGTACATGGAGAAGACCGGAGCGCTCACGTCGAAAGACAGGTTCGTGCTCACCTGGGCCGGCACCACGGAGAGCTTCGTGGTCGAGCCGGACGACTTCTTCGATAAGCCCATCCGGTTCTTCGAGACGGGCGAGGAGATCACGGACGCCCACGCCACGGCCACCATCGCCAAGGACGGCAAGGGCATCGCGTTCGCCTCCATGACCTGGATCTACACGACGGACGAGCTGCCCGGGCAGTCCGCGCCGGGCATCCTGAACGTGAAGCGGTCCTTCTACCGCAGGGTCAAGGAAGGCGACGCGTACCACCTGAAGCCCATCGCGTCGGGCGGCGAGGTGGTCGTTGGCGACGAGGTCGTCGTACAGCTCACCATCGGCTCGAAGAGCCAGTTCGAGTTCATGCACGTGCAGGATCCCAAGGCCGCGGGATTCGAGGCAGAGGCGCTCCTGTCGGGGTGGCGCTACAAGCCCCTGTGGATCTACGAGGAGCCGCGAGACAGCCTCACCAACTTCTTCATGGACTGGCTGCCCGCGGGAGAGTACGTGCTGTCCTACACGCTGCGCCCCACCAAGCCCGGCAGGTACCGCGTGGGCGCCTCCGTCCTCCAGTCCATGTACGCGCCCGAGATGACGGCCCACTCCGACGGCTTCGAGCTCGTCGTCGAGTGAGGTATGAGACACCCGCCCGCGCGACCGGAAAGCTCGAGTGCAAAGGCAGCGACCGATCCGGCGATGGGCCGCCGAGGCGCAACGATGATGGATGGTCAGGCTGGACCGCCATCCCCGGGGGGAAGCGCTGCCTCGCCGGGCGCTGCCAGCGCTGGGGCCGCTTTTGCAGGCTTCATCATCCCGCCCGAGATCACGAGCTTCATCCCGTCATCGAAACCCATCCGCAGAAGGATGATCTCGTCTCTCGGAACGAACACGAGCAGCCCCTGGGTGGGGTTGGGCGTGGTGGGGAAGTACACGCCCACGACCACGTCGGCCGTTCGGTGCTGGACCTCCCCGCGGCTCGTGGCCGTGATGAATCCCACCGACCATATCCCCCGGCGGGGGTACTCGGCGAGCACGACGCGGCCGACGCCCCTTTGGGTCGCGCTCGTGAGCGTGCCCACCAGCCTCTTGGCCGCGTCGTAGGTGCCGCCCAGAAGCGGGATGCGAAAGATAGCCCGCTCCGACATGGCCACGAGCTTTTGGCCCACGTAGTGCTTGACCGCCCAGCCGCACAACAGGATGAAGCCCAGAACCAGCGGGAGCCCGATGAAGAACAGGAACGCCGTCTCCACGGTCTCGTACCACGGCGAGCCCTCGAGGAGCGGCTCGAGGACGAGGCGCAAGGGCGCGGCGAACACGCCTTCCAGCTCGTGGCGCAGCAGCCGCATCACGAACTTCAGGAAGATGGCCGTGACGAAGAGCGGGGCGAGCACTAGAAGCCCTGTCGCGAAGCTCGACCGGAGCTTGTTTGCGAGTCCTGTGCCCTCTTTGGGAAGCATGGACATGCCTGGTGGCCGGCGGCACGGCGAGCTTTCGCCGTGCCCTCGAACGATCAGCCCTCGTCCCCGGCGGGAACCGTGGCCTCTGTCCCGCTCTCCTCGCAGGGGTTGCCGGGAGAGGGGTTCTCGATGACCTCGCCCGTGGCGGCCATCTCCCAGTGATCCATGGTGGAGTCGCCGTCCGTGTCGTAACCCAGGCATGCGAGGGCACCCTCGTCGTCGAAGACCTGCGACTCGTCCAGGTCGCCATCGCCGTTGCGGTCTCGATCGCTGCGCACGAGCTTGCCGCCCTCGTAGGTGTTGAACGTGTCCATCTTGCCGTCGAAGTTCGTGTCGAACTCGCTTCGTGTCGTCACGCCCGAGGCGAAGTACTTGAGCACGTCGACCTTGCCGTCGAAGTCCAGGTCGATCTCGTAGCGAAGGGGCGTGCCGTCCTCGGAGAGGACCTGCAAGAGATCCATGCGGCCGTCGAAGTTCAGGTCCGTCTCCTTGCACACGAGCACGTCGACGCTGCCGGCGGCGAAGACCGATATCACGTCGTTCTTTCCGTTCTTGTCCAGGTCCGACTCCACGATCGTGCCGCCGCCCTTCTCGCAGGCGCCCATGGGCCTGTACTCGATGACCGCGGACCCGCCCCCGCCGGCCATGGCCTTGTCCGAGGTGGTCTTGTCCTTCTTTCCCTTGTCCTTGCAGCCCGCCGCGATGAGCGTGGCCGCCACCATGAGGATCGCTGCCCGATTGCTCGTCATGCCCGCACCTCCGTCGAATCCGTGGAATCGAGGGCCAGGCGGCCCGATGTCGTGCAACTATAGTTGTGCAGGGGCCCGGGGACAAGCTCCAACGTCACGGCTTCGCCTTGCCGTGCCTGGCCTTCAGGAGGGAGCCGACGATCCCTCCGGCCAGGGCGACGACGATCACCCCCAGAGAGATCCACGTGGGGATGTGGACGTGCTCGCTCAGGATCATCTTGATGCCGATGAAGCACAGGATGACCGCCAGCGAGTAGCGCAGGTAGTCGAACTGGTCCAGCATCCGCGCGAGCACGAAGTACAAAGACCGCAGGCCGAGGATGGCGAACACGTTGGAAGTGAGCACAAGGAACGGATCCGTGGTGATGGCCAGGATGGCCGGGATGGAGTCCAGGGCGAACACCACGTCGGTCAGCTCGATGGCCACCAGGGCGAAAGAGAGCAGGGTGAACGAGAGCTTGCCGTGCCCGGTCATGGTGAACCGCCCCTGGTGGGGCTCCGTGGTCACGGGCAGGACCTTCTTGATGATCTTGATGTACCACTTGTCCGCGATGTTCTCCTCCTCGCCCTGGTGACGGAGCATCCTGAGACCCACCACGACGAGGTACGCGCCGAAGACCCAGAACAGCCAATCGAAGCTGGAGAACAGCCACACGCCGCCGAAGACCATGATGGCCCGTGTCACGATCGCCCCGAGGATGCCCAGATAGAGGACCCTGTGCTGGTAGCGAGGCTCGATGCCGAAGCTCGTGAACAGCACGGCCATGACGAACAGGTTGTCCACGCTCAACGACTTTTCGAGCAGGTAGCCGGTCAGGTACCTGAGCACCGCGGAAGAACCCCCACCTTCGACGATGTGGTGCTTTTCCACGATGGCCACGCCGAGCCAGTGGTTCTCGTAGATGAAGTAGACCGGGATGCAGAACGAGAGGCCCACGGTGATCCACACCGCCGTCCAGATGGCCGCCTCGCGCAGCTTCACCTCGTGCGGGTTGCGGTT
>JBFYZU010000366.1:0-3374 GCA_041309365.1 Myxococcota bacterium
AAGCGCACCATGACGGTCGGCGAGCGGACCCTGCACGAGGGAGACTGGCTCAGCCTCGACGGGAGCGTGGGCGAGGTCTACCAGGGAGAGATCGAGACGAAGCCCTCCGAGGTCCTCCAGGTGCTCATCGACAAGACCCTCGCGCCCAAGGACGCGCCCATCTACAGGACCTACGAGAAGCTCATGCAGTGGGCCGACGAGATCCGCCACATGAAGGTTCGCACCAACGCGGACCAGCCCAACCAGTGCGAGGAGGCCATCGCCTTCGGCGCCGAGGGCATCGGCCTGTGCCGCACCGAGCACATGTTCTTCGGCGAGGGCAAGATCGACGCCGTGCGCCGCATGATCCTGGCGGACTCGCCGGACCAGCGCGCCGAGGCGCTCAGGCACCTTTTGCCCCTGCAGCGCGACGACTTCGCAGGCATCTTCAGGGTGATGAAGGGGCGTCCCGTGACCATTCGCACCCTGGATCCGCCGCTGCACGAGTTCCTCCCCCACGACGCCCGCGAGGTCCGCAAGCTGGGCGAGGAGATGGGCGTGCCGCACGAGAAGCTGCGCCAGCGCGTGGAGAGCCTGCACGAGTTCAACCCCATGCTCGGCCACCGCGGGTGCCGACTGGGCGTGGCGTACCCCGAGATCACGGCGATGCAGGTGCGCGCCATCTTCGAGGCGGCCGTGCAGGTCAAGAAGGAGAAGGTGGAGGTCCACCCGGAGATCATGATCCCGCTGGTGGGCACGAGGGCGGAGCTCGATCACCAGACCGCCGTGGTGCGCAAGGTGGCCGAGGAGGTGTTCGCGGAGGCGGGCATCAAGATCCCGTACCTCGTGGGCACGATGATCGAGCTGCCGCGCGCGGCGCTCGTGGCCGACGACATCGCGAAGACCGCCGAGTTCTTCTCCTTCGGCACGAACGACCTGACCCAGACCACGTACGGCATCAGCCGCGACGACGCGGGCATGTTTTTGCCCGACTACCTGCGCCAGGAGATCTACAAGATGGACCCGTTCGAGGTCCTCGACCAGGTCGGCGTGGGCCAGCTCGTGCGCATGGGCGTGCAGCGGGGCCGCTCGACCCGCAAGGACCTCAAGGTGGGGATCTGCGGGGAGCACGGTGGCGAGCCTTCCAGCGTGATCTTCTGCCACGACGCCGGCCTCGACTACGTCTCCTGCTCGCCCTACCGCGTGCCCATCGCGAGGCTCGCGGCCGCCCAGGCCACACTCATGCAAAAGGCCGCCGCCAAGAAGCGCTGATGCCCCGCCCGTCGTCAACCCCGACACGCCCCTCTCGGATTTCTCGATGACCGAGGAGATGCTCTTCGGCGCGAACGCCGTGACCGAGGCCCTGCGCGCCCGCCGGCGCCGCATCCACGAGATCCACCTCGTCAGCGGCCGCAGCTCGGAGAGGCTCGAGAGCATCCGCGAGCTGGCCTCTTGCGCGAAGGTGGGAGTTTTCGACGAGCCCCCCGGCTTCTTCAGGGACAGGTTTCCCGACCGGGAGGACCAGGGCGTTGCGGCCCGGGTCGGGCCCTACCCCTACGCGGACCTGGACGGCCTTCTCACGGTGCGCCCTGCCCTTCTCGTGGCCCTCGACCAGGTGCAGGATCCGCGCAACCTGGGAGCCATCGCGCGCAGCGCCGTGGCCTTCGGCGCCACCGGCATGGTGATCCACAAGGACCGCTGCGCGACCGTGACGCCGGCCTGCGTCAAGGCCTCGGCAGGCATGACCGAGCACATCCGCATCGCGCTGGTCGTGAACCTCGCGCGGGCCCTGGCCCAGGCGCGCGACGCCGGCCTCGTGGCGCTGGGCCTCGACGGCGCGTCAAGGCGCAGCATTTTCGACGAGGACCTGGCTGCGGACACGATCATCGTCGTGGGCAGCGAGAAGAGCGGCCTGCGCCGTCTCACGCGCGAGGGCTGCGACGCGCTCGTGGGCATCCCCATGGCGAAAGCCTGCGAGTCCCTCAACGTGTCCGTGGCCGCGGCCGTGGTTTTGGCCGAGGCGGCGAGGCAGCGCAGGTGAGGTTCCGCCTCCTCGACACGGGCGCTTCGAGCGCGGCCTTCAACATGGCCGCAGACCAGGTGCTGCTCGAGGGAGCGGCCCAGGGCACTTCGCCCCCCACCCTGCGCTTCATGCGCTTTGACCCCCCGGCGGTGCTCGTGGGCGCGTTCCAGCGGGTCGAGAACGAGGTCAGGCTCGACTGGTGCCAGGAGCACGGCATCCACGTGAACAGGCGCATCACCGGCGGCGGCACCATCTTCTTCGACCCACCGCAGCTCGGCTGGGAGATCGTGTGCAGGCGCGAGCACCTCGGGGCCCCGTGGACGCACGACTCCTTGTTCGAGAGGCTCTGCGAGCCCGTGGTCCGGGCCCTTCGCGCCCTGGGCATCGATGCGGCCTTCCGCCCCCGCAACGACATCGAGGTGCAGGGGCGCAAGATCTCCGGCTCGGGAGGCACGGCCCTTCGCGACGCCATCCTGTTCCAGGGGACG
The DNA here is from genome assembly GCA_041309365.1 of Myxococcota bacterium. GTDB lineage: Bacteria > Myxococcota_A > Polyangia > DRWM01 > DRWM01 > JAFDER01. Next base: position 2,491 of record JBFYZU010000366.1, read on the forward strand.
CTTCTCACGGACTTCGACGCGGACACCATGGTGCGCGCCCTGCGCGTGCCCGTGGAGAAGCTGCGCAAACGCGAGATCGAGACTCTCACAGAGCGGGTCACCTGGATCGGCCGCGAGCTCGGCGAGTCGCCGTCGCACGAGAGCCTGACGGCGCTTATTGCGGACAGCTTCGCCTCGAGCCTCGGCATCGGTCTCGATCCCGGAGGCCTCCTCGCCCACGAGCGGGCCGCCATCGAGGACGCCCTGCCCTACCACGCGTCCGACGACTGGATCGCGGGCCGGGGACGCAAGGGCACAGAGCACGTTCGCGCCCTCTACCCCACGCCCGGCGGGATGCTCAGGCCGCTCATCGCCTGCTCCGCTTCCCGCGACCGCATCCAGAGCATCGTGCTCGACGGCGACTTCTTCGCCTTCCCCCAGAGAGGTGTTTTCGACCTCGAGGCCGCGCTCAAGGGCGTGAGCGCCCGGCGCGTCGGCCCCGTGGTCGAAGACCTGTTCGCGCGAAAGGTCGTCAACATCACGGACATCGAGCACCACCACGTGACCGCGGCCATCCTCGAGGCGCTCGACAGGGGCCGTGCCACGGCCCTGGGCCTGACCCTCGCCCAGGCCAACTCCACCTTCCCTTTGGGCTGCCCGCTCGGGTCCATCCGCGATCTGGCTCCCACGCACCTTCTTTTGCCCTACTGCGCCAAGCCCCTCGATTGCGAGCACCGCCACGAGGACGCCTGCGACCAGTGCGGCCGCTGTGCCATCGGAGACGCCTACGAGACGGCAGGCGCCATGGGCCTTTGCGTCCACACCATCACGAGCTTCGAGCACCTCATGGACACCATGTCGGACCTCTCTGGCCGCCACGTCCCCTCGTTCATCGGCACCTGCTG
>JBFYZU010000367.1:0-15200 GCA_041309365.1 Myxococcota bacterium
ACACGCTCTGCACCGGGTAGCCGCAGCATCCCAGCTCCGGCAGGTCCACGAGCTCGATCCCCAGGAGCGGCGCCACGGCCCTCACGCCGAGCTCGTAGTTCTGGCCGCGCACGGGCACCGAGCACCCCAGGTACATGGCGAGCCTCACGGCTCGCCCCCCTCGCCGAAGGGGATGATCGCATCCAGTCCCGTGCGCTCGAAGATCCCCTTCACCCTGCCCGGGTCGTCCACCAGGGGAGGCAGCCCGAGCTTGCCCCTCTTCTTGTTGTACGCCTCCACCTCGTAGAGCCTGCCGAACTTGCGCAGCTCGGCCACCTGCGCCCTGTAGGACGGGTGCACGATGCCCCTCCTCATGGCCACGTTCTTGAGCGCCCGCATCAGGTCCGTCACCATCACGCCCTGCGGGCAGCGCTCGCGGCAGCTGTAGCACCCGGCGCACAGCCACACGAAGTCGCTTCGCATCACCTCGTCGGCCATGCCCAGCATGGCCATGCGCATGATCCGCCTCGGGTCGAACCGCGCCTGCACGGCCTGCACCGGGCAGGTGGCCGTGCAGGTCCCGCATCCGATGCACGCGAGGAGCTGCTCGCCGCCCGGCTCGCCGCGCACCTCGTCGGTGAACGCCCGGTCCAGCATGTCCTCGGTGACGGTACGCTTCTCTTCCACGACGCCTCGAGTCGTATTTAGTGACTCGCCAGCATCCAGTCAACTTGTCGGGCGCCGCCTCGCAAAGGCGAAAACCGGCCGGTTCACCCGTCGCGACGGTCTTTTCGTCGCAAGAGCGCGGCCGCGTCGTCGAGCAGGGAGTAGACGACCGGGACGAGGACGAGGGTCAAGAAGGTGGAGGTCGTGAGGCCGCCGATGGCGCAGATCGCCATGGGTGCCCTGAGCTCCGAGCCCCAGCCCGTGCTCGCCGCGACCGGGATCATGCCGAAGATGGTGCTCACGGCCGTCATGAGGATGGGCCTGAGCCTCGTGGGGCAGGCCTCGAGCAGCGCCTCGGTGCGACCCATCCCATCCCGCCGGCGCAGAGTGTTGGTGTAGTCGACGAGCAGGATCGCGTTCTTGGTCACGAGCGCCATGAGCATGATGATCCCGAACATGGCCATGATCGAGAGGTTGCTGCCGGCCACGGCGAGGGCTGCGAAGGCCCCGACGAGCGAGAACGGCAAGGACACCATGATGGTCAAAGGGTGCAGGACGTGCTCGAACTGGCTGGCGAGAACCATGTAGACCACGACTATCGACAGGAGGATGTAGAAAAGGAAGTCGCCGAACGACTCCTTCTGCATCTTCACCTGTCCGCCCCAGTCGGTGGTCACGTGCCCCGGGACTATCTTTTTGGCGACCGCCTCGACGATTCTCGCCGCGTCCGACATGGCCATGTCCGTCGACAGGTTCGCCAGAACCGACACCTGCCGGAGGCGGTCCTCGTGGTCGATCCGCGTGGGGCCCGTATCGGTCGTCACGTCCGCGACGCTCCGCACGGCCACGAGATTGCCGGTCGTGACGGACCGGACCTCGAGCGAGGCGATCCTGCTGGCGCGATCCAGGTCCTCGCCGGCCATGGCGACGCGTATGGGGAGCTCGTCGCGAGAGGTGCGGTAGCTCGAGGCCTGAACGCCCGTCACGAAGCAGCGCACCGCCTCGCCCACCGTCGCGGTGAGCACTCCCATCGAGGCGGCGCGGCGATGGTCGATGCGCACGCGCACCTCCGGCCTGCCTTCCTGCCACGTCGTGCCCACGTCCCTGAAGCCTTCACGCGAGCCGATGTCGCGGGCGATGTCACGGGCGAAACGCGACAGCTCGTCCAGATCGTGCCCTCTCAGGTTGAACACGAGAGAGTAGTTGCCGAGGCCTCCGCCCGTGATGTCCGGCTCCTCGAGGTAGATCCTCGCGCCGACCGGTGGGGCGAGGTTCTCGCGCATCTTCTCCATCACCTCCCTTTGCCCCACGGTGCGCCCCGAGCCCTCGGCGAGCTTGACCCAGATCTGCGCGAGGTTGCGCTTCTTCTCCCGGTCGGCGCCCACGCTGGCGACCGTGCCCTCCACCGAGTCGTCGATCTCGCGGATCCGCTGGGCAATGAGGCCGGCGACCCTCGAGGTCTCCTCGAGCGAGGTCCCAGCCGGCATCTCCACGTTGACGGTGAACCCTCCCTGGTCGAACTGCGGCACGAACTCCAGCCCGACGAGCCGCAAGAGGCCCAGCGAGCCGCCCAGGATCGCGATCGCGATGGCCAGCGTGGCGATGCGGCGGGCGAGCGCCCACGCGATGATGCGCCGGTAGGCCGAGTCGAGCGCCACGAGGGCGCGCTCGATGGCGCGGTAGAACCAGATGTCCGGAGGCTCGGCGAGCATGCGCGAGGCCAGCATGGGCGTGAGGGTGAACGACACGACCAGCGAGATCATCACGGCGGCCGACACGGTGAGCCCGAACTCGAAGAGCATGTACCCGACCATCCCCTCGGCCAGCGCCACGGGGAAGAAGACGGCCACGATGCTGATGGTGGTGGCGAACACGGCCATCGCGATCTCGCGAGTCCCCCTGGTGGCGGCCTCGATCGCGGTCGCGCCCTTCTCCATGTGACGGTAGATGTTCTCCAGCACGACGATGGCGTCGTCGACGAGCACCCCTATGCACAGCGTCAGAGCCATGAGCGTCAAGAAGTTGAACGTGAAGCCCATGGCCCAGATGAAGGCCACGGTGGCGACGACCGAGGTGGGGATGGCCAGGCCGGCGATGATCGTGGCGCGCACGTCGCGCAAGAACACGAAGATGATGAGCACGCAGAGGACGACGCCGAGGATCATGTCGAGCTGGACGCTCTTGAACGACTCCTTCGTGAACGTGGTCAGATCCGTGGCCACGAGCACGCTGGCGCCCTCCGGGAAGTCTTCGCGCAGCTCGTCGAGCCGCTCGCGGATGCGGTCGGCCACGGCCACGGCGTTGGTCTTCGATTGCTTGCGCACGAGCAGGACGACGGCCCTCTCGGAGTCGAGAAACGCCGCCGACTCCGCCTCCTTCGGGCCCACCTCCACGTCCGCCACGTCCTTCACCCGCACGCTCTGGCCCATCACGTCCATGATCACGAGCCGTCCGATGTCCTTCACGCCGGCAAACCGTCCGTCCACCTGCACCGGAAGCTCGGTCGTGCCGGAGGTGAACTCGCCGCCGGGGAACTCCAGGTTGGATCCCGCGATGGCGCCCACCACGTCGGTCACCGCCAGAGACGAGGCCGAGAGCCTTCCCGGATCCACCAGCACCTTGACCTCGCTCTGTTGCCCCCCCACCAGCGTCACGGACCCGACGCCCTCGAGCGTCTGCAGCCTCTCCTTGACCCTCTCGCGCGCGAAGCGCGTCACCTCCGTCTGCGTGCCCCTGCCTCCCACGGCGAGCGTCATGATGGGCAGCGCATCCAGATCGTATCGTTCGATCGTGGGCGGCTCGACGCCCCTGGGCAGGGTGGGCACGATGCGGGCCACGCGATCGCGCACCGCCTGCGTGGCCTCGGCGTGGTCCACGGACGACTCGAAGACCACGAACACGTAGGAAACGCTCGTTGCGCTGGTGCTGCGGATCGCCTCGACGCCGCTCAGCTCGCCGATGCTCTCCTCGATCGGATCCGTGACCTCGCTCTCCACCGTCTCCGGCCCGGCTCCCGGGTACAGGGTGAGGATGGTGATGGCGGGGGTCTCGATGTCCGGGAAGAAGGTGATGCCCACGCGCGAGTAGGTGACCGCTCCTGCCACCAGCATGGCCAGGATGAGCATGGTCGTCATGACGGGCCGCCGGATCGAGAGGTCGGACGGGTTCATGACGCGGGCTTTTCGATCTTCACCTTCTGGCCGTCGGCGAGGTCCTCGTGACCGGCCGTCACGAGCGCATCGCCGGGTAGGAGGCCCTCGCCGACGAACACCCGGTCGCCCAACTGCTCGCCGAGCTCCACGCTTCTCTTGCGGGCCACGCCGTCCACCACCACGAACACGAACGGCATGTCGTCGTCGTCGCGCCGCACCGAGGCGATGGGCACCAGCACCGCACTCTCGAGCGACTCGCGCACCAGCCTCGCGCGCGCGAACGCCCCGGCCTTGATCGCGCCCGTGGAGTTGTCGATCCGGATGCGCACCTCGAAGTTGTGCGTCACCGGCTGGATCGCGTCGGAGACGAAGATCACCTCTCCCGTGACGGTGAGACCCGCGCTCTCCATCGTCACCTCGGCCGTGGCCCCCACCTTCGCGTACATGGAGGCGTCCTCCGGCAGAAACACCTGCACTTCCAGGGTCGAGGCGTCCACGATCTTCGCGAGCATCGTGGGCGGCATGGCCGTCGCCTGCTCTCCCACCTCGTGGAAGATGTCCGTGATCACTCCGTCGTACGGCGCCCTGAGCACGCTGTCGAAGAGCGCCTTCTTCGCCTGCTTCTTGCCCGCCGAGGCCACGCCCACCTGTGCGCTGGCCCCCTTCTTCTGCGCCTCGAGCCGGTCGATGTCGGCCTTGGGCAAAGCGCCCTTCTCGTACAGCGGCTGGAGCTTGTCGAGCTCCAGCTCGAGCTGCTCCACCTGCGACTGCGCGGCGGCCACCCCGGACTGCGCCTGCTTGAGCCCCGCCCTGTAGCCCTCCTCATCCAGCCTCACGAGCACCTGCCCCTCGACGACCGCATCTCCCCGCTCGACGAGGATCTCCTCGATGCGGCCGGGAACCGGGCAGGACAGGTAGCTCTCTCGCGCCGCCAGGGCCGTGCCCGTGACCTCGATGTGCGTGGTGAACGGCTCGCCCTCGAGCATCGCCACCTCGACCACGGCCATGACCTCGCGGTGCTCGCCGGCGGCATCGGCGCTCATGCGCCCCTGGCACCCGCCGGCCACGAGGAGGATCGGTATGACGAGTGGTAGCTTGGACGACATCATCTCTCTCGCTGGCACGACATGGGGGAGCCATCACAATGCACTCTTCGTACCATACATGTAACCATATGGAATTCAAGATGTTTATTGGATCCCTCTCGACAGGATCACGAAATGTCGTCATGTTGATCACCAATTCGCGTGATCGTTCACGAATATTCGTGATCAAAATGAGGCAGCGATGGGCCCTGATACCAACACCCTGTTTCGAGAGGCCACCATCCGCATCTGCGGCAGCCTGGACATCGGCCGGGCCATGCAGGAGACGCTGGCCTTCTTGCGCGGGAGCATGCCGCTCGACGAGATCGTCCTCGTCGCTCCCGGCCAGGTGGAGACCACGTTCCGCAAGCTCGTGCACGTCACGCCGTCTCGCGTGGAGGTGGGCGAGCTGTCGGACTTCTTCTCCATGCCCATGAGCTCCCTCGAGTTCATGCAGCAGGCCACGCTGCGTTCCGTGAAGGGCGCCTTCACCATCAATCGTCCTTCCGATCACACCATCGTCGAGTCCGTGCCCGCGGACCTGATCGACCGATGGCCCGACTGCTCGCTCCTCATCACGGGGCTGACCGAGCTGCGCTGCAGCGTCGTCTTTCTGGCCTACGGCACGGACCGGTACGAGCCAGAGCACGAGCGCATCCTCGACATGCTCCGCGAGCCCTTCGTCGTGGCCGTGTCCAACGCCCTGCGGTACGACGAGATGGTGCGGCTGCGCGACATGATCGAGAACGACTACCGCGAGCTCCAGAGCGAGCTCGGCCGCCGCCCTCTCGCGGGGATCGTGGGCTCGGAGTCCGGCCTGCGCGAGGTCATGTCCATGGTGCGCCAGGTGGCCGGTCGCGACACGCCCGTGCTGCTCCTCGGGGAGACCGGCACGGGCAAGGAGATCGTGGCCCAGTCGGTGCACATGACGAGCCGCCGCAGGTCCGGCCCCTTCGTGGCCGTCAACTGCGGCGCCATCCCCGAGACCCTGCTCGACAGCGAGCTGTTCGGTCACGAGAAGGGCGCGTTCACGGGAGCCCACGGCACCCGCCGCGGCCGGTTCGAGCGCGCCGACGCCGGCACCATCTTTCTCGACGAGATCGGCGAGCTCCCCCACGCCGCCCAGGTCCGTCTTCTGCGCGTGCTGCAGAGCCGCGAGATCGAGCGCGTCGGCGGCAGCGACACCATCCGCGTCGACGTGCGCATCGTGGCCGCCACCCACCGCAACCTCGAGGAGATGGCCTCCACGGGCCGATTTCGCAGGGATCTGCTCTTCCGTCTCAACGTCTTCCCCATCCGCATCCCGCCGCTGCGCGAGCGGCGCGAGGACATCCCCCCGCTCGTGCACCACTTCATCGACGCCAAGACGCGCGAGATGCACATGCCCGTGCGCCCCGGCCTCGCCGCCGGCGCGCTCGAGCGCCTCGTGGCCTACGACTGGCCGGGCAACGTCCGCGAGCTCGAGAACGTCATCGAGCGGGCCCTCATCCTCTCGCGCGGAAACCCCCTCGACTTCGCGGATCTGACCAGGGCCGAGACCCGTGACGCGCCCTGGGGCGCCGGGGAGCCCGTCCAGCCGCTCGACCGCGCCATCGCCCAGCACATCCGCCGCGCCCTGGCCGTGTCGCGGGGCCGCATCTCGGGCGCCGGAGGCGCCGCCGACCTCCTGGGCCTCCACCCCAACACCCTGCGCTCCCGCATGAAGAAGCTGGGCCTCGCGTGATCGCCGGGCCGTCGCCCATGTCCTGTCCTGGCATGGGCTCTTTCCACGATCGTGGGCTCCATCCCGAGCCGGGAGGATTGCGGGGACCCGCCATGCAGGGTGGGCGGCGGCAGCACCCCGGATCGTCGCGGATCGAGCCGTGGCAGGGGCATGGCCCTGGTCACGCCGCCTCGATGAGCGCGTCCAGGGCCCCGAGGGTGGCCATCTTCGCGCAGTCGGGTATGGGGTGGCCGTCGAGCCAGCGCTCGCCGATGTCGAGCATGCGCATGGTGCGCCTGTAGGGGGTGTCCGGGCCCGGCCCGGACGCGAGGGGCATGAGGTCGTCGAGCTTGCCTCCCATGGCCAGGTAGGGCTCGACGAGCCGGGCCAGGGCGTTGACGAGGTCGCGCGGCACGCGCTCGCGTTCGACCCACCTGACGACCGTCACGAGGTCCGCCGGCAGATCCTCGAGCGGGACGAACAGGACGTCCCACTTCCAGATGGAGAACTCCGGCACCTCGAGGCCTGGCGCCTGCCTGCCGTACTGCTTCACGAGCAGGTAGACGTGGATGCAGGCGTAGAGGAGCCTCTCGGGGATCTGCACGCGCTCGTCCGCGGCGATGTCCTGGATGGTCCGGGTCTTCCACGTGCCGCCCCTGTGGTACAGGTCGCGATCGCCCTTGAAGATCCCCTCGAACAGGTGCTGGCCCACCTCCATGGCGAACTGGAACCTGTGCTCGTTGACCCTCTCCCGGATGAACCGGACGGCCTTCTGAAGGAGCCTGGTGCGCTCCGCATCGGTCCACGGCGGCGCCACCGGGGCGGGCACGACCGGCTCGACCACGCTGGGCAGGTCGCGCGGCAAGGACGGGTCGCCCTTCGCGATCCGCCGGCGCAGATCCAGGGCGCGCGCCTTGATGCGGGCCCTGGATGCGGCCGAGATGCTCGCCTTCGTGAGCCACCCGCGGGCGAGAGTCGCGATCCTGGCGAGCACGAGGTCCGCGACTCGCGAGGGTCTGCGGCGGGGAGGCTTCGTGCCCTTTTTCCTGGGATGTACGATGTCCTCGTTGAGCATGAACTGCGCGAGCTTGCCGCCCTCCTCGAGGTGCGCGGCGAGCCTCGTCGCGATGGAGCGCAGGGCCTTCACGGACACGCGCCGCTCCGTGGCCCAGCGGGCCAAAGTCACGGCCGCCTTGCCGTGCTCGAACAGCGGGTAGAGGTTCGCGTCGAAGGACAGGGGCACGACATCGTCGAAGCCCCAGTCGGCCAGCTTGCGCCGCATCATGGCGGCCTCGAGGTAGTTTCGCATGGTGGCCGCGGACATCTCCACCTGAGGCGCGATGTCGCGCAGGGAGTCTTTTTTGGTTTTTCCCTGCCAGCGGATGTAGGCGTCGTCCTGCCTGTAGAGGCTCACGTACAGGTGCTCGCCCACCTCCCACCCCAGCTGCCGGCCGTGCCTGAGCTTGGCATCACTGATGAACTCGCAGGCGCGCTCCTTGAGCTTCTCGTGCTGGGCCGGTGTCCAGGGCGGGGGCGGCTCCACCCTGGGCGCGGGCTTCACCCTGGGCTTCGGGACGACCCTGGGCGCGGGCTTCACCCGGGGCTTCGGGACGACCCGGGGCGCGGGCTTCACCCTGGGCTTCGGGACGACCCGGGGCGCGGGCTTCACCCTGGGCGCGGGCTTCACCTTGAGGACCGGCTTGACGATCTTCTTCGCTCTGGCCATGGGGCGATGCTAGCCGACGGGTGCGCTGGATGGAAGAGCCCGGGATGGGGGCCAGAGGCGATGGGTCTGCTGCGGCGAGTTGACGCGGGACTGGCCCTTCCATATGTTCCACGTACTCATGGACACGGGTGAACACATGGATTTCAAGAGGACCATCGACGAGATTCGCGAGGTCGTGGGCGCCGGCGACATGCGCGACGACATGCTCGAGCGCGTGTGCTACTCGCGCGACATGTCCATCCACAGGGGCGTGCCGGAGGCCATCGTGTTCGTAAAGAACCGCGACGAGGTCGTCCGCATCCTCGAGATCGCCGACCGCGACGGGCTGCCGGTGATCCCGCGCGGGTCGGGGTCCAGCGTCACGGGCGCCATCATGCCCATCGGCCAGGGCATCATCATGGACATGTGCCGCATGAACAGGATCGTCGAGATCCGCCACGAGGACGGATTTGCCGTGGTGGAGCCCGGCGTGATCTGCGCGGATCTCAACAGGGCCCTCGCGCCGCGCTCGTTCTTCGCGCCCGACCCGGGCAGCGCGTCGGTGGCCACGATAGGCGGCATGGCGGCCACCAACGCCTCGGGCCTGAGGGCCGTCAAGTTCGGGACGACGCGCGAGCACGTCATGGGCCTCGAGGTGGTGCTCGCGGGAGGCAAGGTCCTGAGGACGGGCACGCGGGCGCCCAAGTCCAGCACGGGCTACGATCTCACGCGGCTGTTCGTCACCAGCGAGGGGACCCTGGGGGTCATCACCGAGCTCACGGTCAAGCTCACGCCCATGCCCCAGTACACGGCCATCGCCCAGGCCACCTTCGACAGCGTGGAGGACGCGGGCAGGAGCGTCTCGGAGATCCTGGGCGCCGGCATCGCCCTGAGCATCTGCGAGATCATGGACCGCACCTCCATCCGCGTGGTCAACAGCGCCATGGACGTGGGGCTCCCCGAGGCTGGCTCCATGCTCATCATGGAGGTGGACGGCCACCCGGTGGCCGTGCGCGATCAGGTCGAGTCCATCGTGCGCATCTGCAAGGCCCAGGGCGCCATCGACGCCCGGTGGAGCGACGACCCGGCGGAGCGCGGCCGCATGTGGGCCGGCCGCAAGGGCCTGGTGCCGAGCCTCTCGCGCGTCAAGCCGGCCTACAGGCTCATCCCCGTGGCCGAGGACTTCGGGGTGCCCATCAGCCGCATCCCCGAGACCATCCGCCGCGTGGAGGCCATCGCGAAAAAGCACGGCATCGAGCTGGCCACCTTCGGGCACGTCGGCGACGGCAACATCCACACCACGTTCATAGGCGACGTGCGCGACGCGAAGGGCTGGGAGACCATCCGCGCGGTCAGCGCCGATCTGGTGGACCTCGTGGTGGAGATGAAGGGAACCATGAGCGCCGAGCACGGCATCGGCATCGCCAAGGCCACCTACGCCGGCCGCGAGCTGGGCGACTCGCTCGAGTACATGCGCCGCATCAAGAAGGCCTTCGACCCGAACGGCATCCTGAACCCCCACAAGCTGGGCATGGACGACTCCGTGAAGGACCTTCTCGACCACTTCGCCTTCGCCGAGGTGCTGGGCCCGCCCGACACGGTGTGCCACCTGGGCAAGCACGCAGAGGACGAGATGCTGGTGTGCGTGCAGTGCGGGTTCTGCCGCACCATGTGCCCCACGTTCGCGGCGAGCGGCCTGGAGAGCAAGAACGCCCGCGGCCGCAACATCATGGCCCATTTCCTGTACGACGGCTCCATCCAGCCGGACGCGGATCTGGCCAGCCGCTTCTACAGCTGCACCATGTGCATGGCGTGCAAGATGGCGTGCCCGTCGCGCATCCTCACCACGGAGGTGGTGCAGGCCGTGCGCCAGAAGATCTTCGAGGCGGGGAACGTGCCGGAGAGCCTTCGCGCGGTGCTCGCCTCCATCGAGGCGAACCAGAATCCCCTGGGCCAGCCCCGCTCGTCGAGGGTCGAGACCCTGCCGAAGGACAAGCGCCAGCTCGTGGCGGACGGCCCCTCGCACGAGACCGAGACGCTCGTGTTCATGGGGTGCGTGCCGAGCTACGGCGACACGAAGATTGTGCCTTCCGCCCTCAAGGCCCTGGACGCGGCCGGCGTCCCCTACACGCTTCTGGGCGCCAACGAGGGCTGCTGCGGCTACTTCAACTGGCTCATGGGCGATCCCTCGTTTCCCGAAAGGGCCAGGGCCAACGCCGCGAGGCTCGGCAGCATGGGCGCAAGGAGGCTCGTGACGCCCTGCGCCGGCTGCTACAGGACGTTCAAGGACCTCTACCCCGAGCACGCGGACATGAAGCTCGAGGTCATGCACCTGGTCGAGTACCTGGCCGAGCTCGCCGGCCAGGGCAGGCTGAAGTTCACGAGACAGGTCAGGGCCAAGGTGGCCTACCACGACCCCTGCGACCTCGGCCGTCACATGAACGTGTACGAGCCGCCCCGGGAGCTCATCCGCGCCATCCCCGGCGTCGAGCTCGTGGAGATGCCCACGCGCCGCGAGATGGCGAGCTGCTGCGGGGGAGGCGGAGGCCTGGCCGCCTACGACAACGACATGAGCCTCGACATCTCCCTGGCGCGCGCCCGCGAGGCCGCGTCCACGGGCGCCGACATCCTCGTGAGCGCCTGCGCCTCCTGCAAGTCCAACCTCAAGAAGTCGGCCCGCACCATGAAGAAGCTGGACGGGGTCGACCTCAAGGTCCAGGACATCACCGAGCTCGTGGCAGCCGCCCTGTAGTCACTTCCGGTGGCAGCCGGAGCATTTCGAGGGGCCACCCATCTTCGCGTGGCAGCCCTTGCAGGCCTTGTGGAAGGCGTCCTTGGCATCGAGGGTGTCGGCGTCCGTGCCGTGACATGCGTGGCACGACTTGGGCGTGGATCCGCCGGTCGTCGTGTGGTGGCACGCGCTGCAGCCCTGGCCGGCCTGGTGAGCCTCGTGGCCGAAGGTCACCTTGCCGGGCTCGGCCTCCTGGGCGAGCACGATGGTCGAAAGGCCCCTGTCCGGCTCCGGCGCGGACGCTGGCCCGGGCCCGTCCCCCTGCTCGCCGGACGTCCCGCCGGCCGGCAGATCCATGGTGGCCTGCGTGGCCGCGGTCTCGGCGGGCGCCTTTGCCGGCTCGATCGTTTCGGGGACGGCCTTCTGGCCGCAGCCCGGACCGAGCGCCAGGGCGAGCGCGACGACGGCGTGGATCTTCGTGAAGGACATGTCGCTAACCCCTTCTTGCTACTTCTTGTGGCATTGCTTGCAGGACGTGGGACCGGCTCCCATGCCCGCGTGACAGCCCTTGCACTCCTCGTGCATGGCATCCTTCATGCTCGACGCCTGGCCGTCCTCGCCGTGACAGGCGTCGCAGGCCCCGGGCTGGGCCCCCGGCGTGACGGTGTGGTGGCACTTCTTGCACGCGAACATCTTCTGGTGGCTCGCGTGCGTGAAGCGAACGGCGCCCGCCTCCACGTCCGGCGACGCCATGTCGATCCTGGCCGGCCCCTTGTCGAGCTTCCCGTCGATCTCCGGCGCGCCGTCGCCCTCGCCCGGGACATCCTCGAAAGAGGCGTCCCGCGCCGTGGTCGCATCATCCGCCTCGAGCGCGTGCTCTGCGGGCATCTGCTCGACGGCTTCGAGGCCAGATCTGGCACCATCGTGCCCGGTCGGGATCGTGCTCTTGTGTGCTGGTGCGGATGGCGCGGGCTCGCGATCCGCGGGCTTCCTGCAGCCCGCCCAGCAAGGCACGAGGCACGCCACGAGCAGGCCTGCCATCACGGGTGACAGACGAAGCCATGGGCCCGAAGGGGGCTCCCTTCCCGTTCTCATCTCGCTCCTCCCTGGCCGTGCGGGTGTCGCCGTGCAACCGGCGAGCGCATTGCCCTGCCATCGGGCCTTTCGAAGAGCATGGCAAATCGCGGGCACAAAGGAAACGACCCATGGAGGGGCATGTGGTGATGGGTCAAGAGCGGCGAGGGGGCTAGGACGCCTTGCCCTCTTCGCTCTGGTAGTAGCCCATGAGGATCTTGGCCACCTCGGGGCGCGAGAACTCGGGGGGCAGAGCCTCGCCGGCGGCGAGCATGGCGCGCACCTTGGTGCCCGACAGCAGGATGAAGTCGTCCTTGGTGTGGTCCGGCACGTCGCGCATCATGACGACCTTGTTGAGCTTCTTGGACCAGGCCGTGTGGTCCGCCTCGAAGATCTCGATCTGCAGGGAGCCCTTGGGCACCTCTTCGTGGAAGATGGTCTGCGCGTCGAACGGGCCGTAGTAGCTGCCCACGCCGGCGTGGTCGCGGCCCACGATCAGGTGCGTGCACCCGCAGTTCTGGCGGAACACGGCGTGCAGCACGGCCTCGCGGGGGCCAGCGTAGAGCATGTCGAACCCGTAGCCCGTGATGAGCACGGTCTTGGGCGGGAAGTACAGCTCGACCATCTTGCGGATGGACGCGTCGCGCACGTCGGCCGGGATGTCGCCCTTCTTGAGCTTGCCGAGCAGCATGTGGATGAGGATCCCGTCCGCCTTGAGAGCCTCGTGGGCCATGCGGCAGAGCTCCTCGTGGGCCCTGTGCATGGGGTTCCTGGTCTGGAACGCCACGACCTTCTTCCAGCCCATGGACTCCATCTCGTTGCGGATCTGGCCGGCCGTGCGGAAGGTCTCCGGGAACTCCGACGCGAAGTAGGAGAAGTTGAGGACCTGGATGGGGCCGGAGATGACCATCCTGCCCACGCCGTTGAACGCGGCCACGCCGGGGTGCGCCGGGTCCTGGGTCCTGTAGACCTTGTCGGTGATGAGCTTCATCTCGTCGTCGGTGAACTCCTCGACGGCCTGCACGTCCTGGATGGCCAGCACGGGGTTTCCGTCGACGTTCGGGTCGCGAAGCGCGATCCTCTTTGCGCCCTTGATGGCCGACGCATCCTTGACCATGTTGAGGATCGGCGTGGGCCAGAACAGGCCCTTGGTGGTCTTCATGCCCTTGGCCACGCTCAGCGCATCCGCCTTGTTCATGTAGCCGGTGAGCGGGTTGAAGTAGCCGCTGCCCATCATGACCGCGTTGGCCGCGGCCGCCGAGCAGACCACGATGGACGGCAGCGTGGCGGCTTCCTTCTCGAGCGCCGCGCGCTTTGCCTTGTCCTCGACATACAGGGGGTTCAACACGTCGGAACCATGGGGCTTGATCATACCTCTCTCCGGTATTTGGGGTGTTTCCTTAAGTGCTAAATTCTTGCAGCCAATGGGTACCAGCATCCGGGGCCGCAGTCAAGCCACCTGTTCGCACAACTTCGCCAAGCCGCATGCCCATGCCGGCCCCATCCCGGGGTGATCCTTCAAAACGGTATAGAAAAAGCAGAGATGCCAAAGGTTCACACTGTTGCGGGCAGGGCGTGGCCCGTCCATGCCATCGAGGACGTTGAATGGTCCCAAAACTTGGATCGCGACTTCCGACCCGACTGGCCGCAAAAAAAAGGTAATTTCCGCTTTTCCCTTGCCAAGAGGCTGGAACTTTCCACCGCAAATTAGGCCCGCCAGTAGCGTTCGAGACCGCTCCGGAGACTTCTGCTCTCACCGTATGATTCGCTTTCATAGCTCCCTCTTCTCGCAGCCAGGACGTTACTCGCAGAGTTGTAAAACGGTAAATCCGACGTACCAAATGCTATCAAAATATGTTCGCCAAACAGCGCCGAGAGCCGTGCCAGACCAAATCACGCCAATACTTCGAGGGATGGGATCCTCAGGACTATCAGTTGCGAGGAAATCTTGCTCATCAATTGCTGAGAGGTCATCAAGTTGAGAAGACACCAATCTGAGAGTAAACACTGATGCATCAATAGCATCCCGGACAGAGAAAGAAGCAACTACTGAATCGCCTGTGACATCGAGTGCATACGAACTCTCTATACAGGCACGGAATAGGTCATCAGGCCCGGTCGAAAACGTGTCGAGGGAGAGTGACTCGGAGACGTGTTGTAATTTATTGGACCAACCGATGAACACTCCGGTATCCGACCAGTCAAGACTCGTCCTGTGTCTACCATCGCCGCAATTCGTGTCCGATTCATCGCTCAGCAGCGTCTCTGGACCGATTAATATACCATCCTCTTCGATAGATGTGAGAAAGAACTCGGCCGGTCGTGAACCATACGTGCTCACGGGCACTCTATGATCCGCCCAGGCTAGCCAGAATAAGGATCCCGACCAGGCGATGGATGGGTAGTGGGCCCAGCCATAGTCATCGGTGACCCTGATGTCATCGATGGTTTTAGTTCCGAGCCTGTCGACTGACGAATAGTATATGTCGTTTGGGAGAACGCCATACGGATCTTCGTTTCCGATGCCATCACGGTTGTCGACCCAGGTGATTCCGTACCCGAAGCCTGTCCATTCGATTGCAGGAGATTCACACCTGCGTCCGGGACCGCTCGCTTCCGCTATGAGAGTGGCTGGGGCGAGATGCTCTCCGGATCCACTGATGCGGGAGAAGAGGATGATGTGGTCTCCCGATAGTGTATATGCAGAAGAAGAAACTCCATATTCGGATCCCGTCCATACGAACGTTGCGTACACTGCTGCATCGATAGGGTCGGAGATCACGCTATCGCTTATGACGCTTCCTCCATCCTCGGCAATTCTGATCAGATGGGTGACCGGTGATACGGGATCGCCGATGACATTGACAAGGATCCCGTATTCGCTACCAGTCCAGGCAATCGCGGGGGGTTCGTGATTCGTTCCCCCTGGTGTCTCTATATACAAGGGATCACGGACCATGGTGAGGGTGTCGACGGCTCCGTCGCAATCCTGGTCCACGCCGTCGTTACAGATCTCCGGGGCGCCGGGATACGTGAGAGGATCGAGGTCGTCGCAGTCGTCTCCGCCGCACGCAGTCCCATCCGGCAGTGAGGATGCCGGATGGCC
>JBFYZU010000368.1:0-18727 GCA_041309365.1 Myxococcota bacterium
TTTCGACAGTGACCGCTTCGTGCAAGAAGGCGGCCACGCGACCTCTCCTGTGACGGTGTGGTGCCTTGGGACATATTAACCTTGCATGTCGATGGGTTGTCGAATCGTGAAAACCTGTCGATCGCGCCCGGGATCCTTCGCCCGGGACAGTTAGAAAAGCGATCGTCGTCAAAAAGATAACGCCACAAAGAGGCCCTGGAGCCGGCCCGTTCCAGGATCCGAGGCCGTGTAGTACAGGGCCCAGCCCGTTGGACCGCACACGGGGAAGGCGGCGCGCTCGTCGCGTGTGACAGCTATGCCGGCCATGGTGGTGAACACCGGGTTCGCGGGATCGACGCACAGATCCGCGCCGTCGAGGCGTGCGTAGCCCACGCTGGAGTTCACGAGCAAAGGATCCGGCGAGCCCACGTCCACACCGATCCACTCCAGGCCCACGCCCGAAAACAGGAGGGCCACCCCGGTCCAGCCGCCGGCACAGTCCTGCACGAACAGCCTGGGAGAGCCCACCTCCTCGATGCCGGCCCACCAGGGGCCAGACCCTGCAGTGGCAGGCACCAGGACGGGCTCCGTGCCCAGCCTCGATGCAGGCCCGCCGTCCGGCGCGAACACGAGACCCACGCCCGCTCCCGGGCCTCCCTCGTAGGCCACGAGCCAGCCCCCCTCGTCGCGCAGGGCCGAGGGCCGGCCCACCCACCCACGCTCCCACTCCAGCTCGGGCGCGAAGAGCGCCTCGCCGTCCCCGACGTCGTCCCACGAGATCCCGTCGCGGCTGGACAAAGCGAAGATGCCCGACCCGTCGGGCCGGCCGGCCACCAGGAAGAGCCCGTCGCCGTCGGGCGCCACCTGGGCATCCGAGAGCTCCCCGCCGAGCACGGGCGTGGCGGGCAGGGCCCTGAAGCCGGCCAGGCCCTGGTCCACGAAACGGACCGTTCCCGTGCCCTCGATGCCGAGCCACATGACATCCCCGGCCTCGCCCTCGATCACCGACGGGGACGCGTACTCGACCACGCGGCGCTGCAGGTCGCAGGCGCGCCCGGCCCAGCAACCGGCCTCGTGACAGGTCACGGCAACGCACAGCGAGCGCGTCTGGGAGCACAGCTTGCCGAACTGGCAGTCCGCGTCCACGACGCAGCTCGCCGTGCAACCCAGGGTCGAGGGATCGCACAGCTTGCCATCCGGGCAGTCGGCGTCCTCGACGCACCGTCTCCGGCACACGCCACCCGCCCCCGAGCAGTCGAGGCCGGAGGGACAATCCGCGTTGGTGCGGCAGACGGGCACGCGGCACAGCCCGCACACGCAGGCCTGCTCGTCTGCACAGTCGGCGTCGGCCGCACACGAGGACCCTGCGGCGCCTGCGGGCACGCACAGCCCCAGCACCGTCCAGGCGGGGTCCACGCCGGGCGCGCCCGGGGCGTCCAGGCGGGTGTCTCCCATGCACAGGACGAGCGGCCCCTGCTCCTCGAACGGCCCGGGGACGTCGAGCGGCCGGGTGCTCGGCGGGCCGTCCGAGCCCATGGTGCCGCACGCGCACGCGACGAGCGCAAAGGCCAGCGCGAGAGCTCGCGTGATGTGGGACGGATCAGACAATCGTGACTTCTGGGAAATCCTCGTCGTCGAACGAGTCGAGGGTCGCGGCCGCGGGGGCCTGGGCCCCGGGAGCGAGGTCGGTTTCGTCCTGCTCGACGGTGACGGTCTGGTACAGGATCCGCGTGCCGTCCGGCTCCGGCAACCCCTCGCCGAAGCGCACGAGCACGGCGCTGATGTTGTCGTGACCGCCGTTGGCGTTGGCCTGGGCGATCAGGGCCTTGACCGAGGCCTCCAGCGACTCGCCGTTCAGGATGGAGTAGGCGATGACGTCGTCGCCCACCATGCCGTGCAGGCCGTCGCTGCACACGAGCAGCCTGTCGCCCCGGACGAGGTCCACGAAGGAGAACTCGGGGTCCACCTTCTCCTGCGTCCCGGCTGCCTGCAAAATCACGTTGCCGTACTCGAAGTCCTGGGCCTCCTCCGGGGTGATCTGGCCCGCCTCGAGGAGCTGGTTCAAGAGCGACTGGTCCTTGGTGACGAGGAAGATCTCGTCGCCGCGCATGATGTAGCCGCGGCTGTCGCCCACCTGACCGATGAAGAGCCGTCCATCGATCAGCGAGGCGGCGGTGACCGTCGTGCCCATGCCCCGCTTCTTCATGTCACGGCGGGCGGACTGGAAGATGGCAGTGCTGGCCTCGCGGATGGCCCTGTCCATCCTGCGCACGAGCTTGTGATGGGTGTCTGGCAGGGGGTCCAAGCGCATGACCGAGATGATGGTGTCCACGGCAATCCGGGATGCCACCTCGCCGGCCTGTGCGCCACCCATGCCGTCGCACACGAGGAACAAAGAGCCGCCGACCGGGTCGAGGACGTGCTCCCGGAGCGGCGAATCCATGCCGATGTGCCCGCGCGCGATGTCGGCCACCTCGAAGCTGTCCTCGTTGCCCTCGCGCATGAGGCCCACGTCGGATGCCCCGTAAACCTCTATCTTGATTCCCATCGACGTGGCCGCCTCCCTTTATTCTCTTCAAGAGGTCGCGGAACGTGGAGAGGATGATAGTTGCACGTCCGGGGATTTGCAAGGCAATTGGAGAGCGAGCTTGTCTCGCAGCACGGCGTTCAGGATGCCCGCGTTTCGGTAGGTGGAGACGTCCACCGGGCTGTCGAGCCTGCACCTGACGGCGAACGTGCGCGCCTCCCCGCCAGGGGAGCGCGCAGTGACCGCGACCTCCGACCCGGGAGCGACGTTGTCGTCGATTTCAATATCGAAGATCTCCAGGCCGGTGATGCCGAGGACCGAGGCGTCCTGCCCTTCATCGAACTGCAGGGGCAAGACGCCCATGCCCACGAGGTTGGAGCGGTGGATGCGCTCGAAGGATCGAGCCAGCACGGCCTTCACGCCCAGAAGCAGGGTGCCCTTGGCCGCCCAGTCGCGGCTCGACCCCATGCCGTAGTCGAGACCGGCCAGAACCAGCGTGGGCGTGCCCGCCTCGATGTAGCGGCGCGAGGCGTCGTGGATGGTGGTGACCTCGCCTCCGGGGGGGAAGGTGGTGAAGCCTCCCTCGGTGCCCGGGGCGAGACGGTTCTCGAGCCGGACGTTGGCGAACGTGCCCCGGGTCATCACCCGATCGTCGCCGCGCCTGCTCCCGTAGGTGTTGAAGTCTCGCAAGGCGACGCCCCGTCCGACGAGGTAACGCCCGGCCGGGCTCTGTGGCGAGATGGCCCCGGCAGGGCTGATGTGATCCGTGGTGATGCTGTCGCCCAGCATGACCAGCACGCGCGCGCCCCGGATGGGCGCGATGGGAGAAGCCTCGCGCTGCATGCCCTCAAAGAAGGGAGGCTCGTGGATGTAGTCGCTGGCCTCGTTCCAGGCGTACAGGGAGCCGGCCGCGGCCACGATGCCGTTCCAGCCCTCGCTGGACAGCTCCACGCCCTCGTAGGTCTCGACGAAGGTGGCGGGCACGCGGGCCTCGTCCATGCACCGGGCGATCCGGTCCGGCGAGGGCCACAGGTCGCGAAGAAACACGGGCCTGGCGTCTCGGTCCGTCCCGAGCGGCTCGGCCAGCAGATCGATGTCCACCCGCCCGGCCAGGGCATAGGCCACCACCAGGGGGGGGGACATGAGGTAGCTGGCCCTGACCCTCGGATGGATGCGTCCCTCGAAGTTGCGGTTGCCGCTCAGCACGGCGGCCACGACCAGGTCGGCCCCCCCCAGGGCCGCGTCCAGCGGCTCGGGCAGCGGGCCGCTGTTGCC
Source organism: Myxococcota bacterium (assembly GCA_041309365.1). GTDB lineage: Bacteria > Myxococcota_A > Polyangia > DRWM01 > DRWM01 > JAFDER01. The sequence goes on from JBFYZU010000368.1 coordinate 3,782, forward strand.
GATGCACGTCGTGCACCCGTAGCCCACGGTGAAAAAGCCCAGGCTCTCGAGGGCCGAGGCGAGCCCGGTCCTCTCCAGGTAGCGGGTGACCACCCTGGAGCCCGGAGCGAGGCTGGTCTTGACCCAGGGCTTGACAACGAGGCCGCGGCGGACCGCCTCCTCGGCCACGAGGCCGGCGGCGATCATCACCGAGGGGTTGGACGTGTTGGTGCAGCTCGTGATGGCCGCGATCACGACCGCGCCGTGACCCAGCTCCACGCGCCCGCCCGGTCCCAGGTCCACGCCGACCAGGTCCTCAAGGCGGTCCACCCCGATGCCGAAGCCTCCGGCAGCGCGCGATCGAGCGAGGATCTCGCGAAACGACGGCGCGACCTGGCCCAGCGTCAGACGGTCCTGGGGCCGGCGAGGCCCTGCCACGCTGGGCTCGACGCGGGCCAGGTCCAGCTCGAGCACGGTCTCGTAGCCCGGCTGCGGCTCGTCGCCGGACACGAACAGCCCCTGGGCCCGCGAGTAGCGCTCGACGAGATCGACGAGCCCTTCCGGCCTCCCGGTCTGGCGCAGGTACTCCAGGGTGCGCCCGTCCACGGGGAAGAAACCGGTCGTGGCCCCGTACTCGGGAGCCATGTTCGCGATGGTGGCCCTGTCCGGGACCGTGAGAGCAGCGAGGCCGGGCCCGGAGAACTCGACCAGCTTGCCGACCACCCCGTGGGCGCGCAGCATCTGCGTCACCGTGAGCACGAGGTCCGTGGCCGTGGAACCCTCCGGGAGCGATCCCACGAGCCTGACGCCCACGACTGCCGGCACGACCATGTAGAGCGGCCGGCCGAGCATGGCGGCCTCGGCCTCGATGCCGCCCACGCCCCAGCCCAGCACTCCCAGCCCGTTTATCATGGTGGTGTGCGAGTCCGTGCCGACCAGGGAATCGGGGAAGGCCAGGGTGCGGCCGTCCAGCTCGCGCGTCAGCACGACCTTCGCGAGAAACTCGAGGTTCACCTGGTGGCAGATCCCGCCGGAGGGCGGCACCACGTCGAGGTTCGCGAACGCCCGCATCCCCCAGTGCAGAAACTCGTAGCGCTCGTGGTTGCGCTCGAACTCCAGCCGCGAGTTGGTGGCCAGCGCCGTGCGCGTGCCGTACTCGTCCACCTGCACGCTGTGATCGATGACCAGGTCCACGGGCACGGCAGGGTTGATAAGGCCGGGATCGCCGCCCATGCGCACCAGGGCGCTGCGCATGGCAGCGAGATCCACGAGGCAGGGAACCCCCGTGAAGTCCTGCAAGAGCACCCGGGCCGGCACGAACGGGACCTCGAACCCGCCCGCCATGCCCGGGGGATGGCCCGCGAGCAGCGAGACGTGGTCCTCGGTCACCCAGAGCCCGTCCACGGAGCGCAGCACCGACTCGAGCAGCACCCGGATGCACCTGGGCAGGGCCCCCACCTCGCCCATCCCCAGCTCGGTCAGCCTGTCGAGCCTGTGGTAGGAGACCCTGCCCGCACCGGTCTCCAGGGTGGCCAGCGAGCCGAGCGGATCCGCCTTCGTCATGAGAAGCCCCCTCCGGCCGGACCTACATGTACGGGTAGATCTTGCGCTTGAAGTTGGCAAGCTGCGTGAGCAGCTTGTCGTGCTTCTTCTCGTCCTCGAGCAGGTACATGAGGAGCTGGCGCTGGGGGAACAGCCGGCAGTTCTCGAGGGCCTGCTCGGCCTTCCGGATGGTCTCGCGCTCGAGCTCGGCGTGCTTCTCGACCATCTCCCACATGTCACCGAGCTCCTCGGGCCTGAGCGAAATGGCCTTCTCGGTCAGCGAGTCGATGATCACCTTCTGCACCTTGTAGTGCATCCTGGAGTCCTGCTGGATGATCTTCATGAGCGTCTGCAAAAGCACGTTGTCGCTCTTTTTCGCGATCCGCGCGGTGAGCACGATGGTGTCCTTCTCGATCTGCTGCCACTCGGCGAGCGTCTCGAGGAGCGCACCGAGATCCTCTGCGGCGTTGCGTCCCACCGTGGGCCTCTTCTTGGCCCTGGCGAGCTTCGGCCTCTTCTTGATCTCGGTCGTGAGCTTGTCCATGGGTCGCTCCTTTCTCCGGTCTCGCGATCGGTCCATGTCCACCTAACGCATCCAAAGAGCCTGTCAATACATCCGCATCCTCGAACCGATCGAAGGTCTTGGCCGCATGTATGCAATTCGATTGTTCCCCGACCGCCCTCCTGATGCAGGCCGTGAGGAATCGAGCGAGCCCATCATGAAATCGTCGTCGTTGGAAGGACGAGGGACAGACGATGACTCTTCCCATGGCCTCGAATGATTGCAATGATCGATCCGAAGCTCGCCACCGGGCGGGGGCAATGGGAGCGCCAGCCGCGATAGGGCGAAAGAGCCTCCATACGAGGTAAAAGAAGTCAGCTCGGCCGATCGTCCGCACCCCCGGGCGTGCTTGCTCGATGCTATCATCTGGCTATAATGGTGCTAGCATCCAGGGAACCGGAGGGGACGCCATGGCAACGCTTCACGTGAAGGACTTTCCGGACGACGTCTACGAGGCATTGAAGGTCCGGGCGCGAAGGGCAGGCAGGTCGCTGGCCGAGGAGGTGAGGAGGATACTCGCCAGTGAGGCGACCGGTCACGGATCCACATCCGAGGTCGCGCGGGCGGTGGAGGAGATCAGGCAGCGCTACTCGCTGGCCCCCGGCCGCAAGGGCGACCTCGACCGGTTCCTGAGGGAGGACAGGAAAAGATGAAGGCCTGCGTGCTGGACGCGAGCGTGGTCGCGCGCTGGTGGTTCAGGGACGAGGACCTGCACCTCGCGAACAGGGCGGCCTCCATCCGCGGCGCCATGCACGAGGGCAGGATAGCCGCTCACGTTCCCGACCTGTGCGCGATCGAGGTCGCGAACGCCATGTGGAAGCTCACGCGATTCTCTGGATGGCCGGTAGCGGCCGCCCGCGAGGCAGTCGGTCAGATCGATGCGCTGGGACTTCGCGTGCATCCTTCGGCGCCGATTCTGTCCACGGCGCTCGACCTTTCGGTGCAATTCGGCGTCACGGTCTACGACGCGGTGTACGTATGCCTCGCGCTTTCGCTGGAGGTGCCCCTGTTCACCGCGGACGAGAAGCTCGTCCGCAAGGTCGGAGCCTCGCTTCCCTTCGTCCGATCGATAGCCTGGTAGAGTCCCCGTGGAGTGTCGAAGGTCGCGATCGCGAGGCAGGACTCGCATCCCGGCAAGGTGATCGAGATCCCCGAGGTGGGCGGCTTGCATCACCGGCACCTGCGGCGCGCGGCCTGACGATCACCTCGCCTTCAACGTCATCGAGCGAGTCTGTCTGAAGACCCGCCCGCCGAACTGCGTGCCGATGTCGCGCCCGACGCACCAGACCCCGTCGAGAACGAAACGACGCGACCAGCGCCGCCACCGCGCCGGCGGGTCGAACGGCACGGCCACCGGACCGAAGCCTCGACCAGCCTGCGAACAGATACCGGGAAGGACAACCTGTCGCCTCTTCAGATGTCGCAGTAGGAGTGGTCGGGAGCGCCGAAGGGGCTGTCGTCTCCGATGAAGGCCGTGCACGTGCCCGACTCGCACGGGTGCGCGTCGTCGCAGACGGGCATGCACTCGTTGCCCGTGGAGTAGATGACGCAGGTCATGCCGGGGGCACAGTCGTTGGAGTAGGTGCACGGATCCGATATCTGCCCGGACCCCTCGGGCACGCAGAGCGACGACCAGCCGGTCAACGTGTTGCCCGAGTAGCAGCCAGTGCCGTCGCTGCAGTCGTCGCCGAACAGGTCGCACGTCCGCGTGCAAGCACCGGTCCATTGCGAGCCCGACAGGGACATGCACTGCTCGCCCGCGGCGCAGTCGCCGTCCGAGTGGCAGTAGGGGAGGCACTGCCGAAGCTGCGGGTCCGAGTACGGCATCTCCCATATCACGCACACGAGCCTGGCAGCGCAGGTGTCCATCCCGAGCTCGTCGGTCGGCCGCTCGCAGACCTCTGTCTCCCCCTGGTCCCCGAAGAAATCGTCGCACGTCGTGTGCGGGCCGGTCTCCGTGGTGCCCCGATCGATGATGCAGCGCTTGTCCGGGTCCGCGCAGTCCTGGAGCAGCGGGTCGCACTCGTCGTACGGCCCGCGGGCGCTACCGTCCCCGGACGAGCAGGACGCGAGCCACGGGGCGCCGAGCATGCAGCACACGAGCGCGGCGCGCGGGGCCGCGAAGTTGATGGGTATCGTCGTCGAGCTTCGCATCGTGCGCGGATATCACACCGGCGCGCCCTCGCGCAAGGTGTTCCGCGCCGCGTGGGGCGTGTCGCAGGCCCCGAGGGGCGACGCGCGGCCGGGGCGCACCTCTGGACGCTTCGGAGCACGACCGGCTCGACGTGCCAAAGGACCGGGATGCGGGCGACGACTACCCGTGCCTCGCAAGAACTCCATCCGCGACGCGATCATCGACCCGTCGCCTGCGCTCGTGCACCGTCTTGCGCCTCGAGGCCCGACAGGATCCTTCGCACCTTCTCGTCCACGGTCGAGGCCAGACGCTCCAGGCCGGGCCTTCTCACCACGGAGAACATCTCGACCGGCTTGACGATGGCCACCTCGACCGCGTCGCCGACCTGCTGGACGACGACGTTGCAGGGCAAGAGCAACCCGATGAGCGGATCCGCGCCGATGGCCTCGTGGGCCAGCGGCGGGTTGCACGCGCCGAGGATCCTGTACGGGCGGAAATCCACGCCGAGCTTCTTTCTCATGGTGTCCTGCACGTCGATCTGCGTGATCACGCCGAAGCCCTCCTGCGCGAGCGCCGCGGTGACCAGACCGAGCGCCTCATCGAACCCCTTGCCTGCCATCGTGATGCTGTACCCGTACTGCTCGTCCTTCATGGTGAGCTCCTCCTTGGCGGCTCTGTGGCCGCCCTGTCGGCGAGGACAGATAGCGCGCAGCGTGCATCGCACAAGCCTCGAACGCACCCGGGGGTTGTCCATGGCTCGAGGACGACACCCTGCCAGGGGGTCGAGGGAGATAGCCGGCCCGGACATCGAGCGCCGAGTTTACAAAACCTTTCGCAGCCCTAAGATGACAGGTACGAGCACCCGGGAAGGGTGGGCGGTCAGGGAAGGTGCAACCATGTACGGAGCAGACGGCGAGGCCAGGAAGGGAATGGACAGGCGGTCCTTTCTCGGTGCGGCGTGGATGGCGCTCGCGGCCGCAGGGGCGATCCTGACCGGCGCGGGCAGGGCCGGGGCAGCCAAGAAGATCGCCATCGACCTGGCGAAGCTCCCTGGCCTCGAGGAGGTCGGCAACAGCGCCTACGCGAGCATCAAGAAGAAGAAGATCCTCTTCATCCGCACCTCGGAGAAGGGGATCGTGGCCATCTCGCCCGTTTGCACCCACCAGAAGTGCGCCGTGGAGTACAGGAAGAAGTGGGGCGAGATCCGCTGCACCTGCCACGGCTCGAAGTTCACCAGGTACGGGAAGGTCAAGAGCGGCCCGGCCTCCAAGGACCTCGTCACCTACCCGGCCTGGCTCGAGAAGGGGAAGGTCATGGTGAAGCTGTGAGCGCGAAGGGCCGGTCGCTCGAGGTCGCGGCTCGTGTCGCGATGCTCGCCGCAGCATGGATCCTCGCCGCAGGGGATGCCCTTGCGGCCCGAGACGAGGTGATCGAGCTCGGCGAGGGAGACTTCGAGGTGGTCGAGGACGACGGCGCACCGGACGGAGTGCCCGGCGAGGACGGCGGGGCCGCGGCCGGCGGCGCGCGAGGCATCGTGGGCCGCATGCACCCGCCCATCGTCCACTTCGCGGTCGCCTGGGCCGTTTTGCTCTTGCCCTTCGGGATCGCGAGGCTCAAAAATGACAGGCTCGGACGGATCGATCTGTGGCTGGTGGCGAGCTCGACGGCCGCGGCCGGAGCGGCCGTGGTCACGGGCCTCGCGCACGAGGCGGACGTCGCGTCCCGGCCCGGGGTGCACGAGCTCGTCGAGAGGCACGAGGCCGCAGGGATCGCCGCGCTCGTCATGCTGGCCCTGGCGCTGGCCGCCCGCATCCTCATGGAGCGCGTCGGGTCGAAGCCTCTGCGGATCGCCTACGTGGCCCTGCTCGCGGGCATCGCCCTCGCCGTGCTCGTGGCCGGGCACCTGGGAGGCAGCATCACCTTCGGCGAGGGCTTCCTGCTCGGACCCTAGGGCGCATCCCACGGACGCGAGCGCACGATTCCCACCGCCGACGCTGGTGGACGTCAGTCGTCGATGGCGGTGACGACCACGGCGCCGTCCTCCTCGACGGCGTTGTAGCGGCGAAGCCTCTTTCCCCACTCGTCGCAGGGGACGGGCTTGCCCCAGCCAGGGCCGCGGACGCACTCGCCCGTCGCCGTGAAGGCGGACTTGTGGCAGGGGCACACGAGCAGCTTCTCGTCCTTGTTCCAGCGCACGCTGCAGCCCTTGTGCGGGCACTGGGCGCCCGTTGCCACGTACCCGGCCTCGGTGTGCACGACGACGATGTTCTCGACGTTGCCCGGCACCTGGAACAGCATGCCCTCGCCGGCCTGGGCGAGGGTGGGATGGGAAGCAAGATCGATGACGAGCTTGCCGTCGGTCATGGGGATCTCGGGGTACTTGTCCTTGCCGCCGCACGCGGTGAGCGTGCCCACGCCCAGCGTGGCAGCACCTGCCGCGGCCCCCGAGATCTGCACGAACTGCCTGCGGGTCATCTTCGTGATGCTCATCTTCGTCACCTCCCTTGCCCGTAGCTCATATGGCCCGCCCGACGCCCGGTCAAGGGCCGGGGCCATCCATCCTTGACGGCCGGCAAGGGGTCTCTATCTGTTGACCAGTCAGGTCAACTATTCCGATGCAGGAGAGACCGACATGCCGAGAAGCAGGATAGCCGGGTTCGGGATCGACCACCTGCAGATCCTGGACGAGCAGGGCGAGGTGGACCGCGCGCTCGAGCCGGACCTTTCCGAGGCCCGCCTCGTGGAGCTCTACAGGTCCATGGTCATCGCCCGCGAGGACGACCAGCGCATGCTCAGGATGCAGCGGCAGGGGCGCGTGGGCACCTTCGGACCCAACACCGGCCAGGAGGCCGCCGTGTGCGGCCCGGCGCTGGCGCTCGAGCCCAGCGACTGGTTCGTGGGGGCATTCCGCGAGCTGGGCGCCAGGCTCATGCGCAGGGAGCCTTTGACCCACGGCTACCTGTTCCACAACGGCTACGAGGAAGGCAACGTGTTCGCGGGCGGCGAGAGGACTCTGCCCATCTCCATCATCGTGGGGGCGCAGCTTCTGCACGCCGTGGGCATCGGCCACGCCATGACGTACCGCAAGGAGCGCTCGGCGGTGCTGGCGGTGGTCGGCGACGGCGGCACGTCGCAGGGAGACTTCCACGAGGCGCTCAACTTCGCCTCGGTGTGGAAGGCGCCCGTGGTGTTCTTGATCCAGAACAACCACTGGGCCATCTCGGTCCCGCGATCGAAGCAGACGGGCGCGGGCACGCTGGCGCAGAAGGCCATCGCCTACGACATCCCCGCGATCCAGGTGGACGGCAACGACGCGCTGGCCACCTACAGTGCGGGCCGCGAGGCGCTCGAGCGCGCCCGCGCCGGCCAGGGCCCGAGCCTCATCGAGGCCGTGACCTACAGGCTCATGATGCACACAACGGCGGACGACCCCACGAAGTACCGCACGGACGACGAGGTGCAGGCCTGGTGGAAGCGAGACCCCATCCCGCGGTTCAGGACGTACCTCGAGGGCAAGGGCATGTGGGACGCGGGCAGAGAGGAGGCCATGCGGGCCGAGGTCAAGTCGCTGGTGGACGCGGCCGTGAAGGAGTTCGAGGCGACAACGGGGTTCAAGCCGGACGCCCCGTTCGACCACGTGTTCGGGACCAGGCACGAGATCATCGAGGAGCAGCGCGCGCAGTTTCTCGAGGACCTCGCGAAGGAGGGCCAGTGATGGCGAAGCTGACCATGGTGCAGGCCATCAACCTCGCGCTCACCGAGGAGATGGCGAGAGACGACAGGGTCATCGTGATGGGCGAGGACGTGGGCAAGGACGAGGGCGTGTTCCGGGTGACGGCGGGCCTTCTCGAGAGGTTCGGCGAGTCGCGGATCATCGACACGCCGCTGGCCGAGTCCGGGATACTCGGCACGGCCATCGGCATGGCCCTGGCCGGCCTCAGGCCCGTGGCGGAGATGCAGTTTTGCGGCTTCAGCTACCTGATGATCCCGCAGCTCGAGGGGCACGCGAGCCGGTTTCGCGCGAGGACCCAGGGCGCGTTCACCGTGCCGCTCGTCGTGCGCATGCCCTACGGCGGCGGCGTGAGGGCGCTCGAGCACCACAGCGAGAGCAGGGAGGCCACCTACGGCCACCTGCCCGGAGTCAAGGTGGTCATCCCCTCCGGACCGCGCAACGCCCGCGCCCTGATGCTGGCGGCCATCCGCGACCCCGACCCGGTCGTGTTCATGGAGCCCAAGCGATCCTACCGGGCCTTTCGCGAGGAGGTGCCCGACGAGCCCGAGGTCATGCCCATCGGCAAGGCGCAGGTGGTCAAGGAGGGCAAGGACCTGACCCTGGTGTCCTACGGCGCCATGATGCGGCCCGCGCTCGAGGCCGTGGCCGAGGTCGAGGGGCAGACGGGCCGCTCGGTGGAGGTCGTCGACATCCTCACCATCTCGCCGCTCGACGCGCACACGATCGCCGGCTCGGTGCGGCGCACGGGCCGCTGCGTGGTGGTCCAGGAGGCCCCGCGCCACCTGGGCGTGGCATCCGAGGTCATCGCGCAGATCAACGACAGGGCGCTCGAGCACCTCGAGGCGCCGGTCAGGCGGATCACGGGCTACGACGTGGTGACCCCGTACTTCGGCCGCGAGAAGGCCTACATCCCCACGGCCGCCCGCATCGGCCGCGGCATCGAGGAGACGCTGGCCTACAGCTGAGGAGGCAGACGTGTACGAATTCAAGCTACCGGACCTCGGAGAGGGAGTGCACGAGGCCGAGATCCTCGAATGGCACGTGTCCGTGGGAGACACGGTCGAGGAGGACGCGCCGCTCGTGGAGGTGGAGACGGACAAGGCGGCGGTCACCATCCCCTCGCCGGTGCGCGGGAGGATCGCGTCTCTGGCGGGAGGCGCGGGGGACGTCATCGAGGTGGGCTCGGTCATCGCCGTGATCGAAGACGGCGCCGCCGACAGGCCCTCGCCGCCGGCCGACGCCACGACGCCCGCAGCACCCGGAGCGCCCCTTGTGCCACGGGCCGAGGCACGATCCCCAAAAGGCCCGGTCCCTGCTGCGCCGGCCACGCGCAGGCTCGCCCGCGAGATGGGCGTGAGGATCGAGGAGGTGGCGCCCACCGGGCCGGCCGGCCGCGTCACGCCCGACGACGTGACGCGCCACGCGAAAGGTGCCAAGGCAGCCCAGGCTGCGCCCGTGGCCTTGGACGCAGGACGGCTGGCCCAGGCCGGGTTCGCCGCGCACGCGGCGAGCGCCATCCCGTTTCTCGACATGGACCCCCTGCCCGACTTCGGCGAGTTCGGCCAGGTGACGATCGAGCCGCTGCGGTCCATCCGCCGCAAGGTCGCGCACAAGATGGTCACCTCCATGATCCTGGTGCCCCACGTCACGCACATGGACGAGGCCGACGTCACGGACCTCGAGGCGTTCCGCAGGAAGGCCAGAGAGGGGCACGCGGGCAGGCCGGGGGGCAAGCTCACGCTCCTGGCCTTCGTGATCAAGGCCGTGACCGCGGGTCTGAGGGCCACGCCCGCTTTCAACGCGAGCCTGGATCCGTTCAAGGAGGAGATCGTCTACAAGAAGTACTACAACGTGGGCATCGCCGTCGACACGGGACGGGGGCTCGTGGTGCCCGTGATCAGGGGCACGGACACGAAGAGCATCCTGGCCATCTCGGCGGACATCGAGGACCTGGCCAGCCGCGGGCGCGAGGGCAGGATCGAGGTGGCGGACCTCAGGGGCGGCACGTTCACCATCACCAACGTGGGGCCCATGGGCGGCACGGCGCTCATCCCGGCCATCAACTACCCCGAGGTGGCCATCCTGGGCATGGGCAAGGTCCAGGACAAGCCCGTCGTGCGAGACGGGCAGATCGTGATCCGCAAGGTCCTGCCGCTGTCGCTGTCGTTCGACCACCGCATCGCGGACGGGGCGGACGCGGCCCGGTTCGTGAGCGAGCTCGTGCGCCTCCTGGGCGACCCGGACACGCTCTTCGTGGAGAGCTGACAGAAGGGAGGTGCGAGCATGGTCATGGGAAGCCTGAGAGAGCAAGCGGAGGTGGCGATCATCGGTGCGGGCCCCGGAGGCTACGTGGCCGCGATCCGGGCCGCGGACCTGGGCCGGGAGGTGGTGCTCGTCGAGGAGCGCGAGAAGCCGGGAGGCGTGTGCCTCACCGAGGGGTGCATCCCATCGAAGACCATCATCGGCGCGGTGGAGCTCATGGAAAGCGCCTCCCAGGCGAAGAAGATGGGCCTCGTCTACGACGGTCTCAGGCTGGACGTCGATGCGCTCCGCCAGTGGACGTCGTCGGTGGTGGAAAACCTCACGCGGGGGGTGGCCGGCCTGCTCGAGAAGCGGGGCGTGCACGTGATCAGGGGCCGTGCCCGCTTCGACGGCAGGCGCTCGCTGGCCATCGAGGGAGGCGACGTGGCGGGCATCGACTTTCGCCACTGCATCGTGGCAACCGGATCGTCCATCGCGTCCATCCCGCCGGCCTACGACGTGCCCGTGTGGACGAGCGCGGACGCGCTCGCGCTCACTTGCATCCCCGAGACCCTGCTCGTGGTGGGAGGCGGCTACATCGGCCTGGAGATGGGCACGGCCTACGCCGGGCTCGGCTCCAGGGTGACCATGGTGGAGTTCTCTGCGCGGCTGCTCATGGGCGCCGATCCGGACCTCGTGAAGGTCGTGGTGCGCGCCGCCCAGGGCAGGTTCGCGGGGCTTTTCGTGGATTCGAAGGTGGTCGGCATCCGCAAGACAGAAGCGGGGTTCGCCGTGACCGTGGAGCACGAGGGGCAGTCGACCGTGAACGAGTACGAGCAGGTGCTCGTGGCCGTCGGCCGCAGGCCCAACACCAAGGACCTGGGGCTCGAGAAGATCGGCGTGGCCCCGGACGGGCGGGGGATCATCGTGGTCGACGAGGCCATGCGCACGAGCGCGCCGGACGTGTACGCCATCGGCGACGTGGCGCCCGGCCCCATGCTCGCGCACAAGGCCAGCCGGGAGGGCAAGGTGGCCGCCGAGGTGATCTCGGGCCTGCCGTCCGCCCGCGACAACCGCGCCGTTCCCGCCGTGGTGTTCACGAGCCCGGAGATCGCGTGGACCGGCATGACCGAAAGAGAGGCCGGCGAGATGGGCCGGCCGGTCGCCGTGGGCCGCTTCCCCTTGGCCGCCCTGGGGCGCGCGCGCGCCGCGGGCCGCACCGAGGGATTCGTCAAGGTGATCACGGACCCGGACTCGAAGCTGATCCTGGGAGTGGGCATGGTGGGCCACGCCGCGAGCGAGCTCATCTCGGAGGCCACGCTGGCCATCGAGATGGGGGCCAGCCTCGAGGACCTCCTGGCCACCATCCACCCGCACCCCACGTTCTCGGAGGCGCTCGGGGAGGCCGCCGAGGCGGCCGCGGGAACGCCCATCCACGTGTCGAGGTCCTGACGCCGGTGCCGGCCATCGGACACGCGCCGTCCACCGGCAGAGAGCGCATCGCGCTCGGCATCACGCCATGGACCGCGGACGACGACATGGCGGCCGCCACGAAAGCGGACGGCCTGCGCCGCGTGCGGGTGGCCAGGCCGGAGCGGCCGTGCGTCGTGCTCGGGCGCAGCAGCGAGCCCGGCCGCGAGCTGCGCATCGAGGCCTGCGCGGCCAACCTCGTGCCCTTGCACAGGCGCAGGGGAGGCGGCTGCGCCGTGGTCCTGGATCCGGGCAACGTCATCGTCTCGGTGACCGAGAGCGTGCCCGGGCTCGGCAGCATCCACGCGAGCTTCGAGAGGCTCACGTCGTGGATCGTCAGGGGGCTCGCGCTGGCCGGCGTCGCCGGCGTGACCGTGGACGGCGTGTCGGATCTCGTGCTCGACGGCCGCAAGGTGGGAGGCTCCTGCATCCAGCGCTCGGCCGGCCTCGTGCACTTCTCCACGACCATCCTGGTCACGCCGGCCGTGGAGCTCATGACGCGCTACCTCACGCACCCGCCGCGCGAGCCCGGGTACCGCGCCGGACGCGACCACGCCTCGTTCGTGGGCAGCGTGCGCCAGGCGGCGCCCGGAATGACCGCGGCCGAGCTCGAGCGCCGCCTCGGTGCCATCCTCGCACCGTGACCCTGCGAAACGCCCCACCGCGTGGACCCGACGTGCGGCAAGGGATGGTCCTTGGGACCGGACGCCAAGGTGGTCATGGGTACGCGAAGAGGCCAGGAAAAGGAGCAGATTCACTGACGCAGTCTCGCCTCGTCGTGCATGGCGTCGTCGGTCATGCGAACGGCCAGGTCGTTGGTGCGACGACCTTCCCCTGCCCTGCCGGGCACGAGCCCACCGTACCTCAGGACGGACCAGGCCGGCGGCCTGCCCGACTTCGTGCGCGACGAGCTGACCTCTTACCTGGACTGTGGCATCCCGGAGAGAGGATGCGTGGCGAGCGACAATTACAACTCCCCAGCGGTGGGTAAAAGTAATTGACGCCAGCCAGATGCGCCCACCTCGCATCCCCCAGTGCGGCCTGGTGCGCGACCGACTCAGGATACGTCCGCTACGAGCTCAAAAAGCCCTTCAAGGACGGCACCACCACCATCGTCCTGGACCCCGTTCGATTTCCTTTCCCGCCTCGCCGCCCTGGTCCCACCACCCTACTTCACAGACGCCCCCAGAGGGCAAGGTAGTCTATAGCGCCGACTACTACCATGGTGGGTCGATAGATATTCATCGTGGATTTCGCTCCCACCTACGCGGAGGGGGTCGGTCGGGGCCGCTGGGCGGTATAGTACATAAGCCAATACAGCATACAGGATGCAATATGGTATCGAAGAGACACCGCCCCCTTTCCCCCAACGCGAAACTCGATTGTGATGGGGTCAGTTCAACAGCTTGAGGAGGTAGCTGTAGGTGGGGACGCGCAGCCTGTAACCGTTGGCACGATGGCGAAGCATGCCAGGTACGCAGAAGAGGACCCGACGAATCCAGTCCACCCGCCATGAAGAAAGCTCAGGGGCCTTGGCCAGGATGTATCGACGCACGAGATTCGCCGTCAGGAGCTTGAGCCGTGATTGGCCTCGAAGCTCTGGCTGGGGATCTTGCCGATTCCCCAGCAGTTCTTCAGCTCGGCGATCAGGGGCTCGATCCCGGCCCGGTCGTCGTACTCGCGGATGATATCGTCCGCGAAGGTGCGGTAGTCGCTCGTGATGAACGCCTTGACGGTGTACTCGAGGCCATCCCAGAGGAAGATCTGGCCACCGTGGGTCTCTTCCAGGGTGCGCAGGGCCACGACGCGGAAGTCCCGTCCGGCCTTGACCCACTCGCCTCGGTGGAAGTCGATCTCCGCCACCTGGCGAAGAGGTTTTCCGTCCACGTCCCAATCGGTCGTGAACCAGTCCTGGGTGTGGTCGATGACCTGGCACAGATCCTCGGTCATCTTGGCCTTGGTGATGAAGACCGTGCGGAGGTCTTCGATGGCCGACATGATCTGCGTGCAGTCCGCCGCGGAGTCGATACGCACCCGGAGCGACTTGCCCTTGCCGAGTTCGAGCTTGGTCCTCTCGACGACGTTGCGAATGAAGGGCACGTCGTCTTGACCGAGGGTCGTGTTACCAGGTCGCAGGACCGCGCCCACGTAGGCATCCGTTTCCTGAAGGCGGGCGATGATGGGATGATAGCTCGGGCGTCCGTGGTAGCGGGGGTTGTAGCCCGGCACCGGTCCCTCCTGGGAGCCGAAGAGGGGCTCGACAGTCGAGTCGATGTCGAGATGGACGCTGGAGATGCCTCTGGGAATCGGAATGGCTCTCCCGTGGTGGGCCATGAGTTCTTCGAGGCAGGTGATTTCACCTGCACCAAAGCGGGTCAGATCCCTGTACATGGTGTCGATGCTGGAGATGCAGCCACCTGCCAGGTGGACGAAGAGAGGATCGGCGCTGAGGCTCTCCAGGTATAAGACTCTCTGCTCCCCGGCGGCCATTGCATCCATGAGGGTCCGTATCTGTGTGGGCATGGGATAGACGACACTCTTGCCGACCTTGAGGTCGCCGAAGAGGGCTTCGAGATGAGCATCGAGGCCGATATCGTTGAGGTAGACACCGAAAGGTACGAGGCCCGCCATGGACGTCAGCGAGGCATCCGGCTTTCCACCGCGTACGGTCTTGAGATTGGGGCGTCGGACAAAACGCCGCTTTTCGTCGCTGAATTTCTGTCGCCGCCAGCCATCTCCCCTCTTGCCTCCGGCGAGGTCTCGGCGCATCTTATTGGTGCTCGGCGTGTTTGGTGTTGTTGTCTTCATAGTAAACATCAACAGGCACGCCGAGCCTTTATTTCAGGCTATTTGGTAGATTCCTATGACAAGTGCATGGGACGGGGGGATCGGATCGGAGCGAAATCCACGGTAATTGGCTGCGTACCACCAATGGTTATCGGTACACCTGTAGCTGTCTGCTACAGGTGTATGGATGGAAGGCATGCATTCACTTCAGACGGCTATCCTCAAATGACCTTAACTGATGGGTGGAATTTCTGTGAAGAAGAATACGCATCACATATCAGAATAGGATGTTACTGAGCCAGCATTTCCCAGATGGATTACTGGAGTATGCATCCACGGCGTCGAAGCGCACCTGCAGCACGTCCGACAGCCCGTCGGCATTCACGTCGGAAAGGTAGACGTTGTGGACGGTGGGGCGCAGCTCGGAGTAGATGCCCGCGATCAGCGTCTCCCGGTCGTCTCCGTACGTGCCCGCGGGGCATACGGTCCAGCCCGTCG
>JBFYZU010000369.1:0-21840 GCA_041309365.1 Myxococcota bacterium
CATGAGCAAGAGGTGACCCTCTGCGTGGCGTCCTCGTGGCGCTACTCGTGCTCGAACTCGTGTCATGCTCGTCGGGCCCGATCAGCGGGGCGAGCCCCGGAGGGACCCTGCGACGCGGGTGCATACGAGGCTCAGTAGGTGGGACCCTCGCCCAGGGTGGCCGTCATCTCGCGTGGGATCCAGTCGAGCGCTTCCTTCCAGTCGCCCGTTGCGATGTAGGTGTAGCGGGCATAGCTCGAGAGCACGCGGCGGATGTAGTTTCGAGTCTGCGCGAAAGGCACGAGCTCCACGAACACGTCTCCCGCGACGGGCGCGTGTGTGGAAAGCCACCTTTTCATGTTGTGAGGCCCACCGTTGTAGGCGCCCACGGCCGCTGGCAAATTGCCAGGAAAGCGGGACACGAGTCCGCCCAGGTAGTGGGTGCCGAATCGGATGTTGGTGCTGGGGTCGAACAGGATGTCCTCGGACCAGGCCACGCCCAGCTGGGCCGCCACTCTTTCCCCGGTGGCCGGCATGAGCTGCATCAGCCCTGCCGCGCGCACCGAGCTGGTCACGTCAGGGTCGAACATGGACTCCTGCCTCATGATGGCCATGGCGAGCATCGGCGGCACGCCACCCTTTTTCGAGAGATCTTCCACCTCGGCCATGTAAGGGGTGGGGTAGATGAGCTCCCACCTGGCTCGTGTCGCAGTGCCGCTCCCCTCGTTCTCGTCGCCAACGAGAGAGCCGGCGTGGCGGATGAGCAGCTTCTCGGCGCCGGCGCAGGAGAAGATGCGGGCCAGCTCCGCCGGGCGGGTCGAGTGCTCCTTGACGATCCTCGGCGCAAGGCGCCCCATCTCCTGGCGCGCGTCGTAGTCCATGTCGAGCTCGACCAGCACGGCCACCACCGGGGGCAGCCCCGAGCATCCGCCGGCGGCAGGCTTCGCCGGAGGGCCCACGAGCTCGTCCACGTCCTGGATCTGGCGGCCCATGTCCATGAGCCTTCTCGTTGCCAGGATGGCGTAGTAGTGAAGAGGATAGCGCCTGCAGAGCCGGTCGTAGCGATCGGCCGCCTCGTCGTCTCTGCCCATGGCCTGGCGTATCACACCGCCCCAGTACAGCGCCCTGGCCTTCGACATGCTGCCCGTGCTCTGCGCCTCGTACTCGTCCATGAGCGAAAGCGCATCCTGGGCGTCGCCCTCGAGGTACGCACTGAAGGCTATCATCCAGAGGGCGCTGGCGCGTGAGTCCCCGGTCCAGGTGCCCGCCCTGAGCCGTGGCAGGTTGGCCTTGCGCACCAGTGCCCAGCGGCCCGCCTCGTAGTCGATGACCATGAGGTTCATCAGGGTATCGTCGCGCAGGCTCGATCCCTTGAATCGCGCCAGGAACTTCCGATAGGCAGAAACGGCCCTGGTCGTCTGGCCTCGCTTGTGAAGGCACCGCGCCACCATGTAGGCCGACTCTGCTGCGATGGCGTCGTTGCCTCTCGCCAGCGGCTCGAAGAGGGACTGCGCCTCTGTCCAGGCCTGCCTCTTCTGGAACACGTACGTGGCGAGCTTGAACGTCACCTCCCGGGCCTGGGGCTTGGGCAGCTTTTCCTCTATGGCCCTGAGCTCCTTTTCCGCCTCGGCGAAACGCTTCATGTCACTGAGCCTGTCCGCTCTCTCGAGCCTGTCCGCGGTGCTCACTGCGTAGCCGGCTTCGAGCCGGCCCAGGGCCTCGATTGCCTGGTCCGCCTGCGGCCTGTGCGGGAACTGGCGCATGACGATCTCGTAGCGCTTGCGTGCGGCCTCGGTGCGTCCATCCTGCTCCAGCGCCATGGCCCAGTTCAGGTGAACGGAGGCGGAGTCAACCACGCCTGGAATGCCAGAGGACGCACCGGCGGCGTAGGCCGAGGCCGCTGCCCCGGCCTCGCCTGCCACGAGCAGAGCGTCTGCCTTGCGCCAGGGCACCAGCGGCGCGAACCTGCTCTTGGGATGCCTGGCCAGCTCGTCGTAGACGGTCACGGCATCGAGCGGCCGGTTGTCGAGCAGCAGGGCCTCGGCCAGGTAGAAAAGCCTGTAGTCCTCGATGGGCTCGGACTTTCCTTCGAGGGCGCGAAGGTGGGTGGTGGCCTCGTCGAAACGGCCCGAGCGGAAGGCGTCCAGTGCCGCACGCATGCCGGTGGGCGCAGGAGGCCGGGGTAAGTCTCTCGCATCGCTGCCCCGGGTATCGCCGACTTGAAGATCCGCCTTCGGTTCATCGGCCGCGTCTGGCGCACCGCCTGGCGACCTGCAGTCCGAAGAGCAGGAGATGAGCGCGAAGCCGATGACGATCAGCCCGTCGCGAGAGCGGGTCGCGGGCGGCCAGCCCACGTTCAGGGCAGGATCTCGGCCGTGGACGGTTCGCCGCTGGAGGCGTGTGCCGGCTCGCCTTCGATGACGGGCAGGATACCGCCCGTGGCGTTCGTGGAGGCGTAGTGGTATCCGACGTTGACGAACCCCGCGAGCACGAGCGCACCGAACGCGATGCACGCTCCGGCGAAGAGACGCTGGCTCTGACGGCTCGTCAGCACGCCCCAGGAAACCAGAAAACCCCACAGGCCGTTGCCCAGATGCAGGGCAGCGGCAGTGATGCCCAGCACGTACACCGAGAGCCACACGGGATCCTGGAACTGGGCGCGGAGCACCTCGTAGAACCCGTCCGTGGTCACGTTGCCGAGAGCCAGCTGGATGCGCGTGCTGTACACGTGCCAGCCGATGAAGAGGAGCACCACAACGGCGCTCACGCGCTGGAACCAGAACCACCAGTTTCGCGAGTATCCGTAGCGCAGGGTGTTGTAGCGGGCCTCGAAGATCATCAGGAGCCCCAGCGAGGCGTGGATGGCCAGGGGTATGTAGATCATGCCCCATTCCAGCACGGGCAGGTACGGCATCCGGTGCAAAAGGGTCACAGCGTCACCGAAGCTGCCCTTGCCCAGAAGGACGAAGGAGTTGAGAAACAGGTGCATGAGAAGATACATGCCCAGAGGCACGATGCCGGTGAGCGAGTGCACCTTCCTGAGAACGTAGTAGCTCTTGTCCGAAACCACGTGATCCTCCGGGGTTGCGGGTCGTTCGAGCGGTCATATCGCCGCCCTGTCCGGGTGTCAACAACGTGCCATGGCTCTCAAGGGCAATTGACACACCCTGCGAACGGACGAATAATCGCACCTGGCGTGTCGTCTGACACATCGGTCGGGTAGGCGTCAAGGGTTGAAAAGAAGCCCCACAACGGTCATCGCCGCTCTGTTTCTCACGTTGTCCGTCCTGGACCCCGTGGCCGCAGTCCATGCGGACAAGGCGACCGACGAGGCCGCGCAAAAGGAGATCGACAGCAAGATCGGGATGCTCGAGGAGCTGGTGCTCTACGACGGCGACTTCAGGGTGCGCGTGCAGGCCATCTTCTCCCTGGCCAAGCTCAAGGATCCCAAGGTCGTGGCCATCATCGTCAAGGCCCTCAAGGACAAGCACCCGACCGTGCGCGCCGCGGCCGCCACGGCCCTTGGCAACCTGGGCGCCTCGGAGGCCGTGAGCGCACTCGAGAAAGCTCTCGAGGATCCCATCGACACGGTGCAGGACGCGGCGCGCGAGGCGCTCACCGAGATCATGGACGATCCGAAGAAGCTCGCCGCTCTCAACGCCGTACCGGACGTGATCACGGACGTGCCGTTCCACCAGGTCAAGGTCGTGTTCGTCGTGGGCCCGCTCAAGAACAAGAGCGGAAACAACCGGCCCGATCTGGAGGACGTGTTCAAGAGGCTCATGGTGGAGAGGCTGCTGGATGCGGACATCGACGACTCCATGATCGTGACGACGAAGGCCGTCCCCGAGGTCGTGGAGCAGAGGCTCGGGAAGGGCCAGGCCACGGGTTTTTTCTTCACTGGCACGCTCGTGAAGCTGGCCGGAGGCTGGGAGGAGGCCGAAACGAAGCGCTACGTGGTGGACGCCACGGTGTCTCTTGCGTGCATGTACTATCCCGAGCAGAACCTCGCCATGACCATGCAGGCAACGGCCAGCTCGAGCGTTCAGAAGGTCAGCTACAAGAAGTCCATCGTGGCCAAGCTCGAGGAGGACGCCATCGGTGGGGCCATCGGGTCTCTCTCCAGCACCCTGAAGACCAATTTTTCGAAGCTCACCGCTCCCAAGGACAAGGGTCCCAAGAAGAAGAACAAGAAGAAGAAGAAGTGACCGGACGTGTTGCCATTCGTGCACGACCGGCCCCTGCCCGGTGACAGATAGTCACCTGGCCAGCCCTGCAGCGTGCTCCGCTATCTGAACCGCGTTGGTGGCAGCCCCCTTGCGCAGGTTGTCTGCGACCACCCACATGTGAAGCCCCCGCTCGCAGGAAAGATCCCGGCGGATTCGCCCCACGAACACCTCGTCGCGCCCGGCGGCATCGAGCGGTGTGGGGTAGAGCCGCTTGCCTGGATCGTCCTTCACGACGACCCCGGGCGTGGCGCCGAGCAGCTCGCGAGCCTCGTCCGGCCCCAGCGGCCGGCGAAACTCCATGGTCACTGCCTCGCTGTGGCCCACGTAGACCGGCACGCGCACGGCCGTGCAGGTCACGGCCAGATCGTCCAGGTGCAGGATCTTGCGGGTCTCGTTGACCACCTTGAGCTCCTCTCCCGTGAATCCGTCAGGACCGAAGCTGTCGATGTGCGGAATCACCGAAAAGGCGATATGCCCTGCGATGACCCTCGGTGCGGGCAGGGGAATGCCATCGAGGGCGGCCTTCGTGCCCTCGGTGAGGTCCTCGATGCCCCTCAGGCCAGCCCCGCTCACCGCCTGGTAGGTATCCACCACGAGCCTGACCAGCCCGGCCCGGTCGTTGAGCGGCTTGAGCGGCACCACCAGCTGGCTCGTGGAGCAGTTGGGGTTGGCGATGATCCCCCGATGGGCGGCTGCGATGTCGGCCGCATTGCACTCGGGCACGACCAGCGGGACATCCGGATCCATGCGGAACACGCTCGACTTGTCGATGACCAGCGCGCCGGCCGCCGCAGCCCTTGGCACATGCTCGCGGCTCACGCTGCCGCCGGCGGCAAAGAACGCCAGGTCCACCGTCTCGAAGGATTCCTGCTCCAGGGGTCGGACCACGATCTCGTGCTGGCCGAAGTGCAAGCGCCGGCCCACGCTGCGGGCCGACGCCAGGGCCCTGAGCTCCTTCACGGGGAAGCGACGTTCGGAAAGGATCTCGATGAGCTTGCCGCCCACGGCACCCGTGGCACCCACGACCGCCACGACGTAGGATCCTCTTGCCTCGAGTCTTTTCATGGCCCTCTTTTATCCTGTCCGGTCACGGCGCGTCCAGAAGGGGGGGAGCGACATCACCTGCCTTGCCTATCAAGCAATTTGAAAAACACCCGCCATGTGGGTATGTTTCTTGCAAAACCGTGAGGTCATGTTGAAGACACGTATCCTGGCCGCTTCGTGCATGGCAGTGCTGCTCCTGGCCGCCGAGTCCGCCTGGGCCCAGTTCGCAGTCAGCTTCTGGGAGCGCGAGTACAACGACGATGAGCGAAAGGAGCTCGCCGACGGCTTCAACCTCGAGGAATGCGAGGCCGACATGACCATGACCTTCGAGTACACGTACTCGGGCAGCCTCGGAGATGGCGATCTGTACGTCTACATCGGTTCCGGATGCGACGAGAAGACCAACCGTGACGAGGGTCGGTGTCACGCCGTCATCGAGAACCAGCCGCTGCAGACCTCGGCATACATCGAGATCCATCCCGCGCCCGTCGTGGAGCCCACCGAGGACATCCCCGCCTGCACGCAGTCCGAAGGTGCCTCCGACGTGTACTTCCTCGTTCTCGACGACGATTCGGCGCAGACGGTCCTCTACGAGTACTACGCCACCATCAACTACGACACGCTGCCGCCCGATCCGCCCGAGGACATCACGGGCTCGTATGGCGAGCGCATGATCCGCGTTTCCTGGGAAGTGTCCGAGCCGGATTTTCCAGAGGAATGGGCCGGCTTCCACGTGGTGTGCTACGGCGGAGATCACCTGCCGGACGTGGTGGAGCCGGTGAACGACGCCTACACGGACACCGTCATGGACACGGTTTCGGACACGGGCATCGACCTGGCAGACGTTCCTTCCGATGTGGCGGACGACTGGGATGCCACCGATGTGCCCGATGCAGGCGACATGACGGATCCCGACACGACCACCTTTCCTGATGCGTCCGTTGCGGACACGGGCGCCGGCGATGGAGCGGCGGCCGATGGCTGCCCCTCGGGGGGGTTCGAGGAGGGAGACGAATGGAGCTCCGCCTACAGCTGCTCGGGCGAGCTGGGGTCCACCACGCGCAGCTACGAGCTCACGGGCCTGCAGAACAACGTGCCCTACAAGGTCTCCGTGGTGGCCGTGGACAGCTTTGGAAACGAGAGCGCCATCGGAGAGGTCGCCTGCGCCACCCCTGACGAGGTGGATGACTTCTGGGAGGTCTACAGGAAGGATGGAGGCGGTGACGACGGGGGCTTCTGCTTCGTGGCCACGGCTGCCTTCGGCGACTACGATCACCCTGCCGTGGTGTGGCTCAGGGCCCTGCGCGACGAGGTGGTGGAGGATCTGCCCGGCGGTCGGGCACTGGTCCAGGGATACTACGAGGCGAGCCCGCCACTGGCACGGTGGCTGCGAGCGCGGCCCGCGGCGCGCAACGTGGCGCGTGCGGCGCTGTGGCCAGCCGCAGGGGCCGCGTACGTGACGGTGCAGGCGCGGCGGCACCCGGGGCTGGCCGCGTGTCTTGTGCTGGGGCTTATCGTGTGCTGTGCAGGGCTGAGGGTCTCGGGCGTGGGACCGAGGAGGAAGGGATGACCAGGGCCCTCTCTGTCGTGGCCGTGGCCTTCATCGCGATGGCCTGGTCCGGCCTCGTGCGGGCGCAGGACGACGACGAGTCACCACAGCGCTTCGCCGTGGAGCTCAAGTTCGGTCCCTACTACCCGGATGTCGACCAGGAGCCAGGTGCAGGCGATCCGTACGAGCAGGTGTTCGGCGTCAAGTCCGCCTTCATGTTCCTCGCGGAGTTCGACTGGCAGTTCGTCCACTTCCCGGGCGTGAGCCTGGGCCTGGGCCTTCTCGGCGGTTATTTCCAGGACTCGGCAAAAGGGCTGGATCCAGACACGGGCGAGAGGGCCGGCGAGAAGACCTTCCTCAAGGTCCTGCCAGGTCACCTGGATCTCGTCGTGCGGGTCGACGTCCTGCCGGAGTTCACGAAGGTCCCGCTCGTGCCCTTCGTCAAGGCCGGGCTCTCGTACTACATCTGGTGGGTGGAGAACGGCCGTGGTCTGGGTCGCTACGAGGGGACCACGGGCTACGGTGGGACGTTCGGGTGGAACTTCTCGGCCGGTTTGATGCTGCTCCTCGACGTTTTCGAGCCATCGGCCGCGCGCACCTTCGACCAGGAGGTAGGTGTGAACAACTCCTACATCTATGCTGACTTCTTTCTGGCCCGCATCGACCAGTTCGGCGCGCGAAACAAGCTGGATCTGTCCGACATCACATGGACCATGGGTCTCGCATTAGAGTTCTGAGATCATGGGAAGAAGGACTCTCAGGCTGCTCGTGGAGTACGAGGGCACGGATCTTCACGGCTGGCAGGTGCAGGACGACGTGCGCACCGTGCAGGGCGAGCTCGAGGAGGCCTTCGAGAGGATCACCCACGAGAAGGTGCGCATCACCGGAGCGAGCCGCACGGATGCCGGAGTGCACGCTCTCGGGCAGGTGGCGAGCCTCGTCACGGATCACCCCGTCGGGCTGGACGACCTCGCCAGGGGTCTCAACGCCCTCACCGGCCCGGACATCTCCGTGCTCGACGTGAGCGAGGCCGCGGACGGATTCAATGCCCGCCACAGGGCCAGCGGCAAGCTCTACAGGTACTCCATACTGTGCCGGCGCGCGCCGTCCGCGTTGCGCTCGAGGACGCGCCTTCACGTGAGGGCCCGGCTGGACGTGGGGGCCATGCGCACGGCGGCGTTCCGCCTCGAGGGGCTCCACGACTTCGGAGCCTTCAGGGCTGCGGACTGCGAGCGCGAGGATCGGAGGATCGCCGTTTGGTCCTGTTCCCTGCTCGAGCGCGACGAGGAGATCGCCATCGAGGTGCGAGGTCCGGCCTTCCTCAAGAACATGGTCCGCATCATGGCGGGAACGCTCGTCGAGGTGGGAAGAGGACGCATGTGCGCCGACGACGTGAGCGCCGCCCTCGAGTCAGGCGATCGAGCCATGGCCGGCCCCACTGCTCCGGCCCATGGCCTCACCCTGGTCCAGGTCTTCTATGGACCCCGCCTGCCTCGTCCCTAGAGGCCCAGCAACTCCTGGACGACGTCATCGATGCAGTACAGGCCAGGCTTCTGGCCGACGAGCCACGTTGCCGCCCTGAGAGCGCCGCGCGCGAAGATGGCGCGGCTCTCTGCGCCGTGAGCCAGGGTGACCCTCTCGTTCTGGCCAAGAAACATCACCTGGTGCTCGCCGGTCACGGTTCCCCCTCTCACGGCGTGCACGCCGATCGTGCCCAGGACGCGCGGCCCATCGCCCGGACGACGACCGTGCACGATGGCGGAAAGTGGTTCGATGCCCCGTGCTCGCGCCACCGCGGTCACGATGTCGGTGGCCGTGCCCGATGGTGCGTCCACCTTGGCCACGTGGTGGGCTTCCAGGATTTCCACGTCGAAGTCAGGAAGGGCCCGAGCGGCCCTGGCGCTCAGTAGCCGCAGCACAGCCGCGCCCACGCTCAGGTTCGACGCCACGAGCACGGGCGCGATGGCCGAGACCCGCGCGAGGTCCTTTCTCACCTCCGCTGGCAGGGCCGTCACGGCCACCACCAGGGGCCTCGGTGACGACATGAGCGCCCCGGCGGCCAGGGCCGCCGTTGCATGGACCGTGGAGAAGTCCACCACCGCCTCGCAGCCTGCCAGCGCGGCCTCGGGATCCGAGGTCACGGCCACGCCGATGGCCCCGATCCCCGCCAGGTTCCCCACGTCCTGCCCCAGCCTGTCGTGACCGGGAGACTCCAGCGCAGATACGATCCGCATCCCCGGGGTCATGGATGCGGCCCTGACGACCTCTTGACCCATGCGACCGCAAGCGCCGTGAACGCAAATCTTCATGGTCCGCTCCAGTTTACATCGCGCGATCTACTATGTTATGGGTTGGGGGTCCATAGGTCTCGCGGAGGGCTGAATGTCCGGACACAGCAAATGGTCCACCATCAAGCACAAGAAGGGCGCGGCCGATGCCCGGCGCGGCAAGCTCTTCACAAAGCTCATCAAGGAGATCACCACGTCCGCCAGGATCGGCGGTGGTGACATCACGGGCAACCCGAGGTTGCGAAAGGCCGTGGACGAGGCCCGCAACGCGAACATGCCCGGAGACAACATCGACAGGGCCATCAAGAAGGGCACTGGTGAGCTCGAGGGGACCGTGTACGAGGAGCTGGAGTATGGCGGCACGGGTCCCTCGGGAGTGATGATCCTCATCGAGGCCATGACGGACAACCGCAACCGCACGGTGAGCGAGCTGCGCAAGATCTTCAGCAAGCACAACGGGAGCCTGGGCGAGACCGCCAGCGTGGACTGGCTGTTCAAGCAGGCGGGCCGGCTCGAGGTACCCAAGGAGGGAGTCTCGGAGGACGCGCTCATGGAGGCGGGCATGGATGCCGGCCTCGAGGACATCAGGGACCAGGGCGAGGTCTGGGAGGTCACCTGCGCGCAGACGGACCTGTACGCGGTCAAGGAGGCCCTCGAGGGCGCAGGCATCGGCGTTGCCAAGGCCGATCCCGTTCGTATTCCACAGAGCACGGTCAAGCTAGAAGGCCGCGATGCCGAGGTGTTCCTCAGGCTTTGCGAGGCCATCGAGGATCACGAGGACGTGCAGGGGTTCTGGGACAACTCCGATATCGACGACGACCTGATCGCACAGCTCACCTCTTGACCGATCCTCCCGTGATTCTCGGCATCGACCCCGGTTCCAGGGCCACGGGCTGGGGCATCGTGCGTCCTTTGGGCACGAGGCTCGTGCTCGTGGGCTGCGGTGTGGTTCGGCTCGACCCCGGTGCCGATGTGGCGACCAGGCTGCTTGTCATCGCGACCCGCGTGCGGCAGGTCGTCGATGAGCACAAGCCCACTCACGCGGCCATCGAGGACGTATTCGTGAACCGCGATCCGAGGGCCGCCCTCAAGCTCGGACAGGCAAGGGGTGCGGCCATGGTGGCCCTGGCAGCGGCCGGCCTTCCCGTGGGCACATACCCGCCTGCGGTGGTCAAGCGGGCCGTCACGGGGTCGGGGCGGGCCGACAAGAGCCAGGTGGGCAGGATGGTGCGAGCTCTGCTCGGTCTGGAGAGGGTACCGGCCACGGATGCGGCCGATGCGCTGGCCGTGGCCATATGCCACGCACGCAGCACAGCGCTCGCGAGGCTCACTGCGGCGAGAAGGTGATGGGGTAGGCGAACTGGACGGTGCCGCCCGCAGGAGGCGGGAATGCCACGGTTTTCATGGCCGCCTCGAGGCAGGTACATATCCCGGTGTCCTTCACGCTGGTCTCTGCGGTCACGTCGACGACCTTCCCGCTGGTTCCAACCGTGAACAGGATCCTGGCCTTGACCACCACCTGCTCGGGCTCGTCGTCCAGGTACTTCTCGTAGCATCCGCGCAGCCTGCCCTTGTGCTTCTTCATCACGAGCTTGACGAGCTGGGGATCGAGGACCCCCTCGTGCACCTGCTCGGGCTCCTCCTGCGGCTCCACGTTCTGCTCGGTCAGAGCGAGCCTCGGCTTCATGGACTTGCCTGCAAGGAGCGCCGGTGCCACCTCGATGGACGGAGGCGTGAAGCTGACGACAGTGTGCTCGCCGCCTTTCAGGCTGAAGGATGTACGGATGCTGCTGCCGTCCTCGAAGGTGAGGGTGGCCTCTCCCACACCCTCGGGCACGAGCATGGACAAAGGGGCCCATCCCACGCCCTGGCCGCCGATGGAAACACTCACCTCGCCATCGCCGGACGCGGGGACGAACGACACCTGCCGGCCGTAAGGGATCCGTTCGAAGAGGTTAAAGCCCACCCGCGCGAGCCTCGCTACCGGATCCTCGCCCTGACCGAGCGCGGTCTCGCGGATGCCATGCTCGTCGATGGTGATCACGGCCGGGCCTGCAACCATGCGCTCGGCAGAGTTGGAAAGGGCCCGCACACGGACCTTGCCATCATCGATCACCAGAACCGTCGCCCCTCCCTTGAGCTCGATGCTCGCCGTGGTGCCCACGAGTCTCACGAGCGTCTGGTCCGTACGCACCCTCAGGTCCCTGAGGCCGGAACCCTGCTCCACGTGCACGCTGACCATCCCCTTCGCGAGGTCCACCTCGACCGAATCGTGAACCAGATCCCTGAAGGTGACCTGGCTACCAGGCTCTATCCGCACGCCGCTCATGGGGGCCAGCTGAACGCTGGCAGCGGCCCTCGGGCCCGTGACCATCTCGGTGCCGCTGGACACCAGGGTGAAAAGGTCTGCATCGTGCCAGCGCATCCCCGGTCGCCGGTACAGGGCGCCCTCTCCCATAAGGGTGATACGACCGCTCATGGGTGAGGCGTCAATCGCGGTGCGTTGCGCGACAACCGGCCCGTTCTCGATGGGCCTTGGCGGCTGACCTTCCCCGCCGGGCGAATGAAGCCTCGGTATGGCCACGAGAAGCACGAGAGCCGCGGCAGCTGCCATAACCCCCAGACCCAGGCCTTGCCATGACCACAAAAGCGTCGCGTGACGCTGCACGGGCTCGTCCAGGTTTCTCAAGAGCTCGCGTCGCACGCTCTCGAGATCCACCTCGGGCGAATTGTCCCCCATCTCGGCGAGAACCCCTCTCGCCAGCCTCGCCTGCTCGAGATGAGTGCGGCAAGTTTCGCAGTCGAGAAGGTGCCTCTCCAGCTTCGCATAGCCTCTCTCCGAGAGCCGGCCGTCGAGGAACGCGTAGATTCGCCTGCGCTCGTGCACCCTCATCAGTCACCACCCGCGGCCCGCATGCCGGCCAGAAGCTCGGGGTTTTTTGCCAGGCGGTCGTATATGGCTTTTCGCGCGTAGAACAGGCGAGTTCGAACCGTGAGGGTGGGGATACCGAGCACCCTGGCGATCTCGGCAGCGTCCATCCCCTCGATCTCGTGAAGGACGAACACGGTCCGTTTCTTCTCCGAGATGGTACCGAGCAGGCTCAGGAGGATGTCCCAGCGTTGCCTGGAGAGCGTCTCGCGCTCCGGGGTGGGAACCGAGGACGCGAGGTCATGGCGGCTTTCCAGGGGCATGTAGGGGACGAGCCGGTGCTTTCGGCTCTTCACGTACTGCAGCGTGACGTTGACCGTGAGCCTGTAGAGCCATGTGGTGAACTTGCTCTCTCCATGGAAGTTGCCGATGGAGCGGTGGACCTGGAAGAAGACCTCCTGGACGATATCCTCGAGATCCTCGCGGGGTCCGGCCACGTTCCTGACCAGGCGGGCAACCATGGAGCTGTGTCGTGAATAAAGCTCCTCGAATGCGCGCACGTCACCGCCGGCGCACCTCTCGATCAGCGAGTCCCGACCTCCGGTAAGTGCTGGTGGGTTGGTCACGGTGATCGCTCTCGATAGCATCCGCCTCTTCCTCTCCTCACCACGGTATGTGGACGAGTGGAAGCCCGGCGTTCACATCATGACATATGAAACGATCCCAGGGTCGGTCAATGCGGGTAAATTCCATATATCATGGTAATCATGGATATCATTTACGTGGATCCGATCACCAGAGCGTGGAGTGCTGGTAAGAGAAGCTACCTTCTGCCAGTGCGAACACCACGAGCACGGCCCTGTCGTGGCCTGCTGTCACGGTCAGCGTTTCCTCGGTGGAATCCGACAGGAGGCCGATGGGAGTGACCACAGGATCCACTGCCTCGCTCGTGGACATGGTGATGAGCGTTGCGCCCAGGCTGGCCCACTGGCCGGAGTCCACCCGTACCACGAGGTCTGCGCCACTGGCAGCCAGGCTGTACAGGTTGTAATCCGCGGCCCAGCCATTGAGCGTCTCCGTGCGAAGCACGCCGTCCGGCGAGGCCGCGTCCACGGCAAGTCCGGCGATGTCGTACGTCTCGTAGCCCCATTGCCCTTCTTCCATGGCCGGGTCCTCGATGTAGTTGGCCAGGACCCAGTCCGAGAACAGCGTGTTCATGTCCGTCGAGTAGGCAACAGCCGTCAGATCCAGGCCCTCGATGCCGTCCGACGGCTCGGCCACGAGCTCGGAGAGAAAGACCGGCCCGAGCTGTTCTGTCAAATACAGCCCGAACAAAAACTCCGCGCCGTAGTCCACAAGGCTCGTCGTGACGAGCGAGCTGTCGGGCGAGAACAGGAACGCGCGCACGTTGGCTTCGTCCGTGAAGTAGCCGCAGGCAGCCATGGCCGCCTCGCTCATGGCCTCGTCGATCCAGGAGTGCTCGTTGGGGTCCGCCTGCCAGTGGATCATGTGCTGCAGCTCGTGGGCGATGATGGAGAGCATGTAGGGCTCGGCCACGGGGTTGTGCACGGCTTCCAGAAACAGCATCTCGGTGGCGTTGCACGTCCCGCATGTCGTCTCGTCCTGGGCCCTGAAGAAGCCGTCGAAGGCGGAGCCCATGTAGCTCCCCAGGGAGTGGTAGAAAAGCACGATCCTGGGATCCGAGTCCACGTCGGGCGGGTCCCCGAACGTCCCGGTCAGGATGTCGTAGATGCCCTGTCCGGGATCGGCCGGGGTAGACGACTCGAAGGCCTCGACGATGTCGATGACGTCCTGCTCGTCCATGTTGACGCCCCACACGTCGTCGGAAACGTACACGGCCACGTGCTCACCGATACCCCTGCACGCCGCATCCATCTGGATGTTGCCGGGTGGCATGCCGGTCAGGTCCCAGGTCCAGAAGGTGCGATCCGGCAGGTCGCAGGCCAGCACGTCCGGACCATCCTGGGCATCCTCGACATCGCCGAGCGAATCTTCCAGCTCTTCCACATCCTCGCGGGCGTCCTCCTGGGCATCCACGTCCTCGGACGAGTCCTCGTGTGTCCGCCTGCCTGACTCGCAGCCGGTAGAGGCCGCGACAAGGAAAAACGCGGCCGAGATCCCGATCATCGTCTTCATGTCTGCTCTCCTCGAATGGACCGTTCAGATGGCAAGATCGAGCTCCAGCCTCGAAAGGGGTTCGGTACCCGAACGTCCGACGTGGTAGAGGTTCTCGTGCCTGACACCGCCGATCCTCGGGTAGTACAGCCCGGGCTCCACGGTGATCACGTCCCCCACCTCGATCACCGTATCTGCTGCGCTCAGTGACGGCTGCTCGTGTATCTCGAGGCCGAGGCCGTGCCCCAGCCCGTGGAAGAACCCCCTGGGACGGCTGCCCGTACGGTCGGTGGCGAAGCCTTCCCTCGTCATGAATTCCGTCACGGCGGCGTGGATCTCTGCCCCCTTCGCCCCGGGTACGAGCATTGCCGCTCCGCGTTTCTCCGCCTCTCTCACCACCTTCCACATCCCGGCAATCTCGCGCGAGGGCCGACCGCGCACAACTGTTCTGGTCTCGTCCCCGTGGTAGCCGGTGGCCAGGCTGCGGGGAAAGAAGTCGAGGATGATGGACTGACCCTCGAGGATGGGGCCATTTCCTGCGTGGTGGGGCAGGCACGTCTGCTCGGGTCGTCCTGCCACGATGAGTCCGGCGGCCTGGTACCCATCCGCGAGAAGCGCCAGGCTCACCTCGCGCTTGATGATCTCCGCCGTGAGCACCTCGGAGCCGGTGAAGAGGCGCCTTCCCCTTCGACGGGCCCGCCGGATCAGGTCGACGGCCAGCGCGATGCCCTTCTCCCCCGCACGCTGGCATCGCCTCATGGCGACCACCTCGAAACGCCTCTTGCGTCGTCTGGCGGGCACGAAGGGACCGCGGCAGATCACGGGGTGCACGCCCGCCTTTTCGAGATGTGCGAGGTACATCGCCGGGAACGTGCCAGGTACCTCCACTGTGCGCGCTCCGCGGGTTGCAAGCTCGAATCCGGCGACGTGGCCTGCGCTCGGGATGCGACCCAGCTTCTCGCGAGCCCTGCGGTATGCCCTGCTGTACGGAATGCAGGAGTTCACCCGCGCCGTCCGTCGTCCGCGGTCCAGCTCCAGGTCACTGAGCACGAGGAAGCGCTTCGTTCCCAGCTGGATCCACACGACGGGATCGGGTGCCCGAAAGCCCGTCAGGTAGAGGAGGTCCGGGCTCCGCCTTGTCGAGTCGATGATGAGCCGCGCTCGCACGGTTTCGTTTATAATGGTTCTTCCATGTCCGTGCTACCCGGTATCGAGGTCCTGGTCTCGCAGCGTCCGTCGCTCTTGCGCGGCCGCAAGGTGGCGCTGCTCGCTCATGCCGCGAGCGTCGACCGCCGCTTCGTGCCCGCCTGGGATCTACTCGCCTCGGCGGGCGCCCGTCTGACTGCCCTCCTGTCACCCGAGCACGGCCTGTGGGCCGAGGCGCAGGACATGGAAGCCGTGGGCCCCGACAGCCTGATCGTCCAGGACTCCTGCGTGCCAGTGCACAGCCTGTACGGCACGGACCCGGCCTCTCTGGCCCCGGGCGACGACCAGCTCGCCGGTGCCGAGGTCCTCGTCGTGGACCTGGCCGATGTGGGCTCCCGCTACTACACCTTCTCGGCCACGGCGGACATGGCCGCTGCGGCCTGTCTTCGCCGCGGCATCGAGGTGATCGTGGCGGATCGCCCCAACCCACTTGGAGGCTGCGTCCACGAAGGAGGTCCCGGCATCCAACCGGCCCTTCGTTCCTTCGTGGGCCACTTCGACGTGCCGCACCGACACGGCCTCACCCTGGGCGAGTTGCTGCACGCGGAAGCTGGCCAGGGCGGTGAGGCAGAGGGGCTGACCGTGGTGCGAGCCGCCGGATGGGAGCGTCGCCTCGACGCCGCTGACACGGGTCTGCCGTGGGTCGCGCCCTCGCCCAACATGCCGACCCTCGAGACGGCGTACGTGTACCCGGGAGGTTGCCTGCTCGAGGGCACCAATCTCAGCGAGGGCCGTGGCACGACGCGCCCGTTCGAGACCGTCGGCGCTCCGTTCGTGGACGGCGAGACGATTCGCTCGCTCGTGGATTCGCTCGGCCTGCCTGGCCTGACCCTCAGGCCACTGCGATTCAGGCCGATGTTCCACAAGCACGCTGGCCAGACCTGCTCGGGTGTGTTCGTGCACGTGACCGACCGTGCCGTCTTTCGCCCCCTGAGGACATACATGGCCATATTGTGGGCCGTGTGCGCCACGACCCACGGGAAGATGCACTTCAGAACCGACGCCTACGAGTTTCGCGACGACGTGCCGGCCATCGATCTGCTCTGGGGATCGTCCGCGCTGCGTGATGCACTCGAGGCCGGTGCGACGGCCGAGCACGTGCTCTCGCTGGCCGACAGGGTAGAGATGGGCTGGGCAGGGATCGCTCCGTCTTTCTACCTGTACTGACCGGTGACGGCGCCGCCGGGCCGCCGGGCCCGCATTGCAGCCATCTCGCGTGCTTGCGCACGATATCCAGCAGGCACGCGGCTTGCGCTGGGAGTCCGTGTCCGTCAAGGGGACGGACGAAGGACACGAAGGAGGTTGTCATGGCGAACGTGAACAGGTTTTGTGCGATCGTGGTGGTGCTCGTCACCCTTCTGTGCGCCGGCAAAGCCGCGGCCTTCGCACAGACGGGCTCGAAGGAGGCCATGGCCGAGGCCCTCGCCACGGTGGGAGGCACGGCTCCGGACGACGTGGGGCAGGCCGAGCCCGATCTCGATGGCGTGGTCAACATCAACGAGGCCACGGAGGCGCAGCTGGCCATGCTTCCAGGGATCGGCAAGAGCAAGGCCAGTGCCATCGTGGCCTACCGTGCGACCAACCCGTTCAAGGATCCGAGGCACCTCGTGAGGGTGCGGGGCATCGGACGGGAAACGCTCAAGCGCATCCTCCCCTACCTCACGGTCACGGGCCCCACCACGCTCAAGACCAAGCCCCTCTGATCTTCCCCGCGCCCCTGGAGGCGAACGCCTCGCCGGTGAACCTTGAGCTACAAACCCGCTCGTGGTACTCCTGAAAAGCGGCCCGGACGGACGGCCTGACCGGCCGACCCCTTCGTGGGGCGAAAGGGAGGATCCCGATGTCGGACGAGCCTGAGATCATCGTGAATTCGGACGACGAGTCAGTGCTCGCCGCCGAGGTCTTCGATCGAGATTTCTGCTACGCTGCCATCCGCAAGCTCAGGGCCGAGCTCGGCGCAAGCCAGGATCCTGGCAGGGCCGCGTTTCTCTGCCACTGCATCGGCTGGATATTCGAGCGTCATCTTGGTGATCCACAGCAGGCCTCGACGCACTACCAGGAAGCACTCTCAAAAGATCCGGAGCTCAGGCCTTCCATCCGGGCGCTCAGGCGTCGCGCCCTGGCCCAGGGCAACTGGCCTCGTTTCATCGAGCTCACGGATCGAGAGATCTCGTTGACCCATCAGCCCGATCTGCGGGCACAGCTCAGGGTGGAGAAGGCCGAGGTGCTCGACACCCAGCTCGATGAGCCCACCATCGCCCTGGGCGAGCTTCAGATGGCCCTCGGTGACGTTCCCGGAAACCTGCAGGCACTCTGGTGTCTGGAGAACCTCAACCGTTCCAGGCGTAACATCGCCGATCTCGCCGAGACATTGAACCTGATCGCCAGCTCGCTGCCCGAAGGAGAGCTCACCAGGAGCCTGAGCTACGAGGCTGCGCATCTGCGCGAGGTGGGGCTGGACGATCCCGTGGCCGCCACCGAGGAGTACGAGGCCATCGTGGCAGGACCGACGCCCGATCACAGGGCACGCGCTGCGCTCAGGAGGCTCTACCTGCGCTCGGGCGATCTTCGGAAGCTCGTGTCCGACATGCGTGCCCAGGCGGGTTTCGAGAAGGGCGTGGCACGCGCACGGACCCTGTACACTGTGGCGCGGATCCTCAACGACCGGATGGGGGAGCTCGTGGAGGCCCTCAGCGTGCTCGAGGACGCTCTCGAGGCGGATCCCGACTCGAGCCTCGTTCTCGCCGAACTCGTGAGACTCTATCCACTCGTGGGCAAGCTCGAACGACTCGCCTACTGCTACGGGGAGCAGATCCGGCTCTCCTCGGATCCCAGGGAAAAGGCAGCCCTCTATCATCGCCTCGGGCAACTCCACGACGAGCAGCTGCAAGAGGACGACATCGCCGAGGAGTACCTCTGGAAGGCCCTCGAGCAGGATCCCGAGAACAGGCCTGCGCTCACGGCGCTGGCCGTGTTCTACCAGAAGAGAAAACGGTTCGAGGATCTCGTGGCTTTGCACCTCGAAGAGGCGGAGAGCACGAACAGCCCGATGCGAAAGGCCCTTGCATGTCACAGGGCCGCGGAGATCCTGGAAGCGCAGGGAGAGCTCGATCGGGCCAAGGACATCTATTCGCGTGCCCTGGCGGCCTTGCCCGGGTTCGTAACTTCCTTCAACGCGCTCGAGCAGCTGCTCGAGCGCAGCTCGGACAACGAGAGGCTCGTGCTTCTGCTGCGCGATCGCGCAGAGCGGGAGGAAAACCCCATCCTCAAGGCGAGGGTCATCGAGCGCACAGCGCGGATCCTCGAGGAGCGCATGCAGGATCGAGAGGGCGCCTATACGACCTACAGAGAGATCCTCGACATCGACCCCACGAGCCGTACGGCCGTGGGGGCCCTGGTGCGACTCTCGCGCGATCTCGAGATGTGGGACGACCTCGCTCGCTACCTCCTCATGGAGGCCGACTTCACCGATGACGATCAGAACGTGGTGAGCATCCTTTTGCGGGTGGGAGAGATCCAGGAGACCCGGCTGCAGGACGAGAAGGCCGCCATAGAGACCTACCAGAGGCTTTTGAACGTGAATCCGTTCTATCCACCCGCCATCCGCAACCTCGGGAGGCTCTACCACAGGCGCGGGATGCTGGAGGAGCTCATCAACCTGCACCGTCAGGAGCTGGACTTCACCACGGAGGCGGACGAGCGCTCCCTCATCCACTACCGTATCGGGAGGATCTGCGAGGACAGGGTCGGAGACCCGGAAGCCGCAGCCAGCGCCTACAAGGCCGCCATCCTGGAGAACCCTCGTAACTTCGCGGCCTCCTGGTCCCTGTACAGGATCTTCCTCAAGCGCGAGGACTGGCTGAGCATCATCGACATCCTCGAGAGCGAGGCCGGCGAGCTTCCCGAGGGCGCGCAGAGGGCCATGGCCCTGGTCCGAGTGGGGGAGCTCTGGGCAGAGATGCTCGAGAGGCCCGACATGGCCGCCGACGCCTACACGCAGGCTCTCAGGGTCCATCCGGGCTGCACCGAAGCCCGGGAGGCTCTCCTCAGGATCAGCGAGCGGGAAGGGAACTGGGAGAGGCTCGCCGACCTCCTCTACCAGCAGATGCAGACGAGCGTGGATCCGGAGGATCAGTACAGGCTGGCGCTGCAACTCGGCGAGCTGGCCCTGGATCGGACCAACAATCCGCGCAAGGCCATGGAATGGTACATGAAAGCACTGGCTCTCAGGCCGGATTCCGTGGCCGCGCTGCGTGGTACCGAGCACGCCCTGAGGGCCGCGGGCGAGTGGCGCTCGTTTCTCGAGGTGAGGCGCAAGCTCATGAGGGTGACCGGCGACGAGCAGTTCCGTCTCGCGCTGTTTCACGGCGTGGAGATGCTCGACCACCTTCACGGCCACAGCCTCAAGAAGGGTGAGAAGGTACCCCTCCTGGACGTGGACGACCTGGAGTTCTCCCAGCCTGGGACCCTCGGTGACCTCGTGCTCGAGCGCGAGATCATCGAGAACGGCGATCCGGGCGCACGCCTGCGTTTCTTCGAGTCGAGGATGAACAGCGACTCCGAGCCGCTCTCGATGAAGCTCGCGGATGGTCTCGAGCGTGCCGAGGCCCTCCTCGCGGCAGGCCTCGTGGATGATGCCCATGGGGAGCTCTCACGAATCGCCTCCGAGGACGCGGCGTCGCTGTTCGCCCTGCTGATCATGGAGAGGGTGGCCGAGAAGACCGGTGACGAGGTTTGGTTGGTGGATGCGTCCACGAAGCTCGGAGACGCCCTCAGGAGACCCAGCTTCAAGGCCGAGAGCCTGGTGCGCCGCGGTGTGGCACGTCTGGAAGCCGGACAGGACAGGGAGCAGGGCCTCGAGGATCTGCGACAGGCGATGGCCCTGGATCCGGAGAACACGCAGGGATTCTCGGCGCTCGTTCATGCCATGGGCACTGCGGGTCAGTGG
Organism: Myxococcota bacterium; assembly: GCA_041309365.1. Classification (GTDB taxonomy): domain Bacteria; phylum Myxococcota_A; class Polyangia; order DRWM01; family DRWM01; genus JAFDER01. The sequence goes on from JBFYZU010000369.1 coordinate 20,249, forward strand.
GAGAAGCTGGTGGCGACGGTCCTCGAGATCGCCGAGAGGGTCCTAAGCCCCGAGCGTGCTGTAGAGATATGCGGCACGCTCGGGAGCCTGCAGTGGAAGCGTCTCGGGGACCCGACCGCGGCCATCAAGAGCTATAACCGCGTGCTCAAGCACGACGCGAGGCACGCGCCCACGCTCATGAACCTCGTGGACCTGTACACCGAGCAGGACAGACTCAACGACGCCATCGCCGTCTGCCGCCATCTCATGTCCGGCTCGCCCGACCGGAGATTGTACGTGGAGGCCGCCGTCAAGCTCACCGACCTCCTCGACAGGTCGGATCTGGACGTGACCGAGGCGCTGAATGCACTCGAGGGCATCCTCGAGAGCGAGCCCGACAACCGCGATGTGCTGGAGCGGCTCGTGCGCCAGCACCGCAAGAATGGCGACATCGAGGCCGCGCTGGCGGTCATCGAGAAGCTCGTGGACTCTGAGACCGACGAGTCCCGGCGTGCAGCCCTGCTCACCGACCAGGCCGAGCTGCTCTGCCAGAGCGGCGGCCAAAGCGAGGCGGTGCTCGACCTGCTCGAGCGGGCCATCGATGCCGATCCTGTCGGTGAGAAGGCCCACGGGTTGCTCATCGAGGTCATGGAGAAGCTCGGCCGCTGGGAGGATCTGACCGTCCATATCCGTTCCATCCTCGACAGGATCGACGAGGACGACGTCCGTACGCGGTCGGTGCTGCTCACCCACCTGAGCCGCGTCTACCGGGAGCACCTGAACGACGGGGAGAAGGCCGCGGTGACGCTCAAGGAGGCCTTCGACCTGGATCCCGTGTGCAGTGACACCGGAGCCTTGCTGGTGGATGGGCTCATCGGCTCGGACCGTTTCGGCGATGCCCTCGTGGTGTGCGAGCGCATGCTCGACGACGAGCCGTTCTGCCTCCAGGCCCTGTCGAGGCTGGCGAGGGTCCTCTCGGAGCTCGGACAGAGGACCCGCGCCTGCATCGTGGCACAGCTGCCCTTCTACCTCGGGGATCAGGATGCGCTCTGCAAGAAGCTCGCTGCCGAGCTCAGGGCGGGACGCAATCTGGTCGGCAAGGTCGGCATCGAGGATGCCGACATGGACAGGATAAGGGCAGACGTCAAGGATCACCCGGTCCGCCAGATCCTCGAGCTTCTGGGCGAGCCCGGCAGCAAGGCCATGCGCAAGGAGCTGGGCGCCTACGGCGTGGACCGGGCGGATCGGCTGGATGGCAAGCAGGAGCACGGCGAGATGCTCTTTGGCGAGTGCGAGCGCGCCGCGCGTCTTCTGGGCGTCAAGGAATACGACGTACTGCTCACCCCGTCGCAAGGCGCGGAGGTCACCGTGGAGATGCACAGACCGCCCGCCCTGCTGTTCTCCGTCCTCGTCACGGAGCTGTCCGAGGTCGAGCAACGCATCCTGGCCGTGCAGGCACTCGCCCAGGTCAGGTTCAGGACGGCGCCCGCACACAAGCTGTCCGCAGAGGAGCTGGAGGAGCTGTTCATCGCGGTGGCCCGGATCTTCCGGCCGGGCTTCGGGTCGGAAGTGACGGGCATCAAGCACGTACAAGAGCTCCGCGCCGGGATCGA
>JBFYZU010000370.1:0-27068 GCA_041309365.1 Myxococcota bacterium
GCATGGCCTTTGCCTTCTGCATGGAGGTCTGCAGCGACTGGAAGAGGGGCTCGATGAAGAACCCGTTGGCCCCATCCCGCTTGTTGCTGGGATCCACGGCGCCCGAGCGAAGCCCCACGACTTTGACGTCATCCACCAGGATGGCATCGGCCGTGACAGCGATGACCACGGCTCGCTCGAGCGGATCGACTGCGATCGACTCGGGCAGCGTGAGCACGTCGGACTGCTGGATGTTCACGGGGTCCGAAGCGTAGGACTTCAGGAGAAAGCAAAGGATGATGGTCATGGCGTCCATCAGCGAGGTGATGGCCAGCGGCATCTCCGCATCGGCGCGTCCCCGCCTTGCCAGCTTCTTGGCCTTGCGCTTCGCTTGCCAGAGCTCCTGGGCCACCTGGTCCGGGACATAGGCTTGCTGCTGCGAATATTCGAAGGACATCGCCTTCTCCCTGTTAGGTTTTTTTCAGCTCGCCTCTACACTCACATGACACCGCCAAGGAGGACGACGTTGGGGAAGAGCTCGCCCTGATCGTCCACTCGGGTCTTGTCCATCACTTTGACAATCGTCGCGTACTCGATGTTCCGCTCGGCCCCGATATTGATCTGGCTCTCGTCCTCGTTATCGTCCTTGAGCTCGCGGACCTTCTTCGCGAGGCCATCGTAATCGAAGTCGAGCACTCCGCCGATCCGCTTCTTCGCGATGGTGGGCCCCGAGCTGGCCGACGCATCGATCCCGGCCGAACCGGCGCCGAGATTCTGCCCCTTTGCCGTGATGGTGAACCCCTGGTCGGTCACGAGCACCGTGAGGTTGAGGGGTATGCGATCGGGGGGTGGCGCCTGCGAGGCCGAGGTATTGAACTTCGGCGCATTCACGTTGATGATCGCGTACTGGACGAATGTCGCGGTCAGGAGCAAGAAAGGAATGAGCAGGCAGACCAGATTCATGATGGGGATCAGATCGGGATCTCCACCTTGCTCTAAATCTTTTTTCTTTGCCATGGCGTCACCTTCACCCAGTGAAAGAGGTGTCGGCCCCTGAGGACCCGCATCCTGGCACCTCCGCCGCTGCGAACAGCGGGAGAGGGAACGTCACGATCACCGTCTAGCCCGTCATCTGCTGGCCGCCGGAACGGATCCTGGCGATCAGCAGGTTCTCGAGCTTGAGAGAATAAAGCTCGATGTCGTCGGTGATCTTCTTCGTGACGGCCGCGTAGAACAGGTACGCTGCCATCGCGGGAATCGCCACGATGAGCCCGAAGGCTGTGGTGTTCATGGCCACGGCGATACCGCGCGCCAGCAGGGCAGCCTTCTGCTCGGGCTGGGCCTGCTCCAGGGCCGCGAATGCCTGGATCAGACCAACGATTGTTCCGAGCAGGCCCAGCAGCGTGGCGATGGAGCCCAGCTGTGTGAGCATGATGGTCCTCTTCTGGACCTTCGGCACCTCCTCGAGCGCGGCTTCCTCGAGAGCGTTGGCGATGTCGAGCTCGCCCTTGTTCGCCTTGGTGAGACCGGCCTTGATCACTCGGGGAAGCGCGGCCGAGGGAGCTGCGTTGCAGAGCTTGATGGCCCTGTCGATGTTGTTGGCCATCACGAGCTTCATGATCTGCTGCATGAAGGCGTTGCCGTTGATGTTGTACTTGAAGAAGAGGAAGATGAACCTTTCCACCATGATCCCCAAGGCGAACACCATGGGAATGATGATGACGTACATCCATATTCCGCCTTCAGTGAAGGCCTTCGCGAGTCCTTGCATTGCTCTTCCTCCCTGGCTGCTTCTCAGCGTCTGGGTTTAGCGAACAACCTCAGTGTGTTGCCTCTCACTCGAACGTCCCTCTGGCCGGTAACCATCGGGAAAAACAGCAAGATGATTACCATACCTCAAATGCCATTTCAATAGAAAACCCCTCACAAGAGAAAGCGACGATCACCCCACCGTTTCCGATCCCGGCGAGGCTTCAGAACACCGTGTCGTTGACCGACTCCTGGATGTCGTCCAGGTACTCGGTCCTCAGCTCCATGACCTGGAAGCCGAAGTTGGAGCGCTGGAGGATGTAGAAGGCCTGTGGCTTCTGGACCCGGCCCTCGATCACGATCTCCTCGAGCTCGATGGGCCCGCCCTTCTTCTCGTCCTTGGGACCGGCCCAGACAGGACCGCCTAAGAGCAAGGCTCCCGCGATGAAGAGCATCGACACCAGAGCGCCTGTGAACCTTCTCATGATGCGCCTCCGTTTCCTTGGATCCTCGTCACTCGCCCTCACCCGTGCCCTCCTCACCGACCTCACCACCTTCGCCACCGTCATCGCCTTCCCCTCCCCCGGCGGCCTCTTCCTCTGCGGCCTTCTTCTTCTTGGCTGCGAGCTTCTCCTGGACCGTGATCATCTTGTCTATCTGCTTGAGGGTGAAGTCCACATCCACCGTCTGCGAGGCGGCCTTGGGCCCTACGAGATCCCTGAACTGCAGAAAGCGCGTCCTCGCGTTCTTCAGGATCTCTATGCGATCCATCCCCGGCAGGCTGGGAGCTGCGAAGTAGAGAAACGCGAGATCGAGCGTCACGGCCACCTTGTCGGCCCCGAGCTTCTCCGCCTTCGTGAGGTGCTCGTGGGCCTTCTCCCACTCCTTCATACCCCGGTAGGCCTCGCCCATGTTCAGATGCGCTTCCGCAGAGTCCGGCACCAGGGCCAGGACCTTCTCCAGGTTCTGGGCGGCATCAGCGAAGCTGCCTCCATTGATCTGCATGACGGACAGGCGGCTCATGGCCTCGACGAAGTCCGGCTTCAGCTCGATGGCCTTCTTGTGCATGTCCATGGCCGCGAACGGGTAGTCCGTCTTCTCGAAGATGATCGCGCGAAGGTAATAAATGACAGGATCCGCGGGATCCACCTTCTCGGCCATGTCCAGGATGAACCCCGCGAACTCGTGCTGGTCGCTGGCGAGATAGGCACGCGCGAGGGCCATCATGGCGGGCACGTTGGTCTCGTCCTCCTTGAGCGCGAGCGTGGCGATTTCGATGGCCTTGCTGCCCTTGCCCGACATGACGAGAAGCTCGGCATACGCCGTCGCGATGTCCGGGTTCTGCGGGTACTTCTCGTGCTTTTCCTTGGCGAATCCCAGGGCAGAGTCGAGGGAGCCAGTCCGTGCAAAGAGGTACGAGTACGCTTTGATAGCAGGACCATATTGCGGATTAGAAGATATCGCCTGCTTGTAATACTTCTTCGCGGCGGCCTCGTCGCCCTCGGCCTCGGCCATGGCGCCGAGGTTGTAGGCGGCCTGGTACGACGAGGGATCGGCGTTGAGACTCTTCTCGAACGAGGCCTTCGCCTTGGTCTTGTTGCCAGAACCGGCGGCCATGAGCGCATCGGACAGGTGCTGCTCGCCGATCTTCTTGGCCTTGTCGTCCACCTCTGGAGGCGGCGCGTCGGGAACGCTGACGTCTTCGCCGGCACCATCGTCGAGGATCGAACCGGTATCCGATGCGTCGCCTCCCGTGTCCGTGCCTCCTCCCCATGTCGTGTCGTCGCCCGTCCCCGTGCCGCTCGCGCCGGTCTCGCCGGTCGAGCCCTCGTCCGCAGCCGTCTTGGTCTTCTTCTTGTTCTTGTCGCATCCGGCAGCACCGAAGACGAGCAGGGCAGCGAGAAGAACGACGCATTGGTACCTGATCTCGTTGAATACGGTCATGGCTCACCCACCTTCCCCGGCCGGCGAGGCCTCTTCGCCCGTCCCGGCCGCTCCAGGTGCCGAGAGGTCCATCGATGGCATGAGGTAGAACAGGCCCATGTCCTTGACCTGCCCTTTCTTGTACAGCGGGTAGTTGTCAGGGTCATACGCGTTGAGCCTCTCGAGGGTCAGCTCGGTCCACGTGTTCATCACCCCTGCCACCTGGCTGACCTTGTACGCATTCTCGTAGCCCAGCTTGGCCGAGTCCTCGATGGGGAACACCAGCGAGTTGATCTGCTGCTGGTAAGCGTCGATGGCATCCCACTTGATGTCGTCCGGGAGCTTGTCCAGCGACTTGGGGATGGGCGACTCGATGATGATCTTCGCGTGCATGTCGTAGCAGTAGCCGATCCGGAACAGGGCGGCCACGGTCCAGGACTTGGAGCCGTAGTTCTTCACCTCGTTGTACTGATCGATGATCTTGTCCCGGATCACCTTGAGATCCTCGATCTCCTTGAGGACCTTCTCAGCCGGCTTGTCCACGTGCAGCGTGAACTTCTCGAGGGTGGGAAGCTCGTTCTCGACGAGCAGGAACTTGGCCTCTGCGGCGTAGTCCGTGGCCTTGGCCGTCGGATCCGTCTCGCCCTGTTTGGCCCAGTCCTTGTAAGCCTCCACCACGGCCGGAAGAGACTTCTTGAAGTCCGTGGGCTTCTTGCGCTCCTTGAACGACAGCGCGATGTACCAGCGGGCCTCCACCCGAAGCTCGGCAGCCTCCTTGACACCCGAGAACTTGGTCACGAAGGACTTCATCTCGGATTCGACCTGGCTCCAGTTGCCGTTCTTCACGTAGCACTTGGCCGCACGCCAGGCCGCGTCCATGGCCTTCTTCTTGTCCTTGGTGAAGTCGCCGTACTTCTTCCAGTACTCGGCGGCCTGCGTGTACTTCTGCTTGTTCTCGAAGATGAGTGCCGTATTCTGAATGGCTGGCTCGCGGTGCGGCGAGTCCTTGAACCTGGCATCGTCGGCGATGATCTTGAACTGCGTCAGGCTCTGCTCGTAGTCGAAGGAGTTGAAGGCGTTGAGCGCCAGCTTGAACAGGGCGTCGCCCATGAACTCGCTCTCGGGGTGGTTCTCGACGAGCTTTGTGACCACCTTGAGGGCGGACTGCGGCTTGTTGCAGCTCTCGTAGGCGAGCACCGCGTTCCACAGTATCTTGTCGGCCTCCTTGCCCGTCGGTTCGCGGTCGTAGAGCTTGAGCAGTCCCTGGGCCGCCTCCTCCCACAGGGCCGGATCGTTCTCCTCCTGCGCCCTGAAGAAGGTGTCCATGATGTCCTTGGCTTCCTTGGCGATGATGATGTCGGCGGCCTTGGTGTTGGCGCCGGCGATGGCATCGGCCCACTCCTGCTTCTTGTCCTCCGGGATCTCGACCGGAGTGCACTGCTTCTCCTTCTGCATGAGCGCGAGACTCTCGGACTCGCCGATGTCCTCGAGCTTGGCGGCCATGAACGTAAGGTTGGTCCAGGCGTAGACCGCGATGATGTCGTTGTAGCAGTACGTGTCGTAGATCTTCTGGTACTGCGTCCTGGCCTCGTCCCAGTGGCCATAGTTGAAGCTCGTCTCTGCGGCGAGGAATGCGAAGGCCGGGGCGTTGTCGGTGTCCGATGGGAAGAGTTTGAGGTACATCTGCTGCGCGTCGATGAGCTTCTCCATCACCTCGGGGATGGGGTATGTGGGCACTCCGGGCGTTCCGCCGGGCCCGACGCTCACCTCGGGAGGCTCCGAGCGGATGTCAAGGGTCGTATCCGACTGCTTGATCATGAGGTAGCTCTGGATGAGCATCTCGGCCGCGTCGCGCTGGTTGTTGTTATCGAGCTGCGAGTCCCGCACGGCCAGGTACTGTTCGGCGGCTTCCGTGTAGCTCCCGCTCCAGAAAAGGGCCTCGGCCAGATTGTAGTTCATCTCGTAGCTGTCGGGAGTGTTGGGGTACAGGCCGAGGTACTCCTTGTAGGAGTCCGCCGCGAGCTTGTACTGCAGCTTGGCGTCGGCCAGCCACTGGGCCTTCTCCGCCGGGTCGGTCTTCGACATCCCCACGGACTTGAAGTTCTGTGCCGTCTCGTGATGCTTCAGGGCCGTGGCCATGAGGGCATCCTGTGCCGCGCTGGAGACCTTGAGCACGGTCTGGGGGTGATCCTTGTTGATCTTCGCCCACTCCGACTCCGGGCCGTACTCGGAGAGCTTGGCGATCATCTCTATCTTGGCCTGCTCGTTCTGCTCCTTGTCGTAGGCCTCGATGATCTTCTGGACCACTTCTGGCGCCTCCAGGGCGTTGGCCCACTGGGGGTTCTCGAGATAGGCCTTGTAGACCTCGATGGCCCTGTTGTTCTGGTTGTCGTCCAGGTACGTGGACCCCAATGCGAGGTACACCTCGCTGAGCCACGGGAGGCTCTGGTCGATGTACTTGGGATCGCGCAGCCTGTCGAGGCCGGGGACGCCGTCGTCTATCATGTCACCGTTCCAGTCGGCCTCCCAGAAGCTGAACGCGATGTACTGCACGGCCTCGGGCCTGAGCTCGGAGCCGCTCTTGCCCGTCTCGGCAGCCTTCCGGTCGGAGTACTCCACCACCTGCACGAAGTACCTGATGGCCGTGAGGTAGTCGTTGTTCCGCCAGTGGCTCCAGGCCAGCTTGTAGAGGGCGAGGTCGAAGAAGTCGCTGGACTCGTCCTTGATGGCCTCGGTGTAGGCGCTGATGGCGTTCGCGAGCCCGTCCGCGGAGTAGTCGAAATCGAAATGGTACTCGCCGATCCTCAGCCAGGTCTCCGTGAAGAACCTCGAGCCCTCCTTGACGATCTCGCAGCCCTGGTAGCGGCTGGTGGCGTCGACCGCAAATACCGCTTCTGTGTCTGCGACTCCTGCGCTGCTGACGGACGACATCGACGCCGAAGGATGATCCTCGTCGCTTTCTTCGTCGTCCTCCTGGCTTTCCAGACCCTTGCCGGAAAAGTAGGGCTCCTTGTTGGCGCATACCAGGCCCAGCCAGGCATAGAGAGCGGCATCGAACTCGCCCATCTCGTTGTAGCAGTAACCGAGCAGGTAGAAGACGCCATCGATGTTCCTGTAGTCCGGGAACTGCTCGATGAGCTTCACGTAAAGCTCTGTGGAGCGCGCGAACTCGCGCACGGGAGCCTCCGGCTTGACCGGTTCCGTGGTCAGCTTGCCCGCCTCGAAAAGGGCCAGCTGCTTCTTGTACTCCTCCTCGGCCTCGGCGAGCGCGTCCGTGGCCTCGTCATACTCGACATAGGATTGCTCGTAATAGAGTTCCGACAGCCGAAACATGGCGTCCGGCGTGTAGGTAGGATGATTCGGGTACTTCTCGAGGAAAGCCTCGAAGTACTCGATTGCACTGAGACGCGCCTCGTCCTCGAGCCTCTCCTCCTCGCCGATGAGCGCAGAGTACTCCTTCTCCACCAGGACCTTGCGCTTCTCGTATTCCACCTCGAGGATGTTGTTCACGAGCACCTGGTACTCGAGGGCCGCCTCCTGGTAGATGTCGTAGTCCTTTTTCAGGGACTCGAGGATCTGCTCCTCCTCCGGGACGGGGGGGTTGGCTGCGCCGAACGTGATCCCCAATCCCAGCGAGGTCGGGTCCACCGGGCCGGCATCCTCCACGGGGTCGATGCCATCCACCGGGCCGGCATCCTCCACTGAGGTCTCACCGACATCGCCAGAGGCCGGCTCGTCCTGGGCGCGCGACATCCCCGGTGCTCCGACCATCGCCACCAGCGCCACGAGCGCGATCCTGGGGCCGTGCTGTGTCCGTGTCATGGTCTTCACCCTGCTGCGCACGACGGTCACTCTTCACCTTCCTGCTCGGCGAGGTCGGAGGAGGCCTCCTGCAGGATTGCCCCGAACTCGTCGTCCAAAAGCAGCATCTTGTTGAGCCTCTCAGAGGTCAGGTACTGGACCCTGTGGCGGTGCTCCTCCTTGCGGCTCCAGGCCACGTCGATGATGCCCACGTCCGCCTTGAGCACGAGATCGTCAAACTCGTCTTTCACGTCCAGGTAGTTCTTGAGGGCGATCTTGGCCATCACGTCCGTGGCCTCGCCGTTGAGTTCTCCTAGGGTCTGTTCGTACTGCTCGAGCACCTGGACCTCCTCGCCGAGGTCCGCCTTGAGGTCCTGTGTCTTCTTGAGCGCCATGGTCTCGAGCTGGGCATTGAACGACTCCAGAATGGACCGGACCTGCTCCATGTCGACATAGATCGAATCGATCGCATCGAGGGTCGCACCGCTGACGCCGTACTGCTTGAGCAGGGCTCTCTTCTTGGCCATGAACTGCTCGTACTTGAGCCGCACGATCTCGTCGTTCTTGTCGTTCTGGTCGCCGACGCCGATCTTGGCTTTGCCCAGCTCGATGAGATTCTCGATCTCCTGGATCTCGTCCCTGTACTGCTGCACCGCAAGCTTCTGCGTCTCGAGCTCGGTGACCACGGCCTGCATGTCCGCCGGGATCACGCCCATCTGCTCCTTGACCACGCCCTCGAGGTACAGCTCCGTGGCCACGATCTTTGCCTGCAGCTGATCCACCTTGGCCTCCTGGAGCACCAGGACCCGCGAGAGCTCCTTGTACTGCTCCTTGGACTCGGCCTCTCTCGCCTCCACCTGCTCGGGCGAGGTGGGCAGATCGTCGAGCAGCACCAAAAGATCCTTGCTCTCCGCCTCCATCTTGGCCAGCTCGCCCTTGGCCGCCTCGGGCAGAAGCGATGACTCGTACTCGGACAGCTCCTTCGACATCTTAGCGAGCAGGTTGTCGATCTGCGTGGCACGGCTCTTGCCGCTCTTGAGCATGGGGAAGGCGTTGACCTTGGTGTCGCCCTCGAGCACGGTGTTCATCTTGTCGATGATGAGCATGTTCTCGTCGAGGACCTGCTCGCACAGATTGAGGTCCTCGATGACCTGCAGCCCGCGCTCCGTGGCAGGATTGGACTCGACCCACTTGAGCGCCAGGGAAGGCATGAAGGTGGAGGTGTCGAAGGTCTCAAGGTTGTCGGTGACGAGCTTCTTGAAGTGCGTCTCGGGATCCTCGAAACCTGCGAGCACGGACTCGAGCTCGGCCTTCACGGGCCCGAACTGCTTGTCGACGTCCTTGAACACTTTCAAGGCCTCGTCGAACTCGCCGTTGCGAAGGAGCAGGTTGCCGCGGAGGATCTGTGCCTCTGGGATCAGGGTCGAGTCCGGATTCGAGATGCTGAGCACCTCGAGCGACCGCTCCGCCTTTGTCGGGTCCTCCATCTTGATGTAGACCCAGGCCACCTCGTAGAGCGCCAGCTCGAACAGCTCGGACGATTTCGGGATGGACTCGTACTCCTCGGCGGCGCGCTCGAGCTGATCCGTTTCGTAGAAGAGCCTGCCCAGGTTCACCTTGGCGAGATCCCGGATGCGCCGCATCTTGGGCGTCTCGGCGTCCATGACCGCGATCTGCTCGAACAGCCCCGTGGCTCCCTGGTAGTCCTTCTTCATGCTGTGGATGACGCCCATGAAAAAGACGCTCTGCGCCCAGTACTCGTCCGCCTGCAGGACCTTCTGGAAATGTCCCAGCGCGATCTCGTACTCGCCCTTGAAGAAGAAGTACTTGCCCTTCGTGTAGCTGATGATGGAGTTGACCGTCGCCGTCTTTGAGCTGTCCATGGCGGAGAAGAACTTCTCCACCCCCTCGAAGTCCTCGAGCCTCATCGAGATCTCGAGGAGGCGTGCCAAGGAAGGCTCCTCGTACTGCGAGTACGAGATGTCGCCTGCATGCTCCAGAAGCTCGATGTAACGCGTCCGTGCCCCGTAGAAATCCTTGGAGTTGAACATGCTCTCCGCGAGCATGAACAGCGCGTTGGGGTAGGCCGGGTGGTCCGGGTACTCCTCGACAATGTCCAGGAAGATCACGGACGCTCTCTGGAAGTCCCCGAGCCGGAAGTACAGCTCCCCGTCCGTGACACGCTTCTCCACGCTCAGCTTGGCGACCAGAGCCTCCTCCTTGAGGTAGCTCTGGGCCAACCCCGAGGCCTCGCTCTTGAGGCTCGTCACTTCCTTCGCGATATCGTCCAGGCTCTTGGCTCCTGCCCGGAAGGAGAACAGGGCGAGGGCGAAAAAGAGAACGAGCGTCGGTACAGGCAACGCAAGATGGGCTCCCGATGCGATGTGTCGTTTGGTTCTCATCATGGCTCGCCTGTCAGTCGCCCAGCGCCGCGACCTGCTCGACGTACTTGAGCGCTGGCCGCTCGTCCAGAGGCGTCGTGATGCCGCCCTTCTCGAAGCTCACGACCACGAGCGTCTTGCTCTTGCCAGCGTCCACGCTGAAGGCATGGGCGCTCCTGACCTTGAACTTGTACCCCTTGAGGTACGAGAAGAAGCCGTAGCCGAATCCGCTGAACTCCAGGTGCACGCTCAGGGTGTGCTCTCCGGGCACGAGCGCGCCGCCGTAGACCTTGATCTTCTCCTTCTTCTTGGCCTTAATCCCCTTCTCGTTGGTCTTGTTGTAGATGGGAGCGCCGTCGAGCACGAACACGGCCTTGGTGAGCCTGAAAGAGCTTCCCATCTGGTTGTTGAAGAAGATCTGCGCCTGCGCACCGGCCCCGGCAGGCCCACCCAGGACCTTCTCCGCCAGCAAGCTGAGCCTGGCCTTGGACCTGAAGATCTGCTCCTTGAGCTGGTTGACCTTCTGCTCGAGATCCTTGAGCTGGACCGAGTACGCTCCGGCCTTCTTCTTGAGAGCCAGCTCCGTCTCGAAGTCGAGGGTGGGCGAGGGCGTGGTGCCCTCGGTGACGCTCTCGTCGCCTCCCTCGATCGGCGTCTCCTCCGAGCCCTCCTGCGCCCGCGCCGCACTCGATACGACGAGCAACGCCAGTACAACCAGCACCCCGGTGTTCAGCTTGATCATCATGGTCACCTCATCCGTGCGAAGGTGGCAAGCCCAGGCCACGATCACTTCCCACGTCAGCGAATCAATCTATCTCTATCTTCGTCTGGACGTACTTGATAGCCGGGCGATCCTCCATCTTGGTGTCCTGATCGCCCTTCTCGTATCCGATGATCTTGAGGTCGATGCCCTTGCCTTCCTTGACCTTGAACTTGGTACTGCTGCGCACCTTGAACTTGTAGCCCTGCAAGTAGGAGAAGATGCCGTATCCGGCGCCGCGGTAGACGAGAAGCACGGACAGGGTGTGCTCACCTGGCAGGATGGCGCCGTTGAAGACCTCCATCTCCCCGCTCTCGAGAATGCCATCATCGTCGGACTTCTTGAAGATGGGTGCGCCGTCCAGCGTGACAACGGCCTGCACTGGCACGAACGAACCGCTCATGCTGTTGGCCAGGGCGATGATCGCCTTGGCCCCCTTGGTCTCCGAGGTGTTGAGCACGATGCTCACGACCTCGTCCATGCGCTGCTGAGATTGCTTGATCATCTGCTGCAGCGACTTGATCTTCTTGACGATGTCCGGGACCTTGAGCGACTTCGCGCCCATCTCTGACGGGGCGACGGCATCGACCGGAGCCGAGGCATCACCCGTGTCTCCCGGGGCGGCAATGGGAGCATCGGCCTCTGCTTCTATCTCGGTTGTCTCTTCCATCGCCTCCTCTTCCTGTGCCGACAATGGCGCGGCCAGCATGGTCAACGAGGTGATGGCGACAAGGAGCGAACTGTTTCTCTGGAAAGTCTGCATGCTTTCCCCCTTGGCCTTTCTTCGGGACCTCAATTCATAGGATCAAACGAATTAGGTGTCAACTACCCCTTCATGACATGGAATCTCCAATCAGATCGAGGGGCTTGACCTGCAGATCAGCATCGAAAGAGGAACTGCGGCTGCCCCGGGTAAGATCCCCGGTGTCCCGCCGCCCGTATCATGGAACAGACGAACGGCATCGAGCCGGTCGCGGAAAGGGACACTGGATGTATCGCGCGATTCATCGTAGGATGCCGGACCGGTCGGGTCGGATCGAACACTCCTCGACCCGCTGCTGGAAGCACGATCCCGATGGCATCCTCTCTGGCAGACAACGACCTGTTCGCCAGCTACCTGGAAGGAAACGCGGAGTCGTTCCGGGTCCTGTTTCGCCGGCACGCGAGAGGGCTCGTGAACTTTGCCTACAGGATGCTGAGGGACGAGTCGCTGGCCGAGGAGGTGGCACAGGAAGCCTTCTCGCGCGTGGTGCGATCCCCACCCGATCTGGACAGGGGAACCAAGTTTTCCACGTACCTGTACTCCGTGGCCAGGAACCTGTGCATCGACGAGCTTCGGAAGCGCAAGATCAGGCGGCATCTGTCTTTGGACGCACAGGGGCCAGGCGAGGAGGGTCGGACCCTCATGGAGAAGATGCCGGGAAACAGCCCATCGACGGACGCCATGGCCATGGACGGTGAGCTCAGAGAACGCATCGAGGCGGCCATCGCCGAGATCCCCGAGTCCCAGAGGGAGGTGTTCTTGCTGCGTGAATTCGCCGAGCTCTCGTTCGAGGAGGTGGCCAGATCCGTCGGGTGCTCGGAGAACACCGCGAAGAGCCGCATGCGCTACGCCCTGGAGCGACTCCGCTCGCTCCTCGGCGACCTGCATCCGGAGGACGCATGACCAGGGACCGGACAGGCTGCGAGACCAACCGCGAACGGATGACAGAGCTGCTCTACGGCGAGCTCGACGTACGGTCGCTCCAGGAGCTGTCCTCGCACCTCGAGACCTGCGAGGATTGCCGCGAGGAGCTCGAGTCCTTGCGTTCCATCCGCTCGCTCATGCGCTCCGCAAGGACGATCGACATCCCGCCCGGGCTCGAGGCCAGGGTGATGAGCGAGGCACGCTCGGCGCTCTCCCACAGAGCCACGCCGTACGTCGAACCGTCAGGGCCTCGGGCCACGCAGGCGTCGTGGCTGTCCCGGCTGCTCAAGGGAGGGATCCTCCGGCCTGCCATGGCGGCCGCGCTCGCCGTGCTGCTGGTGGCCGGCGTGGCATACCTGCTCGAGGGCGGCAAGCCGTCCGTGATGCAGCGCTACGAGAAGACCCCATCGCCTGCACCGAGCCTGGAGAGAGCGGCGCCTGCACCGCCCGCGCCGGCCACAGAGCACGAACAGTCATCGACACATGACCACAAGGCCGTCACGCCGCGAGAAGATCCAGGCCTCGAGACCACGGTCACACTCGCACAGCAGGCCGACGTGGCCATGACGCCAACCGGCAACGCCGCTGCAGAGAAGGTCGTGGCCGACAACCTGAGTTCGTCGCAGGTGGCGACGAAGATGCCTGCCCAGCCATCGGCGGAGGCGGATGACGAGGACGCAGCCGGCCTGGTCGGCGCGAAAGACAGCGCGGACACGGGAAGCGCGAGCCCCCTGGCCGGAAAGCAGGACCTCTTCGCGGCCATCGCGGACAAGAAGCTGCCCGTTACGGAGTCGATGGACGAGGCGGCGGGTGAGATGCCGGCGGGCGGGATGTCGACCTCCTCGACCCCCGAGGGCGGCCACAGCAAGTCGGCAGGCGGCACCGGAGCCAAGACGGCAATGACAGGGGCGGACGTCGGGTACGCGCCGGAACCGGTGGCCCCAAAGACCGTGGCGGCTCCACCAGCCAAGCTCGCCCCTCCCCCCAGCACGGCTCCAGCACCCTCGCCTCCGGCTTCGGCAGGAGCATCCATGGCTCCCATGGATGGAGTCGAAAGCGGGATGAAATCCGGAGAGGACACGATGTCCGAGCCGGAGCCCGTCAAGGATGTCGAGGAGGCCACACCAAAGAAGAAACCCTCGCTGTGGGAGAGCTGGAAGAAAAAGAAGGCCGAGAAGAAGGAAAAGAAGAAGGGCTCTCTTGGCACGTCTTCTTCGTCCACCGGATCCACGGAAGCCGAGAAGCCCGTGGAGGCGACCGACCAGACAGTCTTCCAGGATCCCTTCGACCAGGCCATGGGGCTCAAGAAGGACAAGAAGTGCGACGAGGCCATCCCGATCCTCAAGAAGCTCAAGGACGACCCCGCATCCACACAAGCGAGCCAGGCCAAGGTCTACCACACGCTGGCGGAGTGCACGGCCGCCCAGGGCGAGGCGCAAAAGGCCCTGGTCTACTACGAGAACCTGTTCGCCCGCTGGCCGGCCTACGCAGGACGCAACCAGGCCATGTGGGAAGCTGCACAGCTGTACATCCTGGTGGGAGACAAGGCCACGGCGAGAGCCATGCTCGAGAAGCTGCTCTCGGTCCCCGCGTTCTCCGACAAGGCGAAGAAGAAGCTCGAAGGCCTCTAGCGCCGCCTGGGCTCCCATCTCGGATGCATCCAGATCCAGTGATCGGGCCGGGCTATCACGGCCCGCTCCACGTGCAGGTTGATGGCCCTCATGGCATTCTCCAGCGAGACCCCGCGGTCGAGATCGAAGGGCCAGACCTCCACGACCAGCTTCCCGCCCGGCCCCTCGAGACACCATCCAAAGACCACGGACCCGCTTCGCCTGAGCGCGAGGCGGGCAGGCGCCTCCATGGTGGGTGCCGGCCTTCCGAGAAAGGGCACATCGCGCGAGGGCATGTCCGTGGATGGATCCACGAGGATGCCCACGAGGCTGCCCGAGTGCAAGGCTCCCAGAAGCTCGCGGGCGAGGCCGGGATCTTCCCGGTACATGACGTGCACTCCGGCGCGTTCGCGCAGGTGATGCACGAGGTCGGTGATACCATCGTGGTACGAACGCCTGCCCACGGCGCAAGCCCGGTAACCGGCTGCAGCCATGGCCCAGGCCACGAGCTCCCAGTTGCCGAAATGACCAGTGAGAAAGAGCACGCCGTGCCCGTCCTTTCGGGCTCGCTCCAGGACCCGCAAGGACCTGGCCGGTATCTCGACCCTGCGTCCTATCTGCTCGGGGCGATCGACGAACGAGCACAGTTCCGCCGACCACCGCCCCAGATTGCAGAAAAGGGAAGCTGCCGCAGCGCGCGCACGCCGTCGTCTCAGGGCGGGGACATCCGAGGGCAGGCCGAGGACCTGCTCGTAGCATTCGAGAAGCTGGCCCACCGCCTTCTCCCTGTGTCTGGCAAGAAGCAAGAAGGCGAGCCAGCCGAGGGCCTCGCCCACGGTGCGAGCTGCCCATGGGGAAAGAGCGCGACCCACTGCCACGAGGTACTCGAGACAGAGGTGGATGAGGGCGTTCTTGAAACGTCCCGGATTCATGCCTGAAACCAGGGCCAGGGGTGACTGCCGGAAACCATGCTATCTGCTCTTGCCTGCAGGGGGTCAATTGTGTATAAACTCGTCCCTCTCGCAGGCGAGGAAACGGTCATCATGTACGCGATAATACAGACCGGCGGCAAACAGTACAGGGTCGAGAAGGGCATGCGTCTGGACGTCGAGAAACTCGACGGCGCACCTGGCGACACCTTGGTGTTCGACAGGGTCCTCATGCTCGGCGGGCAAGGCGATGCGCGCATCGGAACGCCCGTGGTGCAGGGAGCCAAGGTCTCGGCCAGGATCATCGACCAGCACAAAGGCGACAAGGTCATTGTGTTCAAGATGAAGCGGCGCAAGAAGTACCGCGTCAAGCGCGGACATCGCCAGCTGCAGACCCGGGTCGAGATCACCGAGATCGAGGGGTGAAGCCATGGCTCACAAGAAAGGAGCGGGGAGTTCCCGCAACGGCAGGGACTCTCATGGTCAGAGGCGCGGGCTGAAGAAGTACGGCGGGCAGAAGGTCAGGGCCGGGAACATTCTGGTTCGTCAACTCGGCACGCGCATCCATCCGGGACGAAACGTGGGCATGGGCCGCGACTTCACGCTGTTCGCCCTAGTCGATGGACAGGTCCACTACGGCAACATCGGCAAGCGCAAATACGCACGCGTCGAACCCACGGCCTGAAGCCCATACACGCATAGACTACTGATTCATCGCACCTTGCCCACCAGAATGGCCTCCCGTGATGCATCTCCGGTTGCGCGTATCGCTTAGCTTTCCTTCACGGTGCTCCGAAATAGAAAAGGCCCGGCGAGTCAGGTTGGGGGGGGACCTACTCGTCCGAGCCACTGGACTTCACTCACAAGAAACGTGCCATCTTTCGGATACCGGGCGACCAGTTACCTGGCAGCCTGCAACGGGTCGACATCATGAGGATTCGATGCACGGATATCATCTTCTGGCGCCTCGTCGCCCGTTCGCGTGTTTGCACATCTGAAATCCAGCTCGACCGTGGCGAGACAACACTGAAACGTCGGTCTCAAAAAGCGAAGTACTTGAGCGAGATCATGAACCTGAAGTCTGACCGTCCATCGTTGCCTGGATTCACCTCGTAGCTGAATCCAGATTCCACCGATCCTTGACGCGCGATATACCCGAGGCCCCAGTGGATGGAGTGCGAGGTCGTCACGTCGTCGTAGCAGTAGCCTACCCTGAGAGGGTAATGATCACCGAGAAACGCCTCCACACCCGCCATGTATCTCGCGGCCACGGCCTTGCGGCTGCCGAAGAGTTTCTTCGCGCTGTCCCAGTCGACCAGGACATCGAAGGTCGCGTGGATGAAGGCCACCTGCCCGAACACCCCCATGCCGAGCATCATCGGGGCGAACGGGGACTTCAGGTTGGTCAGGTTGTAACCCACCACCGCGAGCCCTATGTTGTCGATGATGCGAAGGGTCAATCCCGCATCCAGCGAGAATGCGCTCAGATCGCGTCCATACGGGTGCTGGTTGTCCCCGGGCGCCGTGACGAGAAGGGGCGTCGTGGAAGAGGCCTGCTTGAGGGCGCCGTAGCCGGGTGCCTCGGTGCCGGCAGCCAGCTTGTGCTTGGCATTGACCTCGGTCCTGATGAAGTGCACGCCGATCCCGAGGCTCAGGCGCGGGATGATGGCGTAGGACAGGGCAACAGCGAGATTGTGCGCTTGCACTTCCTGGGTACCCAGGGCGTTACCGACCCACCGGAACGTGTAGCCGAGCCCCATACCCAGCTGGGAGGTCACCGAGTCGACGACGCTCGCACACGAGTAGTGCATCTTGTACTTGTCGTCGAACATGTAGGTCGTTTCGATGTGGTAGGCCTTGCTCATGGTGAGGCCCGCGGGATTGAGGTAAAGGGCGGATGTGCCGATGGCGCTCGCGCGCAAGGCGCCTCCCATGCCAAGGGCTCGCACGTCGGTGAGCTGGAAGTCCGTTGCACCAGCTCCACGAGAGACGAGCAGTGACA
This sequence comes from Myxococcota bacterium, assembly GCA_041309365.1. Lineage (GTDB taxonomy): Bacteria > Myxococcota_A > Polyangia > DRWM01 > DRWM01 > JAFDER01. The sequence goes on from JBFYZU010000370.1 coordinate 16,822, forward strand.
AAGCCAGGATGCACAGGGCAGCGTGTACCCTGGCGACATCCACGAGCGTGCCTTTCGCGGTCATGTCCAGAAGCCTGTATACCCGATGGCCTCGGCAGGGATCCAGAAAGCCACAGGGCGCCCACTTGAAATCCAGTACCGGATACCGGATATTGGGCCGCGGAGAGATGGCCGAGTGGTCGAAGGCGCCAGACTCGAAATCTGGTGTACGCCTCGTGTGTACCGTGGGTTCGAATCCCACTCTCTCCGCCGGACAGCCCGCGCGGTTCACCTCGTGTAGAGGCGGTGGCGCTCGATGTGGGTGAGGACGGCCTCCGGCACGAGCCCCACGGGCCGTTCGCCGGTCGCAATGCAGGCCCGAATACGGGTGGAGCTCACGTCGCTCACCGCGGGAAGATCCACATGCACGTCATCGTGCCCGCGGCGCGCCACCACGATGAGCGGAGCGAGAGCGCGGACGTCATCGAACCTGTGCCACCGATCTCGCTCGTGCATGATATCGGCTCCCACGACGAGCCTGAGCGATTGCCCGTAAAACTCCTTCGAGAGCGCCTCGAGGGTGTCGATGGTGAATCCAGACAGCCCAAGCCTCTCCTCGATATCCGAAACCTCCACGTCGTCTCCCGCTTCCCGGACGAGCAGGCGGCACATCTCGAGCCTGTGACGATAGGGGGCCATCGTCTTGCCGAGCGCGTGTCGTACGCAGGGAACGAGGATGACGCCGGATGCCATGCCAGAATCGAGCACGAGACGGACGACATCGAGATGTGCGAGGTGAGGAGGGTCGAAGCTCCCCCCGAGGACCGCTCGAACCGTTCTTGTCACTCGGCTCCAGGCAGGACCCTGGCGAACCGCCCGGAGATGACGAATTCCACGAGCTTCAGCAGGGCACCGGACTCCTCGAGAGCTCTCGCAGCCGTGTAGTCCGAGTTGAATGGTTCCTCGCCCGAGGACACGAGCCAGACGAACTGCAGAGCGCCGGCGATGTCGCCACAGGTCAAGAGGCCGGCCCTGTCGGCCAGGTTCGAAAAGTCAGCGTAGAGCCTGGAAACGTCGATGCGCTGGTCGCCGCTGCATTCGACCCCCGCCCCGAAGAGCTCCTCGCGGGCCTTCCGGGGCAAGTTCTTCCTGAGCGATGCCGATAGCTTCACCGTCTGATCCGGATCCACACCCGAGATGAAGAACGAGGGCTCGAACTGCTGCATGAGCGCCACCCACAGAGCGGCGAGGCCAGCCTCGCCCTGGCTCATGAAAGGCACGAGCCCTGCAACGTCGAGCTTGCATCCCCATGCGAACGCGAAGCGCTTCTGGCCCTGGTCGAGTGTGCGATAGAGTGGTTCACCGATGACGAGCAAGGGCGGGCTGTCCGGCAGCACAGTCAGGACGCTGGGGATCAGGTCGGACAGGTGCACTTGCAAAGGCTTGATGCCCATGTTCCGGGCCACATCCTCGAGAAGTGCCACGTCCTGCGGATACCTCTTCTGCAGCCGGGTGCCACGGGAGATGCCGAATCTCTTGGGATCGTAGTCGACGCTCTTCATGAGCGCATCGTGAAGCGTGCTCACGAGCACCCTGAAGCTCGGTGTGAACGAATCCGGGGCGATGACCTCGTCCGTGCCAGGTTCGGAGAGCCAGGCGCCCGGTTGCCACGTCATGAGGCCACCAGCGCGTTCGAAAGTGGGCTGCTCGTCGGGATGCAGGTCGAACAGGCTCGCGAGCAGCGTTCCAGCCACCCGGATGGCGCGGGAATCCTCGGTCGCGCGCGCGATCTCGAACACCGTGTGGTAGAGGTGCATGTCGCCGGGATTTTCACGCACGAAGTGCAGAAGGTCGCCCATGGAGCGTTCGATGTGGAAGCTCAGGGCATGCCGATCCGCCTGCTTGCGGTAGAGGTTCACGAGGGCCACAACGGGCTCGGACGCCCCCGGTAGCCGCTTTCGCGCCATCTCGTAGGACTGCTCGGCCTTGCGCATGTCGCCGGCACCATCCTGCCAGAGCCGGCCCGCCGTGACGAGCCACTCTGCCTTGGCGTCCTCCTCCTCGGAGGCATTGAACATGATCTCGGCCATCCTCAGGCCCTTCTCCCATGCGCCCGTCCTCTCGTACAGGCCAGCGAGCTGCCGGATGATGTCCAGGTCCTGGACGTTCTCCTGGAGCACCTTCTCGAAGCAGACCACGGCCTTGCGATCGTCGGGCAGCTGATCGACGTACAGGCCTCCGAGGGTCGTGAAGACGTGGACCTTCTGCTCCTGGGTCATGGGAAGCAGCGCCCTCTCCTGCAACACGTTCACCGCCTCCTCGAACTGCCTGGTCCGTATACAGAGTGCGCCCAGGCTCTCCAGCGAGGAGGCATCCTCGGGATCGTCCGCAAGGATCCGCCTGAAGCTCGCTATGGCTTCCTCTACGCGTCCTGCCTGCTCGTAGACGGTGCCCAGGTTGCGAAGCAACGCATGACGCATCCTGGGATCCTCGCTCGACAGGATCCTCTCCTCCAGCAGGGTCGCCACGTGGTCCCAGTCGCCAAGGCCGCTGAAGTGCTGCCTCAGCGCCTCGAACGGTCTGTCGTCCGAGGGATCCAGGGTGACGGCCTGCTCGAAGCACTGCACGGCCCATCCCCCCTCGCCCAGCCTGTCCCTGTAGAGCTCCCCTGCATGGAGCAGGTCGTCCACGGCGAAGCCAGGTTCCCTCGTGAGGGAACCGGCCTGACGTGCGAACATGGCCGCCGTGGCCCAGTCCTCGCGCAGCGAGGCGAGCTGCTCCACGACGAGAGCCGCGGCAGGGTTGGTGGGGAGCCTGTCTGAGGCCTCGCGTGCCGCGCTGAAGGCCTTCTCGGGATCGCGCTCGGCAAGCATCAGGGCGAGCACCCACAAAAGCGCACCCTGCTCCCTCGGGTCATCGAGAGCACCGCTGAGCTCCGAGAGCACGGATATCCGAAGATCGTTGTTCGAGAGACGTCGTGCCTGAGCATCCGCGAGAAACAGAAGGGGCAGGTCGGATGCTCGAGCCCCGAGCACCTCCCTTACCAGAGCGTCGGCGCGGGGCACCCTGGCGTCGTCGTCGAAGACCCTGCTCACGAGCCATGCAAATGCCGATGCTTCGTCGGAGCCCGGTAAGGCGCGCGCCATGATCTCAGCAACGCGCGCCGCATCGATCGTGCGTCCCTGCGCGAGCATCTGCGTGTAGAGGAACCTGAGGCAGAAGAGGCCGGGAGAGATCTGGCCATCGAGCAACGACTCCGCCTCGGCCAGGGCCATTGAGGTCTCACCCTTGAGGAATCCATCCACGTATACCATCCGGGAGATGATGGGCACGGAGATCTCACCCTCGGGGATCTGCTTGTAGGCCGCGAGCAGTTGCCCTGCCACGTCATCCCAGCGGCCCGAGTTCCATGCTGCTGCCTCGCGCAGGTTGTCCGCAGCCCGGCTCCACCCCGGGTCCGTGATGCGCTCGATGGCGCGCGAGGCCCTGTGCGGATCCACGCCGGTCCACCGCCGTGCGGCCTCGAACCACCACCTGTCCGCCGCTGCCGGATCCGCTCCGGACGCGAGCTTCTCGGCGGCTTCGGCCCCGAGGGCGGGAAAGGCACCCAGGCCAACCAGAAACAGCGGCAAGAACGCGTCGTCGCCGCTCCTGGCGAGCTTGACGCCCAGTTCGTCCTCCCCGAGCGACGAGCGTGCTCCCAGCGAGAGGAGGGCGATACGCTCACCGTCCAGGTGCTCGCTCGTGTACCCGCGCTCGCTCTCGCACCAATCCTCGAGGACCTGTCCGTAAAGATCCACCTTGCCGCTGGCGAGCAGTTCCCTCCTCAGCATGACGAAGGCGGGCAAATGGCCCGGTTCCATGCGCAGCATGCGTTCTGCGAGTGCCACCCGCTTTTCCGAGTCCGCGACCATTCCCGAGATGAGTCCCATCAGCACGGCCGGCACGCAGCTTCGTGCCAGAGGACCGTCGAGTGAGGCCTCGAGCAATGCCGTATCGACGGCCGGACCCCCGGCCGATGCCAGGGCCACCGCCTCGGCAAGCGCGTGAGGCCACAGAGGGGACTCACAGGAGAGCTCGAAGAGGGGATCCTTCACCTCTGCCGATGGCTCGCCGCCCTTTCTTGGGGCCAGCCGTTCGATCAGGCGAAGTGCATCTCCGATGACGCTGGCAGGAGATCCAACGCCGAGCGAGTCGACGAGCGAGAGGGCCTGGTCGTGCGCACCCCAGGCTACGGCCGAGAGAAGGGCGGCCGCGGCCAGCTCATCGTCGGGCCTCATCTCCAGCGAGCGGCTCACGACGCGCAGGGCCTGGTCGCGCCTGCCAGCGGACAGGAGACACAGTGCGGCCTCGGACACGAGCCAGGAAGTCCGGGGCAAACCCGCCATTTCCTCGATGGTGGCATCGAGGAGATGCTCGTGACCAGAGCCCTGCCGACCGGCCAGTCGCCAGATCAGGCGCAGGGAGGCAGGCGCGAACCCCGGGGACTGGTCCAGGATCTCCCTGAGTTCTTCCAATCCCGGGTCCCCCTGCCTGCCGGCGGATGCGTACATGAGCACACTTCTGAGCGTTCCTGCCGGGAGGACCTGCACGAGCCGCTGGCTTTTCTGCTCGAGCTTGACAGGATCGGCAGCACAAGCCAGCAGACCCATGATGAGCTGGGGCTGTCCCGCCGGAGACCTTCCCAGGATGTCGAGGGTCTTTTCCCTGTCATCGAGTACGAGGGTGGCCAGAAGGGCACGGATGAGATCCGTTCCCCTGGAAACAGGACCCGTCGGCGCCGTGCTCGAGAATGGCACGACGCGCTCGGCCTCGGCCCACTCGCGAGCGAGCACGTGCATCCGCCACATCGCCGTTCTCGCCTGTGCGTCCGCGTCCCTGGCACTCATCGCACGCATGTAGGCCCTGCGCGCATCGTCGATGTTGCCGCCGATCTCGGAAAGAAGTCCTGACGAGGAGCCGAGCGTCGATACGAACAACGAGTCGGTCGCCGCGTCGCACACGGAAGTGGCGGACTCGGCGGCTCGTGCGGCATCTCCGGACGAGAGCGCCGCGCAGAGCGCCAAGATCGAATGGTATGCGTCCTCGCCAGACAGGCTGCCGACGTCGGTGTCGCCGGACGCAACGTAATGCAGTATCTTTTTCTTCAGGTCGTCGAGCCTGTCCTTCACGACGGCATCCTGGGCCATCTCCAGCTCGATGCCCAGTGCCTCGAGTGCATCCTGGGCATTCCCGGCGACAATGGAGAGTCTGCGCAGGCACTGGATCGCCGTGAGGCAACGGGCATCGAGCTGATGTGCCGTACGCGCGAGCTTCAGTGCCTCCTGCGGGTCGTGGAGCCTCACCTCGGTGATGCGAGCCGCTTCGGCGAGTAGTCTGGCGGACAGGGCCGTGTCCTCGTGTGCGCGCGCATCCCGGATAAGCCGGGCGGCGCATTCGGTCCACTGATCTGCGGTCCACCCGATGTGCTCCTCGTCCTCGAAGAACGTGGCGGCGCCCTCCTCGATCTCGATCTCGGCGTCGTCCTCCTCGATGGTAACGTCATCCTCGGACCCGACCTCGCCCCTGGCGGCTTCCGTCGCGATGTCCTCGTCGGTCGGAATGCCGTCGTAGACCTCTGCGTCGGCGGCGTCGAAGTCCCTGAAGAAATCCGAGTCCAACTCTCCCTCGTCCACCTCCGTCTCGGGGAGATCGTCCCACATGTCACCGGCGTCTGCCGCACTGGCATCCGTCGCCGCATCCTGGCCAGGCTGCAAGTCCGGACCCGAGAAATCGATCTCCAGGGCGTCGGACCCCCCGTCGGTGCTCTCGCCGTCACCTCTGTGCCTTGGGTCAGTCAATCCAGTGATCCTTCATCAGTACTCGAGGCCGAGGCCACGCCTCAGCCTGCCGAACCGCTCTCCGAGCAAGAACCCCAGGCCTGCGGACAGTGTGCTGTCTCGCTCCACGTACTCGCGTACTTGATCCGCCGTCATGTCCTCGCTTCTCTCGAAGAATGCATGTCTGTAGGCGATGAGTCCCGGCAGGGACCCGGAAACGAACAGGCCCGCGCGCAGGAGGCCGGCTTCGATCGAAGAGAGCCCCCTCTCGATCGCCGATGCATCCGACGACGGAGCCACCTCCGAAAAGCTCATGAGCCTGCTCAGGCAGCCTGCGGTGCAGGCCATTCTCAGTCGCTCGGCGAGCTCCAGCGTACCATCTGCGGGCATGAGCCTGTCCGGATCAACACCGGATGCCACGAACCCTGCCTTGATGACCTCCAGGAGTCGATCACGCGACAGCATCGCGGCCAGCGGAGCCTTCATGGCCAGCGCGCCTAGCATGACCCCCGCACGAAACAGCGTGGGCCCGGGAATGACGTGGCCGATGGAGGCATCGAGCACGAGCTTGCCAGCGGATGATATCCGGGCACCGCCCTCGAGGCCGTCCGCCACAAGCAGATCGAGCCCGCCGATACCGAGGGCGCTCGCCCAGGCTTGTAACTGCCTCGAGACCGGCAACGACGGCTCCATGGGGCGACTCTCCGGGTCGGCCGGCAATTCACCCTCTGAAGCGAGCAACGGGATGGCCCCACCGTCACCAAGGTTGGAGAGGGCTCCCACGACGAAAGCGGAATCGCCGTGCCTGCCGAGGAGAAAGTCCAGATCCTCGACAGCGAGGGTGCTCGAAGGCATGTCGGGCAGCATGCCAGCAAGGGAGGTCCGCGGCGGCGAAGGACCGTCCTCTGCAGGCTCGCTCAGACTCTTGAGAACGGCGTCGTAGTGACGCGCAGCGGCGGGGATCCGCAGCATGCGATAGGCCTTGACCAGAAAGACGAGCGCCTCGATGTGGAGCGGTTTTTCTTCGAACTGTTGCTTGACTCGATCCAGGTACGGTTCGACGTCCTCGAGTGCCAGGCCCGTGGCCCCTAGCGAGGCGTTCCACCGGGCGAGCGCATCCCATGACATGGGATCATGATCGAGGATCTGCCGGTACACAGAGGCTGCGGCTGCGGCGTCCTTCGCGTACCTCAGGTGGATCTCGGCCTTCTTCAGCAGCAGGGCCACTCGCTCCTTCGGATCGTGGGCTGCATCGGCCATGGTCTGCTGGAGCGCTGCTGCATCGTCCCAGCGTTCCAGTCTCAGGGCGAGCCTCATGGTCTTGTTGGCGAGATCCTGATCCGCACCACCCTCGCTCACGAGAGCGAGGCAGTACTTCAGCCCCGCCTGCAGATCCTGGATCCTGGTGAGGCTCACGCTGATGCACTTCTGCAGCACGGCCACGCGCGATGCCTTGTCCGACACGCGCTCGAGCAGGAAATCCGCAGCGGACAGCGCCCGGTCGTACCTCTGCATCTGCAGGAGGAGATCCAGCTTCATCTTCAGGGCCGTGATCTTTCCCGGCTGCACGAGCAGCAGATCTTCCAGTGCCAGGAGCGCCCCCTCGAAGTCCTTGTTCTTGCGCTTGAGATCCGCGAGCTTGAGCTGCAGCGACTCGATCTCCTCGGGATCCAGCGCGGAGGCCACGCGTCTCTCGATGACATCGATGAGGCCCACGAGATCTCCGCGGAGCTCCATGGCACGCAGCAGGCCGGTGAAGCTTCGTGGGTCGGACGGGTCTAGATCTGCTGCCCTCTGGTAGCAATCGGCGGCCCTCTGTGCCGTGACCGGGTCGCGTGAGTAACTCTCGGCCGCCCTCACCAGAAGCTTGACGGCAGATTTCACGTCGGACGTGAACGATGCGCGGGCCTCGCACGCCCTCGCCAGGGATGCGCGGTCTTCGAGATCGTGGGCCAGTCTCATGACTCCCTCGATGGCGGCAGGCTCCATGGAATCGCAATCGAGGGCAGCGATGAAGATCTCGAGAGCCTTCGACGATTGCCCGGCGGCCTCGACGAGCTCGGCCAGCTCCACCAGGGCACGGACGCGGTGCGGGATGGACCTCAGAGACCTCGCCTGGTCCAATGCCGATTGCACCCCCGCATCCGTGAGATCCACCGGTCCATTGAGCGCAGCCGTGCTCACGAGGTGAGACAGGTTGGCCACGTCGGGAGCGACGAGACGGCCCTCGCCCCTGTCGCCGACGGCCGCGATGCTCTCGAGCTGCAGCTGGTGATAGGCCAGCCGGCCCTTGTCGCCGGCATCACCGTACCAGAGCGAGAGCCTTGCCAGCTCCCTGACGAACCCGGCAAGGTCCCTCCTGGCACCGGCAACTGCCATGCGGACGATGATCGCCATCGGATCGCCGGCCTGTGCCTTCTGCACTGCATCGGCGTGTTGAAGTGCGGCTTCGAGGTCACGGTGCACCACGAGTGACAGGAGCATCCTCTCCCGGTGCCATGTCACCACCCAGGGATCGTCCTGCTGCCCCAGCGCGATGAGTGCATCGAGTGCCGCACCGAGATCCTCGAACCTGCCAGCAGCAGGGGCCAGGAATGCGAACGCGAACATGGCCTCCACGCTCGAGGGATCGTCGTCGAGTGCCATCCTGACGGCTTCGAGCCCGGCTCCCACGTCCCCGCCCCTGGCGACAGTGGCCAGTCCTTTCAGCAGGTTCACGGCGGAGCGCGTCATGCCGGGCTCCATCCGGTCTGCAAGGCCCGCCATGGCATCCATGATCGCGTCCGACCTGCCGAGCCTCAGGCAGATGATGAGCCTGGTGGCGGGATCGAGATCGGGCGAGCCGTCGAGGATGGATCCGGCAATGAGGTTCGCGTCCTGAGGTGTAAGACCCGTTTCGATTGCCAGGAGGGCCGCGAGGTTCCTCGCATCCTCGTGACCCTCGAAGGCCGAATCGATCTGCAGCGCCTGTGCTGCTCGCCCCACGGTATCGGGGCGCGAGGCGTCTGCGAGCAACCTGTGCACGCCCAGCGCTCCTCCTTCGAATCGGGCGCCGGATCCGGACGAGGGCGGGCCTGCCACGAACTCGACGATGCTCCCCGCACGTCCATCTTCCTCCCCCGGCGCCTCGCCAAGGGCGATACGAGCGAGCTCCAGCATGCCCGGGGCGATTTCGGCCATGCGACCCACCGGGCCGAGGCGACTCAACGCGGCGATCAGGCAGAAGGAGCGTGCGAAGGAAGAGGCTCCGGGTGCCAGAAGGACCGTCTCGATGATCGACTGCTCTGCAGGGTGATCGATCGAGTGCAATCTCGCGGCGTCCACAAGAGCGAGATCTTCGAGCGGGGGCCCGGCCTCGAACCATGCCTCGAGGGCCCTCTTGCGAAGGAAGGTGTCCATGCCTACCCGCGAGGCCGCATAGGCGAGATCGGCGATGCCTGGTCCGAAGGAATCCAGGCTGGCCAGCATCTGAGCCAGAGCACTGGCATCACCTCTTGACGCCGACGAGGCATCCGCGTCGATGAGGGCCCTGACGGGATCCTGATCCGCCGTGCCGGCCGGCTGGGGATGGCTCGAAGGGACACCCAGGGATTCCAGCGCGTCCAGAACCCTCGAGTGCATACCCAGTGCGCGAATCTGTCCGAGCCTGGAAGCTACCTCCTCGAAGTTGCCACGTCCCAGCGCTGCGCGTGCCAGGTTCCAGAGGTTCCAGGCCGCATCCGTGTTGCCCGTGGGGGCACCGATCGCCGAGATGTAGCCTACGAGCCTGTCGTGCATGCCGGCGGCCAGCAGGTCGTCCACCACGATCCCATCGAGCCCCATGGACAGGAGCACTCCAGGGTCGATATGGTCCATAAGCTTGTGCTCTGCCTCCAGGATGGACGGGTCGAGCCGCGCATCCGGAGAAGCAGCGACGAGCAACCTGGCCGTCAGCAGAAGCCTCGCGGCGGCCTCCTGCGCCCCCAGCGGCCCGCCGAGGATGAAGCGCTGGGCCAGATCCGAGGGGGATGCCTCGGGGGTTTCGAGGATCCGGCCTGCCTCCTCGAGCACGATTAACGCCGGGGTCACCAGATCGCCAGAAATACACCCCAGTCTGAGGGCCTCTGGAAGGGTGGGAAAGAAGTCGGCGCCACCCCGGACGGCTTGGCGAATGAGCTGCATCGCTTCCGACGGATCCGTGCCGCCCGCGCAAGCGAGCTCCAGCCCGAGTTGGGATACCATGAGGGGGTCCCTCGAGCTCTCGATCCATCTCCGTAGCGTTGAAACCCTGGCATCTGCGTCTCCCTCGAGCAGGTGCTCCCACTCGGTAAGGACGAGGGCCAGGGTCCGGTCGGCCGGAATCTCGGCGACCTGCGAAAGGAGCGACTTTTTGTCCTGGTTCGTCACCGGAGCCGCATCGATGTACTCGGCGAGCACGAGATGTGCCAGGGCCCGCATCCGCCCGGTCAG